>DATFQI010000401.1:0-3610 GCA_035264365.1 Solirubrobacteraceae bacterium
AGTGCCGCGGTCCGGAACGCCATCGGCGCGATGCGTGCCGCCGAACGATCGCAGCGACTCGGCGCCGTTCTCATGCCGGTACACCGAGCCGAGGGACGCGACCGTCCACGGCCTGACGTACGCCCCGCCGCCGCGCCCGCGCAGGGGCCATATCTACGTCTTCGTGAATCTCGCGATTGACGGCGGTCACAGCGTGCGGTCTGCTGCGACTGATTAGGTGATGGACTCCGAAGCGCCCACCGACCGCGAGATCCTGCGCACGGGCGACGCAGCAGGCTTCGCCGTCTTCTATGACCGCCACGCGGAGTGGGTGCTCGCTTACGCGCGCCGCCGCAGCCCGGACGCAGAGAGCGCGGCGGATGTGACGGCCGAGGTCTTCGCCGCGGCGCTGGCGGAGCGCCGGCGCTATCGCTCCGACAGCAGCTCTGCGCACGCGTGGCTGATCGCGATCGCCTCGAACAAGCTCAACTCGGCGCTGCGGTCCGGCTACGCCGAGCGGCGCGCCCGCACGCGGCTCGGCATGCGGCCGGTCGAGGTCACCGACGACGACATCGCGCGGATCGACGCGCTGGCCGAGGCGGCGGTCGTCGTCGAGCTGCTCGACGACCTGCCCGAGGATCAGCGTGCGGCGGTGCTGGCGCGCGTCGTCGACGAGCGCGGGTACGACGAGATCGCCGTCGGCGCCGGCGTCAGCGAGGCCGTCGCCCGCAAGCGCGTAAGCCGCGGCCTGGCGGGACTGCGCAGGCGTTGGGGGGAGCGGGCATGACCGGGCATCGCGAACCCTGGTACGTGGATCGGCTGCGCGCCGAGCTCGAGCGCGCCGCCGCGGCCGAGGATCGGCGCGAGCGCCGCGGCGCGCTCGGTCGCGTGCGCTTCCCGATCAAGCCGGTGCTGGCGATCGCCGCGATCGTGGCCGCCGTAGTGCTCGCCATCGCGGCTCTCGGCGGCGGCGAGGTCGAGCGCAGCGCTGCGCCGGCGCCGACGCCGGCCTTGACGCCGACTCCCGAGCCGGGCAGCCCGCAGGCGATCCTCGAGCGCCTCGACGGCGTCTACACCGCCAACGTCACGACCTCGGTGACCGCTGGCGTCGAGGTTCTGCCGACAGGCTGGTGGCGGATCACGATCCGCGCGGCGGACGCCAGCTTCGTGCTCTCGTCCCCAGACAACGGCGGCGACTATGGGCACACGATCACGGGCGCATCGCCGCACCGGCTGGCGTTCGCGCCCGACGGCAACTGCGAGGTGCCCGCGCAGCGCCAGGACTCGGCCGGCGTCGAGTTCTCGCTCAAGGGCTCGCTGCTGACGCTGCGCGGCGCACGCGGCGGCTGCCGGCCGATCTGGCAGCTGCTGACGTCGACTCCCTGGTACAAGACCAAGGCCTGAGCGCTCAGGACCGCCGCAGGGGAGCGCAAACGCCGGACGCGGCGACTGTCGTGAAGGTCGTCCTCGCCAACACTGCACATCGGCCGGTATCGGCGCCGGCGGCGACGTTGCGCTGGTCATCGCATCGCCGGAGCCGCGACGGTCACTAGCCGATCCAGCGCGGCGCCGCACTGACGCCGCCATTCCCGTTCAACCCCACCCCAAGGAGCACCGCCATGACACTCCGGTTTCACCTACTCCTGCTCGTCGGCGCCGCACTGGCCATCGCGGCGCCGGTCGCCGCGGCCGACCCCGGCAGCGACGTCCCGCACGCGGCGACGTTCTCGCTCACCTGTCCCGACAGGACCGTGACGGTCACCGCGACGATCGCCGGCACCGCGCTGGTCTTCCACGACATCGCGTCCCAGCAGAACTTCCGCGTCATACGGCTTGTCGGAGGCTTCCTCATCTTCGACGTCCCCGGCTTCGACCAGAACGCGGTTTTGACCGAGACGTGCACATTCGAAGGTCAGCTGCCTCCCGCTGGGAGAACACTCGCCGCCACCGGCTTCTGGACCGGCCCGGGCGAGCACTGAGCGTCTACCGCCCGGAACGTCTAAACCCGAATCCACCGCGCCGGTAGGGCGTTCTGTCCGGTGTTGGACGAAGAATGACCTCCTGAGCAGGGGAAAAGCGGCCGTTAGGGGCGGTCGCGTCCTGCGTCAGGAGGTCACCCGTATGGTGCAGGATGGCAAGCCGGTCGGATTGGACGATTTGGCGGTCGAGTTCGACGATGAGCGGGCGGTGTCGGACGCCGGGGTGATGCTGGTCGCCGCGTTGGCGCAGCGACTGGGTGTCGAGGCCCTTGCACAGCGGCTGGTGCGGCTGCGTCGCGATCGGCCGGGCGCCGCGAACGCCGGGCGCAAGGTGATGGCGCTGCTGTTCGCGATGGTGCTCGGCGCCGACAGCATCGACGACAGCGATGTGCTGCGCGCCGGACGCACGCGCCGGCTGCTCGGCGGCTGGCTGCCGGCGCCATCTACCTTGGGGACGTTTCTGCGCGCGTTTACCTTCGGGCACGTGCGCCAGCTCGATCGGTTGCTGGCGGAGTCGCTTCAGCGGGCATGGAAGGCCGGCGCCGGCCCTGGCGACGGCCGGCTGGTGATCGACATAGACAGCTTCGTCGGCGAGGTCTGCGGCTATCTCAAGCAGGGCGCCGCCTACGGCTACACGCGGATCTTCGGCTATCACCCGATCCTCGCCACGCGCGCCGACACGCGCGAGGCGCTGCACATCCGGCTGCGCAAGGGGTCGGCGAACACGCAGAAGGGGATCAAGCGCTTCTGCGAGGAGCTGATCGCCCGCGTCGAGCGGGCCGGCGCGACCGGCACCAAGCTGCTCAGGGCCGACTCGGGATTCTGGAACACGACAGTCTTCGAGCTGCTGGAGAAGGCCGGCTGGCAGTACTCGATCGGCGTGCGCAACATCAAGAAGGTCAAGGCGGCGGTGCAGGCGATCGCCGAGGCGGACTGGCAACCGATCCCCTACCCCGAAGGCGGCGAAGCGCAGATCGCCGAGACCGTCTACGGCGATCGGCGGCTGATCGTGCGGCGCACCCGCCTGGTCGGACCGCAGGCCGAACTGTTCCCCGACTGGCGGCACTTCGCGTTCGTCACCAACCGCACCGACGACATCACCGTGGTCGAGGCCGAACACCGCGACCACGCCGTCGTCGAACAGGTCATCGCCGACCTCAAAGACCAAGCGCTGGCGCACTTCCCCTCCGGCGACTTCCACGCCAACGGCGCCTGGACCGTGCTCGCCGCCCTCGCGCACAACCTGCTGCGCTGGACCCAGCTGATCGGGCTCCCCCACACGACCGTGCGCGCCGCCCGCACGCTGCGCCGCCGACTGCTCGGCATCCCCGGCCGCCTCACACGCCACGCGCGCGGCTGGACACTGCACCTCCCCGCCCGCTGGCCCTGGCACGGCGACTTCCAAGCCGCCCTAGCACGAATCCGCGCGCTTCCCGCTGCCGCCTGACGCGCGCCACCCCTCGACTCGACAACGACGAACATCCCCGCCCGCCGGCGCGCTGAACGCTGCCCGCAAACGCGGCCAAACGCCCCGCCGCGGGCGTGACACAGCCCGCCGAGCGCCGATCACGCCCAAACACGACGCGCGATTGACCGCCACCGACGACGCTGTCCTCAAACGACGGCCCCTAGCCGCCCGATCGGTGGATCCG
>DATFQI010000402.1:0-10989 GCA_035264365.1 Solirubrobacteraceae bacterium
GTCGACGAGCCCGATCCCGGGCAGATGCTCGTCGCCGAACGCGTAGCCGTGGCCGAGCAGCTGGAAGCCGCCGCAGACGCCGAACAGCACCGCGCCGCGCTCGGCCGCGGCGTGCAGCGCGTCGCGCTTGACGGTCGCGAGGTCGCGCGCGCAGAGCGCCTGGTCGCGGTCCTGGCCGCCGCCGAGGTAGAAGAGGTCGTGCGCGTCCGGGTCGACCTCGTCGCCGAGCCCGGAGCCCGTGAGCTCGAAGCCGATCCCGCGCCAGGCGCAGCGCCGCTCCAGCAGCAGCAGGTTGCCGCGGTCGGCGTAGATGTTCATCAGGTCGGGATAGAGCGCGCACACGCGCAGCGTTCGACTAGCCACGCAGCATCACCACCGTCGACCCGACGTGCTCGTGAGTCGGGGGGATCTCGAGCGGTGGCTCGGGGCGCAGGCCGTGCGGCTCGGCCTCGGCGGCCAGCCGCTCGGCGTCGAGCGAGCGCAGCTCGATCACGTCGTCCTCGCTGGTGCGGCTGCCGTCGGGCGCGACCACCTGGCGGATCCGCTCGATCCGCACGGCGCCTGGCCGCTCGCGCACGGCGACCGGCTGGGAGAGGTACCTCAGGCCGCCGGCCTCGCCGACGTCGGGAGCGGGCAGCGCGGACTGCTCCTCGAACGGCTCGAGCTCGTCCGCTATCGCGGCCGCGACCAGGCCGCCGGGCACGAGCGCGCGCCGGGCGGAGGCGAAGAAGCCGCCGCGAGCGTCCTGGCCGGGCAGCAGCTGCAGCGTCTGCATCGGGACGGCGATCAGCGCGAAGCGGGCCGGCAGCGCGAAGTCGGCGGCGTCGGCGCGCACCGTCTCGACCTCCACGCCCGCCGCGCGGGCGCGCTGCTCGAGCACGGCGAGCAGCTCGGCGTCGCGGTCGAGCGCGGTCACGTCGAGGCCATCCTCGGCGAGCCGCAGCGCGACGCGCCCTGTGCCCGCGCCGACGTCGAGCACCGGCCCGGCCGCCTCCCGCGCCAGCTGGCGCCACAGCACCAGGTCGGCGGCGTAGTGGCCGCACTCGACGTCGTGCCAGACCACGTGCGCGGAGACCGTCACCGCCAGTACTCCTTCGCCTGGCCGCGGCGGGCGAGCAGCTCGCGCAGCTCCAGCAGCGCCGTGTAAGTGGGGAGGGCGTAGAGCGGTCCGGAGCCGTCGGCCAGCGCCACGTCGAGCCCGTCCTGGAGCTCCTCGACGACCTGCAGCCGCCCGGGGTCGACGCCCGCGTACTTCATCCGCAGGGCCAGCTCGGCCGCGCGCGTGCCCGAGCACGTCATCCGCCGCACGTGCGGGGCGAGCACCTCCCAATCGGCGTCCCAGACCCAGGAGACGTCGCGGCCGTCGGCGGTGCGGTCGTTGAGCATGCCGAACACGTCGAGGTCGCGGCCCTCGAGCGTGAGCGTGCGCAGCACCTCGTTGGCGCCGGCCGGGTTCTTGACGAGCAGGATCGAGGTCGGCCGCCCGCCGAGGTCGATCGTCTCCGCGCGGCCGAACGCCGGTGCGACCGCGGCCAGCCCGGCCGCGACGCGCGCGAGCGGGATCTCCAGCGCCAGGCACAGCGCGGCGGCGCCGAGCGCGTTGTAGACGTTGTAGAGGCCTGGCAGCGGCAGCTCGACGCGGTGCTCCTCGCCGTCGTGGGCGAGCGTGAAGGCGGCGCTCCGGATCCCGTGCAGCTCGACGTCGCGGGCGACCACGGCCGGGTCTGGCCGGCGCTGGCCGCAGTTGGGGCAGTGGTAGCGGCCGAGATGGGCGAGGTAGACGGTCTCGTAGACGTAGGCGTGCCCGCAGCGGCGGCAGTGCTTGGAGTCCGAGGCGTGCTGGAGCTCCGGCAGCGCGAGCGAGTCGTCCTCGACGCCGAAGTAGAGCGCACCGGTCGCCGCGCGCGCCGCCGCGGTGGCGGGGCTCGGCGAGACGCTCGCGCGGCCGAGGTCGGCCACCAGCGGGTCGTCGGCGTTGAGCACCAGCGCCGAGCGGGCCCCGCGGCGCGCGACGAGCTCGGCCCAGCGGTCGGCGATGATGTCCAGCTCGCCGTAGCGGTCGAGCTGGTCGCGGAACAGGTTCGAGAGCAGGATCGCGCGCGGCTCGAGCTCCTCGACGACCGGGCCGAGCCAGAACTCGTCGACCTCGAACAGCCCGAGGTCGCCGTCGAGCTCGCGTCCGCCGCGCCGCGCGGCCGCCGCCAGCGCGCTCGCCACGCCGCCGACCATGTTCGCCCCGGCGCGGTTGTGCACGAGGCGCGTGCCGGCGCTCTCCAGCACCGTCGAGACCATCGCGGCGGTCGTCGTCTTGCCGTTGGTGGCCGAGATCACGACGCTGCCGTGCGCCAGGCGCCCGGCGAGCCGCTCGATCGCGTGCGGCTCCACGCGCGTGAGCACCTTGCCGGGCAGCGAGGTCCCGCCGCCGCGCCCGGTGGCGCGGGCGAGGCCGCCGACGGCGCGCGCGGCGGCCAGCCCGGCCGCGAGCCGCACCATCATGGCGCCAGTACGCGCAGCGTGCCGGGGACGACGTCGACGGTCGCGGGCAGCTCGGCGATCGGGTCGCCGTCCGCGTAGGCGGTGAACGGCCGGTCGGCGTGGAAGCTGACGCTGCGGCCGCGCAGCAGCTCGAGGCCGGGCTCGTCCAGGTGCGTGCCCTTGAAGACCTTCGGCAGGTTCGCGAGGTAGCGCCGCTTCGAGACGTCGCCGACGAGCACCACGTCGAGCAGGCCGTCGTCGAGCCGGGCGTCGGGGACCAGGTACATCCCGCTGCCGTAGACGCCCGAGTTGGACACGGCGACGCAGTACCCGTCGAACTCCCGCGTCTCACCGTCGACGGTCACCGTCCAGTGCGCGGTCTTCCAGCCCGCGAGCGCGCGCAGCGCCGCGTAGGCGTAGACCGCGGTGCCGAGCGGGAGCGTGTTGTCGTTGGCGAGCCGGTTGGCGTCGGAGTCCAGGCCGGCGCTCAGGATGCCCAGGTAGGTGCGGCCGCCGACGTCGGCGAGGTCGATCCGCCGCTCCGCGTTGCGCAGCAGCGCGCAAGCGGCCACCGGGTCGGCGGGGATGCCGAGCTTGCGCGCGAAGTCGTTGCCGCGCCCGCCCGGCAGTACGGCGAGCACGCCCGCGCCGTCGCGCAGCTCGCCCGCGACCGCGCCCGTGAGGCCGTCGCCGCCCATCGCCGCGACGATCTCGCCGGCGGCTCCCGCCACGCGCGCGCACTCGCGCGCGTGCTCCATCGAGCTGGTGCGCTCGACCCGGAAGCGCAGGCCCATCCCGCGCAGCTCGGCCTCGACGCCGGACAGCAGCTTCGCGGCGCGGCCCGCGCCGGCGGTCGGGTTGACGATCAGGCAGAGGTCGCGGTCCATGGAGCGCCCTTACTGAAGCACCAGCGCCGCCAACGACTCCGCCACGAGCGCCGGCGGCGGGTCGGCGGCGTGCGCCTCGGCGTGCGTGACGCCGCCCGTGAGCACGAGCGCGGCGTCGATCCCGGCCCGCTGGGCGCCGACCACGTCGATCTCGATCCGGTCGCCGACGGCGAGGCAGCGGCCGGCACCGAGCCGGTCACGGGCCGCCGCGTACATGGCGGGCTCCGGCTTGCCGGCGATCCGGTCGGCGTCGCGGCCCGCGGCGGTCTCGATCGCCGCCAGCACGGCGCCGGAGGCCGGCCAGGGCCCGTCGGGCATCGGGAACGTGGCGTCGCGGGTCGCGCCGATCAGCTCCGCGCCGCGGCGGACCGCCTGCGCGGCGATCCGGATCTCCTCGTAGGAGAGCCGCTCGTGCACGCCGACGACGACGACGTCGGCGCGGGTGGCGAACTCCGTGCGGTTGACGATCCGCAGGCCCGCCTCGGCGACGTGCTCCACCAGGGCCTGAGCGCCGACGACGAAGGCCGCGCCGCCGTCGCGCTCGCTGAGCAGGTACTGGATGGTCGCCCCGACGGTGACGACCTCGCTCAGAGCGGCCTGGAAGCCGAGCCGCCAGAGCTTGCGGACGAACTCCTCCGGTGCGTGGCGCACGTCGTTGGTGAGGAAGGCGACGGCCTTGCCCGCGTCGCGCAGCGCCGCGACCGCCTCCGGCGCGCCCTCGAGCGCCGTCTCGCCGACCCAGAGGCAGCCGTCGAGGTCCAGCAGGACCTGGTCGTAGCGCGCGATCCGGGGCGTGAGCGTCACGCCCGCTGTCTATCATCGCCCGCCATGTCACGCCTCGGGCTCCTCGCGCTGCTGCTCGCATTGGTCCTCGGCGCGGCGGCGTGCGGCGGCGGAGACGACTCCGAGAGCGAGTCCACGCCCGAGGCCGCGCCGCCGTCGGCGGCCGAGACCGCGGGGTGCGAGCAGGTCGAGGCGCCGACCCCCAAGGACGACGCCAAGCTCCCGAAGCCCAAGGAGAAGCTCAAGGCGGGCGGGACCTACGTCGCGACCGTCGTGACGAGCTGCGGCGAGTTCAAGATCGCGCTCGACGCCAAGCAGGCGCCGCGCACCGGCGGCTCGTTCAAGTACCTCGCCGACAAGGGCTTCTACGACGGGCTCACGTTCCACCGGATCGTCGCCGGCTTCGTCATCCAGGGCGGCGACCCGCGCGGCGACGGCACCGGCGGCCCCGGCTACACCGTCGTCGAGAAGCCGCCCGGCGGGCTGCAGTACGTCAAGGGCGTCGTCGCGATGGCCAAGGGCGGCAACGAGCCTCCGGGCGCCTCGGGCAGCCAGTGGTTCGTCGTGACCGCCGAGGACGCCCAGCTGCCGCCCGACTACGCGCTGCTCGGCAAGGTCACCGAGGGCCAGGACGTGGTCGACAAGATCGGCGCCGTGCCGACCACGCCAGACGAGCAGCCCACCGAGCCGGTCGTCATCCGGTCCGTGAAGGTCACCGGGCCGTAGCGAACGTCAACTGCGGCTGGGTAGGGGAGCGAGGGAGCCACCCGCGCGCCCGATCCGGACGGGAGCGTGCAGTTGTCCTGTCTATGCGTGAACAAGTGCACGCTCGCGGTAGGTCACCGGCGCCGGGGCACCCCTCACCCTCCTACCCAGCGCCGTTCGGTGGCGCTACAGGGCGCCCTCGAGCTCGAGGAGCACGCGCTTGCGGGCGACGCCGCCGCCGTAGTTGCCGATCCCACCGGTGCTGGGGAGCACGCGGTGGCAGGGCACCACGAGCGGGACGGGGTTGCGCGCGCACGCCGTCGCCGCGGCCCGGAAGGCGCGCGGGTTGCCCGAGCGCTCGGCGAGCTTGCCGTAGGTGACGACCTCGCCGCGCCGCACGGTGTCGTGGAGCGTCTCGAGGACGGCGCGCCGGAACGGCGCGTGCACGAACCGGAGGTCGACCGGCAGGTCGAGCACCGAGGCGTCGCCCTCGAGATAGGACGAGATCGCGTCGCGGGCGGCGGCGAGCTCTCGGTCGGAGGCGACCACGCGCGGGCCGAGCTCGGCGGCCACGCCGGCCAGCAGCGCGTCCTCGGGCTCCTCCTCGAAGCCGATGCGGGCGATGCCCTCCGGCCCTTGGACGACGAGCAGCTTGCCGATCGGGGTGTTGAGGCGGGTGAAGACGGCGTCCGCGAGGCCTTCGCGGACGGCGGCGGAGGCGACGGCCTCCAGCAGGGAGTCGGGGAGCGGGGTCATGCGGCGTGCCTCTCTCGGAGCGTCCGGACGGCGGTCGAGACGCGCTGGCGCGCGGCCTGCGGGGTGCAGCCGAGCCGTCCGGCGATGTGGTCGTAGTCGAGGTCCTCGACGAAGCGCAGGCGCAGGGGCTCGCGCGCCGCCTCGGGCAGCGGGGCGATCAGCGCCTCGAAGGCGCCGTCGGCGTCGACGTCGTCGCTGACGCCGACCTCCGGCGGCTCGGCGACGGGTCGCTCGCGTGGGCGGGAGCGGTGGGCGTCGATCGCGGCCGTGGTGGTCACGCGGTACAGCCAGGCGCGCAGGTGCTCGCCGTGGCGCAGCCGCGGATACGCGCGCAGCGCGCGCAGGAAGGCGTCCTGGAGCACGTCCTCGGCGTGCTCGGGGCCGGCGACCCGGCGCGCGTGCGCGAGCAGCTCGTCTCCGTGCGCCTCGACGAGGCTCCAGAACGGGGGCAGTGCCGGTGCGTTCGCGGTCACGCCCCCTCCAACGCGGCCGGCGCCGCCCGCGTGAGGCGGGTTCCCAGCGCCGGCCGTCGCCACGACCGTGGCCGATGCTTACGTGCGGCCGCCGCCACCGCCGCCCGAGCGGCGCGCCGCGCGGCCGGTGCCCATCGCGTTCGCCCGTTGCTCGGCCGCCCGCTCGCGTGCCCGCGCCTGGCGCCGGCGTCCGACGAAGAACAACACGCCGAGCACGATCAGCACGAGCAGCAGGCCCCAGAAGATCGACAGCGTCGGGTCCAGGCCGCCGAACGGCAGCGCGACGAGCTGCACGAGGCCCCAGCCGAGCGCCAGCACGGCGACGACGAGCAGGATGATCAGCAGGATGCCCCGCGCGCGCAGCAGCGGGCTCGAGCCCGGGGGCGGCGCGACGATGCCCATGAAGCGCAGCAGCAGCAGCTGGCGGTTCGACGGCGGCGCCTGGCCCAGCTTCTCGGCGGCGACCTTCAGATCCCCGGCGCGGCGCTCGGCGAGCGCCAGCGACGCCTCGGCCATCCGCCGCAGCTGCAGGCGCTCCTGCGGGCGCGCGGCGGCGATCGCGGCGCGGAAGTGCTCGCGCGAGCGCTTGGCGTCCATGCGCTCCGCGGCACGGGCGCCGAGCAGCGCCTGGGCCGCCGCGCGGTAGCGCGTCTCGGCCTCGAGCTCCTCGTCGCTGCGGTTCTCGAGCTTCTGCATCGCCGCGAGAGCCGACTTGGACTCGACGCGCATCTGTCGCTGCTTCGGGGGCATGCCTCTGAGTCTACGTCCGCCGGCGGAACCCGGTGGCATCGATGTCGGGGTCGAGCGGGCTCGCCGGCAGGCCCGGCTCGGGGTCGAGCGCGTCGTAGCCCGCGGGGGCGATGTCGTTGGGCGCGTCGGGATGGAAGATCGCCGCCAGGTACTGGATCTGGCCGCGGCCGGCCGACAGCTCGTACTGGCCGCCGCCGTAGGCGCCCATGCCGCGCTCGTCGCAGAAGTCGTACGCGGCGAACAGCGCCTCGATCGAGCCGAAGCGCGACGGCTTGAGGTTGACCGTCTTCGGGATCACCGGGCGGGCGAGGATGTCGTCGATCGAGTGGATCGGCGCGTCCCACGTGATGCGGTCCTCGTAGGGACGCAGCGCGTCGCGCGCAGCCGGGTCGTCGAGGTCCGGGTCCTCGAGCCAGGCGTCCGGGAACGTCTCGGCGATCTTGGCGTAGAACGCGGGATCGGTGTCGACGTCGACGGGCGTGCCCTTGTAGGCGCCCTTGAAGTCGATCGAGTCGACGGCGCCGCTGTCGACGAGGCCGGCGATCAGCTCGTCGCTCCAATCGGGCGTGCCGTCGAGCTTGAAGCGCAGGTCGGGGTAGGCGGCCAGCCGGCGCGTGACGGGGGCGAGCGTCGGCGGCTCGCCCATCCGGGAGGAGACGACGAAGGTGACGGGACGCGGCTCGCGCTCGAGCACGCCGGCGAGCGACTTGCCCGCCTGGCGCAGCGCGAGGTCGAGCGCGGCGCTCTCGATCGCCCAGCGGCGGTAGTTGCGGAACACCGGCATCGCGGGCTCGCCCGCCGGGAAGGTGTCGAGGCCGTCGAGGTGCTCGGCGAACGAGCGCAGCGTCCACGCGCCGGCGAGCGGGAGCACCGGGCCGTGCACCTGCTGGTCGACCTGGTTGTCGCCGTCGTACGTGACGTCCTCGCCGAGGCCCTCCTTGTCGCCGCCCTGGAGGCGGAAGACGGTCGTGCGGCGCTCGAAGCCGCTCGACACGGTCTTGGTGAAGCCCTCGAGCGCATAGCCGTCGATCTCGAGGGGCAGGTCGGCGACTCGCTCGTAGGTGCCCATGGCGCGCAAGGCTATCCGGGCCGCCGTTTAGCCTCGGTCGCGGATGCTCGACGCGCTCGGCTTCTTCGCCCTGCTGGAAGCGGCCGGGCTCGCCGCCGCGCCGCTCGCCGCGCTCGTGCTCGGCCGCCTGCCCGGCGCCGGTCTGGGGTTCGCCAAGGTGCTCGGCGTGCTGCTGGTGGGCTGGCTGGCGTGGATGGCCACGAGCATCGGGCTCGTCGGCTACGGCCCCGGGACGATTGCGGGCGCGTTCGCCGTGGTGGCGCTGCTGGGGGCACTGGCCGCGTTGCGCCTGCGCCGCCTCGGGCGGCGACTGGCCGAGCGCGGGGACGAGGATCCGGGCGGGCGCTTCTCGCGCTGGCGGCGCACCCGGCTCGCCGCCCGGGCGCTGCCGGCGGACGATCCGGCTCGACTGCGGCTGTGGGCCGGCTCGGAGGCGGTCTCCGTGGTCGCGTTCGCGGCGATGGCGCTGCTGATCGCCTACGCGCCCGACGTCTGGAACACCGAGAAGCCGATGGACGCGATGCTGATGACGGCGATACAGGCTTCCGACAGCTTTCCGCCCCAGGACGCCTGGATGGCGGGGGAGACGGTCAACTACTACTACCTCGGTCACCTGCTGCTCGCGCTGCCGGCGCACGCGCTCTCGCTGGAGCCGAGCACCGCCTACAACCTGGCGGTCGCCGGGCTGTTCGCCCTGTCGGCGTCGGCGGCCTTCACGCTCGCGGGGACCTTGTGGGCGGCGGCGCTCGCGCGCGGGGTGCGCGCCGCCGGCGGACCGATCGGCGCGGGGCTGGCGGCGGTCGCACTGCTGCTCGTGCTCGGCAACCTCGCGGGCGCGCGCGAGTGGCTGCGGGCGGACAACCCCCCCGGCGACTACGACTGGTTCTCGGTCTCGCGCGTGATCGCGGACACGATCAACGAGATCCCGTCGTTCTCGTTCACGCTCGGGGACCTGCACGCCCACGTGCTGGCGATCCCGTTCACGCTGCTCGCGCTCGCCTTCGCGCTGCAGGTGGCGCTCGACGGGCCGCGCGGAGACCTGGCGTGGCGCTCGGTCGCGGAGGCGATGGCGTGCGGGCTCGCGGTCGGGGCGCTCTACGCGATCAACTCGTGGTCCTATCCGGTCGCCGCCGGGCTGCTGGTCGGCGCGGTGGTGCTGTGGATGCGCGATCCGCGGGCGCGGGCGCGGCGGCCGTTCGCGGTCGTGTGGACGGTGCTCGTGCTGCTCGCGAGCGTCGTGCTCGTGCTCCCGTTCTGGCTGAACTTCGACCCGGCCGCCCGCGGCATCGGCTGGGTCGGCGAGCGCCAGGGCTTCGCGGACTGGGCCGCCGATCTCGGGCTGATCTACGGCGTGCTCGGCTGGGCGGTGGTCGCCGCCTACGCCGGCCGGCTGCTGGCGGCCCGCCGGCGCGCGCGGATCGCCGTCTGGGGCGGTGTGGGTGCCGCCTTCGTGCTCTCGCTGCTGGCGCCGGTCGACCTCGCCGGCGTCGCACTGCTGCTCGCCGCGCTCGGCGTCGCCCTGCACGCGGCGCTGTTCTCGCGCCTCGAGGCGCCGGAGCGCTTCCTGTGGCTGCTGATCTCCGGCGCGGCGGCGTGCGTGCTCGCGCCCGAGCTCGTCTACGTGCGCGACGAGTTCGACGGCAGCGACCTGTTCCGGATGAACACGGTCTTCAAGCTCGGCTACCAGGCGTTCCTGCTGGCGGCCGTCGCGGCGGCCTGCGCGGTCCCGTGGGCGGGCCGCTGGCTCCCGCGTCGCGCGTGGGCAGGCTGGGCCGCCGTCGCCGCGGTGCTGCTGCTGCTCGGGCTCGTGTTCCCGTACGCGGGCAACTGGGCGCGCCGCGACGGCTTCTCGAGCTCGCCGACGCTCAACGGGCTCGGCTGGCTGCGCGCGAGCGCGCCCGGCGACGTCGGGGCGATCGAGTGGCTACGGGCCAACGCGACGGGAGACGCCGTGCTGCTCGAGGCCGCCGGCCCCGACTACTCCGGCTTCGGCCACGCGCGCATGTCGACGTTCACCGGCCGCCCCGCCGTGATCGGCTGGGCCGGCCACGAGCTGCAGTGGAAGCACGACCCGGGCCGCCGCGCCGACGACGTGCGCGCGATGTACACCGCGACCTCACCCGCGGAGGCGCGGCCGCTGCTGGCGAAGTACGGCGTGCGCTACGTGGTGGTCGGGCCGATCGAGCGCGCCGACTACGGCGATGCCGGGATCGCCAAGTGGAACCGGCTCGGTCGCAAGGTCTTCGATCGTGATGGCACCGCGGTCTGGGACCTGGGCTAAGGCTCGAAACTGCGGCTGGGCAGGGAGGCGAGGGAGCCGCCCGCGGTGGCTGCTCCCGGCGCGAGCGTGCAGTTCCTACGCCTATACGTGAACAAGTAACCCCTCGCGGCTTTCGAGGCGCTCGAACCCGCCTCCGTTCGCGCCCGGCAGGGCGCGGCGCCGCTAGTCGCCGGCGACGACCCGCCGCACGTACACCCACTCCGGCATCCCGCCGGTCGGGTTCCACGGCTCGCGCTTCGTGAGCCACGGGGTCCAGGCGCCGGGGGAGAGCACCTTGCCGTAGTCGCGCACCCACCAGACGCGGAAGCGGATCTGGCGCGGGTCGTAGCCCGTGAGCGTGCGGCCGAGGCGCGTGTTGGAGGCCTGCGTGAGGATGATCACGTCGCTGTCGACCGGCGGCTCGCCGGCCGTCGAGAGGTCGAGGTAGCCGACGTCGAGGTCGCGGAAGTACCACGCCCAAGGGAACGTCGCGCCCTCCGCGGAGTCGACGAGCACCTTCAGCTTGCCGCCGCGGCGCTCGGACAGCGCGACGATCCGGCGCGCCTCGTCGGCGACGTCGGTCGAGGACTGGGTGGAGACGAGGAACTCACGCGGGTCGGCGGGGTGGACCGCGTTGACCAGCGCGGAGGCGTAGACGGTGTAGGCGAGCGCCAGCGCCGTCGCGCCGAGCGCGAGCTTCCCGGGCAGCGTGCGGCGCGAGGCCCACAGCTCACCGAAGCCGACGCCCGCGAGCAGGATCAGCGGCAGCAGCGGGTGCAGCACGAGCCACGCGAACTTCTCGCCGGCCCACGAGTAGACGACCAGCGACAC
>DATFQI010000403.1:0-6340 GCA_035264365.1 Solirubrobacteraceae bacterium
CTGCTCGGCACGGACGGCTTCCAGGAGGCGGACACGTTCGGCATCACCATGCCGATCGTCAAGCACTCCTTCATGATCCAGCACCCGGCGGAGATCCCGCGGGTCGTCCACGAGGCCTTCCACATCGCGCGCACCGGCCGCCCCGGCCCCGTGCTGATCGACCTGCCGGTCGACCTCACGCGTGCGGAGATCGACTACGAGCCGGTCGGCGACGTGCGCCTGCCCGGCTACCAGCCGACGACCGAGGGCAACTCGAAGCAGATCCGGCTCGCCGCCAAGGCGCTGGCCAACGCCCGCCGGCCCGTGTTCTACGCGGGCGGCGGCGTGATCAGCGCGGATGCGTCGGCCGAGCTGACCGAGCTGGCGACCTCCGACCGCTTCCCCGTCACCTGCACGCTGATGGGCCTCGGCGCGTTCCCGGCGCCGCACCCGCAGTGGCTCGGGATGCTCGGGATGCACGGCGCCCGCACGGCGAACTACGCGATGGACGAGGCGGACCTGATCGTCGCGATCGGCGCCCGCTTCGACGACCGCATCACGGGCAAGCTGTCGGAGTTCGCGCCGCGGGCGAAGTTCATCCACATCGACATCGACCCGGCGGAGATCTCCAAGAACGTCCCCGCGCACATCCCGATCGTCGGCGACGCCAAGAACATCCTCCAGCGGCTGGTCACCGAGTACCGCGCCACCGGCGCGGACAGCACGCGGCTGGCCGGGTGGTGGGAGCGCATCGAGCGCTGGCGCGCCCAGCACCCGCTGCGCTACGAGGATTCCGCCGACAGCGAGATCAAGCCGCAGTACCTGATCCAGGCCCTCTACGAGGCCACCGGCGGGGACGCGATCGTCGCCTCCGACGTCGGCCAGCACCAGATGTGGACGGCGCAGTACTTCCACTTCGCCAAGCCGCGCCGCTGGATCAACTCGGGCGGCCTCGGCACGATGGGCTTCGGCCTGCCGGCCGGGATGGGCGCGGCCGTCGCGCGGCCCGACGTCCCGACCATCGTGATCACCGGCGACGGCTCGATCCAGATGAACGCGCAGGAACTCGCCACCTGCACGGAGCACCGGATCCCGGTCAAGGTGTTCATCGCCAACAACGGCTACCTGGGCATGGTCCGCCAGTGGCAGGAGCTGTTCTGGGACAAGCGCTACTCGCAGGTCGACATGGGCCAGTGGCCGGACTTCGTCAAGCTCGCCGAGGCCTACGGCGCCACCGGCATGCGGCTGACGGACAAGACCACGCTCGCGGCCGACGTCAAGACGGCGCTCGAGACCGAGGGGCCGGTCGTCGTCGACGTCCGCGTCACCCGCGAGGAGAACACGTACCCGATGATCGCGCCCGGCGCCGCCGCGCGCGAGATGGTGGGCTAGTGCTCCCTCCCGCAACCCACGACGCCCCCGTGAGTCACAGGAGGAACCACTGATGGGCGAGCCAGGGACCAAGGAGCCGCTCACCCTCGAGGAGCTCGAGGCGTCCGCCGGCGTGCGGACGGGCCGCAAGCACATCCTGTCGATCCTGGTGGAGAACAAGCCGGGCGTCCTGACCAGGATCTCCGGGCTGTTCGCCCGCCGCGGGTTCAACATCGACACGCTCGCCGTCGGCCCGACCGACGACGAGTCGCTCTCGCGCATCACGCTCACCCTCGACGGCGCGATGCATCCGATCGACCAGGTCACCAAGCAGCTGCACAAGCTGGTCAACGTGATCAAGATCCGCGACCTCGAGCCGACTGAGACCGTCGCGCGCGAGCTCGCGCTGTTCAAGATCTCCGCCGACGGCGCGCGCCGCGGCGAGGTCATGCAGGTCGTGGAGATCTTCCGCGGCAAGATCATCGACGTCACCCGCCGCTCCGTGATCGTTGAGGTCACCGGCACGTGGGAGAAGGTCGAGGCGTTCGAGCGCATGGTGCGCCCGTTCGGCCTGGTCGAGATGGCGCGGACGGGCGAGATCGCCATCTCGCGCGGCCGCGGCGAGACCTGAGTCGCGTCACCCCCCGGTGGACCTGCTTCACCGGGGTGATTTTTCTGCCACCATTCGCGGAAGCCCATGGGGGCTTTCATGCTCAGGCGATCCACGACATTGCGCTCGGCGGCGGGCATCCTGCTGATGACGGTCATCGTCTCCGCGCCCGCGGAGGCCGCGGACTGCCGCGGCCTGGCGGATGCCGAGGCCGTCATCTGCGAGGTCAACGACGTCCGGGCGGGTCACGGGCTCGAGAAGCTCGGCAAGGACCGGCGGCTGCAGCGCGCGGCCGCCGCGCACGCGCGCGACATGGTCCAGCGCGGCTACTTCTCGCACCTCACGCCCGAGGGGGAGAAGCTCTCGGACCGGCTGCGCGACACCGGCTACATCACGGGGCGCGTGACCTGGCGGGTCGGCGAGACGCTCGCCTGGGGGCGCAACGCCTCCTCGGCGCCGGCGGCGACCGTGACGGCCTGGATGCGCAGCGCGTCGCACCGCCGCATCCTGCTCGGCCACTATCGCGAGATCGGGGTGGGCGTCGTCGACGGCGTTCCGGCGGGCGGCGGCGGCAGCACGTACGCCGCCGACTTCGGGCTGCTCGCCGGCTGAGCGCCCGGGGTGAGTTTCTTCCCCGGATGGCAGTAGGCTTCTCACTGGTCGCCCCATGAGCCTGCTCGCCGTCGCCGCGATCGTCATCGGCTACCTCGTACTGGTCGCGGTCATCCTCGCCCTGATGACGGCCGCCAAGCGCGCCGACCAGCAGGCCCGCCGGGAGAACCGGCGGTTCGTGCGTGCGGCACGCTCCGGCGCGAAGCCGACGCTCGTGCCGCACGACGAGCGGCCGCGCGAGCGCGGTAGGCACCGGCGCGCCGGCTGAACGCCGTACCCTGGAGGGCGTGAGCGTCCGGGTCCGACCGGGGGGCGCCCCGCTGGCGCTCGCCCCGGCTCTTTCCAGCGGCGAGCTGCTCGCGCGCTGCGAGCGTGCGGTCCGGCGTGCCCGCGGCGGGCGCGGCGAGGTGCTCGCGTCGATCACCGTCCCGGTCGCCGCGAACGTCGACCCGAGCGCGGTCGCGTTCGCCTCGCGCCGCGACGGCGAGCCGTGGTTCTGCTTCGAGCAGCCCGACCGCGACGGCGCCGCGCTGGCGGCGCTCGGCTGCGTGCGGCTCATCCGCACGAGCGGCCCGCGCCGCTTCGCCGACGCGGCCGCCGCCTGGCGCGAGCTCGCCGCCGGCGCGGAGTCGGGCGTGCCCGATGCGCCGCCCGGCGCGGGCCCCGTGGCGGTCGGCGGCTTCGCCTTCACCCCAGAGGGCGGCACGGCGCGCCACTGGCAGGGCTTCGCGGCCGGCGATCTCGTCGTGCCGGAGGTCGCGCTGGCGCGCCGAGGCGGCACGGTCGCCCTTACGCTCGCCGCGCTCGTCGCGCCCGACGACGACCCAGGCCTGCTCGCCGCACGGCTGGAGCGGCGCGCCGCCGAGCTCAGGACCGGCGCGCTGCCGCTGCTCGACCCTGACCCGGCCGGCCGCTTCCACGTCGAGTCGATCGCGCCGCCGGAGCACTACGAGGGCGCCGTGGCGCGTGCCGTCGAGCGGATCCGCGCCGGCGACTTCGAGAAGATCGTGCTCGCGCGCGAGGTCGCCGTCCACGCGCCCGCGCCGCACGACGCCGCGGCCGTCTTCGGGGTGCTGCGGGCCGCGTTCGGCTCCTGCTTCGTGTTCTGCGCCGGCCGCGGGGACGCTGCGTTCGTGGCCGCCTCGCCGGAGCTGCTCGTGCGCCGGGAGGGCCAGCGCGCGTCGACCGTCGCGCTGGCCGGCTCGATCCGGCGCTCCGCCGACCCGGCCGTCGACGACCACCTCGGCGAGCAGCTGCTGCGTTCCGACAAGGACCGCGAGGAGCAGCGCATCGTCGCCCGCCGGATCGCCCGGACGCTGCGCCCGCACGCCGTGTGGGTGACCGCGCCCGACGAGCCGGCGATCATCAAGGTCGCCAACATCCAGCACCTCGCCACGCCGATCCGCGCCCAGCTCACCCATCCGCGCAGCGCGATCGAGCTGGCCGGGCTGCTGCACCCGACGCCCGCGGTCGGCGGCGAGCCGCACGCGGTCGCGACGCCGCAGATCCCGGCGCTCGAGGGGATCGACCGCGGCTGGTACGCGGGCCCGGTCGGCTGGACGGACGCGAACGAGGACGGCGAGTTCTGCGTCGCGCTGCGCTGCGCCCTGCTGCGCGGCAACGAGGCCCGGCTCTACGCGGGCGTCGGCGTGGTGCGCGACTCGGACCCGGCGGCCGAGCTGGCCGAGACCGAGGTCAAGCTCGGCGCGCTGCTGCCGGTCCTGAGCGGCTAGATCTCGCGGACCACTTCGTCGAACGGCTTGCGCTTCGCGCGCGCGATCCACTCCTCGGCGCTGCGCCGCGCCGGGTCGCGCGGCTTCGCAGGGTAGCCGAACGACAGCACGGCGGCGACGTCGGCGTCCTCGTCGAGCCGCAGCGCGCGGTTGAGCCCGAGGCGGTCGCTGATGCCGTTCGGGCAGGAGCCGACGCCGTGCGCGTGCGCGGCGAGCAGCATGTTCTGCACGGCGCGGCCGGCGTCCATCGCCGGGCCGCGGGCCATCAGCACCGCGACCAGGAACGCCGCCCCGCGGACGTTGCCGGGCTCGTAGACGGACTCGGCGACGGCCTCGACGGCGTCGTCGTCGCGGACGACCAGGAACGTCCACGGCTGCCGGTTCGCCGCGCTGCCGGCCAGCCGCCCCGCCTCGAGGATGCGCCGCTCCACCTCCGGCTCGAGCGGCCCCGCGGCGTAGTCGCGCACCTCGCGGCGGCTCACGATCCCCAGGTAGGCGTCCACGGCGCCACCCTAGACCATATGGACCGTCGGTCTGAGCGCTCGATCGGTCCGGTCGGGATGTAAGGGTCGGCACCCGCGCATGAAGGTGCGCGGGTTGTGCAGGTCGAGGATTAGGGGCCTCGACCGCGACCGCATTCATGGGGGGTGCCGACATGGCACAGGTTCGCAGCTGGGCTGGGCTGGACGTGCACGCGGCCAAGGTTCTCGCGGCGACGGTCGACCGCGAGACGGGCGAGCTCGGCGTTCGGCGGCTGTCGGGTGAGACCGGCGAGGTGGTGGCGTTCTGCGCCGGTCTGCCCAGGCCCACGCGGGTGGCGTATGAGGCCGGGCCGAGCGGGTTCGCGCTGGCGCGGGCGCTCGAGGCGGCCGGTGTGGGGTGCGTGGTGGCGGCGCCGGGCAAGATCGAGCGTCCCGCGCAGGACCGCGTCAAGACCGACCGCCGCGACGCCGAACGACTCGTGCGGCTGTTGATGGTCGACGGGTTGCACGCGGTGCGTGTCCCGAGCGTGCAGGAGGAGGCGTTGCGGGACCTTGTGCGCGCGCGTGAGGACGTGCGCGGCGATCTGATGCGCGCCCGGCACCGGCTGAGCAAGCTGCTGCTCAGGCATGACGAGCGCTTCGACGGCAGCGCGCGGGCGTGGACGACGCGCCACCGTGACTGGCTGAGCCGGATCGATCTCGGCGGGCCGGCGCAGCTGACGCTGCTGGACTACCTGGGCGCGATCGACGCGCTGGTCGTGCGCCGCGACACGCTGGAGGGCCACATCGAGCGGCTCGTTCCGAGCTCGCCGTGGGCCGAGCCGGTCGCCCGGTTGCGCTGCCTGCGCGGGATCGACACCCTCTCGGCGGTCGGACTGTGCGCCGAGATCGGCGACTGGCAGCGCTTTCAGCGCGCGAGCCGGGTGATGAGCTACCTCGGGCTGGTGGCGTCCGAGGCCAGCTCCGGTGACCGGCGCCGTCAGGGTCAGATCACCAAGACCGGCTCCCGACACGCCCGCCGGCTGCTGGTCGAGGCGGCCTGGCACTACCGCCGCCCGCCACGGCGCGGCACGACCCTCGCCGCCCGCCAGGCCGGCCAGGACGCGCACGTGCTCGCGCTCTCCTGGAAGGCCCAACAGCGCCTGCACCACACCTGGCAGCGACTCGACACCCAACGCGGCAAGCGCCGCACGATCGTGGCGGTCGCGGTCGCGCGCGAGCTGGCCGGCTTCTGCTGGGCGATCGCCACCGCCGACTAACCCCCGGCCCACACACGTCGGCTGAGGAGGCGGCCGGAACCGCCCGGCCACCACGCGCGAGAGCACCCGCGATGGCGCTATGAGCAACCCGCCCGGGGCCACGCTCGATCCTAGATTCGCGAGCTCTCACGACGAAACCCGGTCCTGCGGTAGCCAACCCGCGCATATCAGCCTGACCGCGCGTCGCGCACCAAGGCCGGACCGGCCGCCCCCTCAGCCGACACCGATGCCCGCCCCCGCCGCGGGCATCCCGTGCTGGGCGCTTGACAAACGACCGTCCATATCAGCGCCCGC
>DATFQI010000404.1:0-3477 GCA_035264365.1 Solirubrobacteraceae bacterium
AGCGTGGCAGCATGACGCTGCCACGCGTACCCCTGAACGCGCGCGTTCAGTCAGTTATCAGGCGTACGCGGGGACGCCGTTGCACTCGGCGATCGCCGCGATCTCCTCGGAGGCCCGCTCGAACTCCTCGTCCGAGAGCACGGGGGTGCCCTCGAAGGGGAGGTCGCGGGTGATCTCCAGCCAGGAGCGGCAGCCGCCGTAGTCGTCGCGCACGCGCACCGTGACGGGGCGCGGGATCCGGTACGTGCGCAGGAGCAGCACGTGCAGCGGATGGCGGCGCTTCCACGCCAGGCGCTTCTCGGCGTAGTCGGGCGTCCAGACGTAGAACGGCGACAGCGCGTCGACGGCGCGGCGGTCGGTGACCGTCCAGGCGGAGGCCACCTCGGCCCAGGCGCGGATCCGCACCCGGTCGGGCTGCGGGATGCCGCCGTCGCGCGTGAGCGCGTGGGCCGGCGGCTCCCCGTCGGTCCATACCCCCTCCTCGAGCGCCCGCCGCATCTCGGACTGGTGGGACTCGCGGACGAGGTCGTTGCGCTGGTGGTCGAACGTGGGGTACAGGAAGAAGCGGTCGTGATCGAGCGCGAAGTGCTTGCCCGGCTCACGGATGCCGCCCTTGCGGAGCGTCACAAGCTGCTCGCCCTCGGCGAGCGCGCGCACCGTGACAGCCCATTCCTTGAAAGCGATTGGCATAGGGAGAGTGGCCTCGTGGAGAGAGCGAAGA
The DNA here is from genome assembly GCA_035264365.1 of Solirubrobacteraceae bacterium. Classification (GTDB taxonomy): domain Bacteria; phylum Actinomycetota; class Thermoleophilia; order Solirubrobacterales; family Solirubrobacteraceae; genus DATFQI01. The sequence continues at coordinate 722 of DATFQI010000404.1, forward strand.
GGACGTGCTACCTGGGGGTGCCCGCACGCAAACTTCACGGCCGGCGCACATACGTGACTGCCCCGGCCGACCCCCGCGTCGGACACAAGTCACATACTATGCACAAAGTCGCGGATTCGCAAAATTCTGCTGCAAAAACGCTGTTTTCCTTACAACTGTCACGCTGTCAGTAGCGCGACTGCGGCGGGTCGGAGGGCGGTCGGCTGGAATCGCTGCCAGCGAGGCCCTCGATGACCTCGAGCACCGCCGCGAAGTCCTCCTGGCCGAGACCGCGCCCGACCCCCGCGCTGTAGAGCTCCCCGGCCAGCCCGGCGAAGGGGAACGAGGCGCCGGCGGAGCGCGACTCCTCGAGGCACAGCACCACGTCCTTGAGCATGTGCTCGAGCTTGAACAGGACGGGGATGTCGTGATCGACCATCGCCTGGCCCTTGAGCGCGCGCATCGTCGAGTCCGACGAGCCGCCGGTCATGACCTCCAGCAGCGCCCCGAGGTCGAGCCCGATCCGCCGCCCGACGGTGATCGCCTGCGCGAGCGTCGCGCAGTTGACGGCCGTCACGCCCTGCGAGAGCACCTTCACGGCCTGGCCCTGGCCCGCCTCGCCGGCGTGGACGATCTTCTCGCCCATCACCTCGAACAGCGGCCGCGCGCGCTCCACGTCGTCCTCGGCGCCGCCGCACATGATCGTCAGCGTGCCGGCCTCGGCCTTCGGCGAGGAGCCCGTCACGGGCGCGTCGACGAACGCGTGGCCCTCCGCGGACAGCCGCTCGGCGAGCGAGCGCGCGGTCGCCGGAGCGATCGTCGACATGTCGACGAACAGCGTCCCCGGCCTCGCGCCGGCCAGCGCGCCGTCCTCGCCGAGGAGCATCTGCTCGACCTGGGCGCCGTCGACGACCATCGTGATCACCACGTCGCTGCGCTCCGCGACCGCGCGCGGGCTGTCGGCGACCGTCCCGCCGTGCTCGGCGACCCACGCCTCCGCGCGCTCGCGGGTGCGGTTGAAGACCGTCAGCTCGTAGCCCGCCTTCGCGAGGTTGGCCGCCTGGCGCGAGCCCATGATCCCCAGCCCGACGAAGCCCACGGTGTCACTCGCTGCCATGGCCGCCACCTCCCGGTGTCTCGATCCTCAGCCGCCGGCCGGCGCTCAGCGCGCCGCTCGCCTTCGGCTCCAGTTCCTCGCCGTCGAGCAGGTTGCGCCCCCGCTCCCCGGGCTCGCCGCCATCGGCGCCCGGCGGGGCGTGGCGTCGGCGCTCGGTCAGCAGGGAATAGCGCATGTCGGTGAGCGCCTCGAGCTCGCGCACGATGCCGTCGCCGCCGCGGTGCGCACCGGCGCCGCCGGAGCCGCGCCGCAGCGCGTAGGAGACGACGCGCAGCGGGAACTCAAGCTCGAGCGCCTCCACCGGCGTGTTGAGCGTGTTGGACATCGCGACGTGCACGCCGCTCGGGCCGTCGGCGTCCGGGCAGGCGCCCTGGCCGCCGCCCAGCGTCTCGTAGTAGGCGAAGTCGTCGTTGCCGAGCGTGAGGTTGTTCATCGTGCCCTGACCGAGCGCGCGGCCGAACGCGGCCAGCACGAGGTCGGCGACCCGGCTCGACGTCTCGACGTTGCCCGCCACGACGGCGGCGGGCGAGCGCGCGTTGAGCAGGCTGCCCTCGGGGGCGATCACCGTCACGGGCCGCATCGCGCCGGCGGCGGGCGGGATGTCGGGGTCGGTGAGCACGCGCACGGCGAACCAGCAGGCGGACCGTGTGACCGCCATCGGGCAGTTGAGGTTGCCGCCGTGCTGGTCGGCCGAGCCCGTGAAGTCGAGCGTGAGCTCGTCGCCGGAGATGGTCGCCTTCAGGCACAGCTCGAGGTCGCCGTCGGCGCCTTCCAGCACGTCGCGCGCCGCGCGGGTGCCGTCCTCCAGATCGGCCAGGCAGGCGCGCATGCGCCGCTCCGCGTAGTCGACGGTCTCGGCCATCGCCTCCATCAGGCCGCCGGCGCCGAGGCGCCCGCGCAGCTCCACCAGCCGCTTGGCGCCCGCGCGGTTGGCGGCCAGCTGGGCGCGCAGGTCGGCCCGCCGCTGGGCGGGCTGGCGCATCTGGGAGGCGAGCTCGTCGATCGCGTCGTCGTCGAGCCGGCGCGGTGAGATCACCACGCCCTCGTCGCCGAGCGTGGTCGAGTCGGCGGGCATCGAGCCGGGCGTCGGGCCGCCGACGTCGGCGTGATGGGCGCGGCTGGCGGCGAAGCCGAGCAGCTCGCCGCCATCGAGCACCGGCGTGATGACCGTGATGTCGGGCAGGTGCGTGCCGCCGGCGAACGGGTCGTTGAGCACCCACGGGGTGCCGTCGGCGTGGTCCTCGTCCTTGACGGCGGCGACGGCGTCGGGCATCGCGCCGAGGTGGACCGGGATGTGCTCGGCCTGCATGACCATCTGGCCGCCGGCGTCGAACAGCGCGCAGGAGGCGTCGCGGCGCTCCTTGATGTTGGCGCTGTGGGAGGCCTTCACGAGCACGGCGCCCATCTCCTCGCAGGCCGCGCGCAGCGCTCCGGACACCACGCGCAGCGTGATCGGATCGACGCTCACGAGCGCTTCTCCAGCCGGATCGTGCCGGACCCGAGCACCTCGCCGGCCCAGCCGGGAGGGACGGCGAGCGTGGACTCGGGCAGCTCGACCAGCGCCGGGCCGTCGATCTCGGTGCCGGGCTCGGGCTCGCCGGTCAGGACGGCCGTCTCGTGCTCCTCGCCGCCGAAGATCGCCGTACGCGTCGACGCCTCC
>DATFQI010000405.1:0-5233 GCA_035264365.1 Solirubrobacteraceae bacterium
CACCCCGGCGCCAGCCGCGCCCAGCCCGCGCCCACGACCGTCGAGGTCATCCAGCCCCTACGCACGATCGTGCGCAACGTCGACCAGGCCCTGCCGATCGCGCTGTCGAGCGCCGCGCTGCTGCTCGTGCTCGCCCTCCTCGGCGTCACGCTGGCCCGCATCCGCCTCGTCCCGCGGGCCGGCCGCAGCACCTAGACCGCCCACAACAGCACAAGGTCGATCAAGGGCCCGCACCCGCGGGCCCCTTCGACGATCCGGCAGAACGCCGACGGTCGCGAGCGGGACCACAGCAACATCACTAGTTGCGGGCCCACCAGCGCTTACCCTCGGCCGGATGCCGTCGTTTCCGCCGCGGCGCCACGGATGCCGCAGGGTACGAGCAACAGAAGCGCAACTCGAGACCGCCGCTCTCTCACCGAAGCAGAAGCCTCGGGCGCCTCGCCCATATAGGCGGCGCGCTGCTCCCTTGGACGAGTCTGAGCAGCGGCCGAGCCGAGCGGCGCGAACCTGCTGGCAGCTCCTTTTCACGATGCGGGCGTCTGCTCCCGCACGCCGCTCACGCCCGCTCGGGACGACGATTTGCGGGTGTCCGTCCGTGACCGTGCCGGCGCCCGACGTGGGTACGGGCGGGCGTGCCCGAGGCCGCACGCGATTCAGGCTAGGGACACGCAGCGGGGGGTGGCTGGGGTGGTGAGCTGGCATCGGCGTCGTCAACGGCGTGGATCTAGAGTTGCCTGCGGAACGCTTCGCCGTCCCGCTCGGGGGTCGAGCGGCGCAGCCGATCTCGTTCTCGATGCACCCGGCGTTCGGGAGGACGCGAGACCGCGGTGCTCGGCCAACACCACGACCCACCGCGGAGCCGGCGGCGTCTGTGACGACTCGAGGCTTGGCGCAGACCGCGCCAACTCTCGACCAGCCTCGAGGAAGAGGAGACAAAAAGGAGAGGACGGCGCGTTCGCCGTGGTTCTGCTCGCCGATCTTGACGCGCTGCAAGCCCAGCGATACCAGCATCGAAGCCGAATTCGGCGATCCCGACTCATACGACGAACGTCACGCCAACCACGCGTGGTGCAGGAAGTTCGAGTCGGCAATGCACCGCGAGCCAGAAAATCCCGTAGCCATGCGGGATTCCGGTCTCCAGGATGGCGAGACCCGGACTCGAACCGGGGACACCACGATTTTCAGTCGTGTGCTCTACCAACTGAGCTATCTCGCCGGGCGCGAACAGGCTAGCGCGTCGCCGCCCACGCCTGGAGCTGCGGCAGCGGGTCGATCGGCTTTGATTCCTTCGAGGAATACCAGCCGTCCGGCCAGATCTCGAAGTGCAGATGCGGGCCTGAGGAGGAGCCGGTGCTGCCGACCTGCGCGAACGCCTGGCCGGTGGCCAGCGGCGCCCCCTTCACGGCCGTGACCGAGCCGGCCTTGAGGTGCATGAACACGTAGTCGGCGCCGTTGGCGGCGCGCAGGACGACGTAATGCCCGGCGCCGCCCCGCTGGACGTCGACCCAGTACACGAAGCCGGCGACGGGGGCGACGAGCGGCGTGCCCTCCGCCGCCGTCAGGTCCTGGCCCTGGTGAATGTGCCCGTCGCGCTGCGCGCCGAAGCGCGCGTCCTCGCCGCCGAACGAGTACGGGCCCTGGATCGGGAAGACGCCGGCGCTCGTCACCGCGGGCGGCGGCGCGACGCGGACGGAGACGCGGCTGCGGCCAGATGCCTGGGCGGTGCGGCGCAACCCGCGGCCGGCGTCGTCGAACGCCTGGAGGGTGGCCTCGTACTCGCCGGCCCGCAGCTCGCCCGGCGCGGGCGTCCAGACGTACGTGTGCCGGACGCCGGTGCGCTTGTAGCCGAGCCGCAGGCGCTTCGCCGGAGCCGACGCGTCGGCAGCGGTGAGCTCTATCCGGACGCGCACCGTGCGCATCGGGCCGTCCACCCGGAACGTGAACGTCGCGGGGTGGCCGGCGTCGAGCGTCGCCGGCGCGACCGCAAACTCCGTCGCCACGGGACGGGAGGAGGAACGGCGCGCGGGGCGAACCTTCCGTACCGGCTGCCCGTACGTCACGCCGCCGACGGACGAGGGCGCGGCGGTACCGCCGGTGTCGGGACCGGCCGCCGGAGCGGTGGCGGGCGCGGCGAGCAGCGTCAACACGCACGCGCAGAACGGCAGGCGACGCATCGCACGTGCAGTGTCGGCGGCGGCCCGGACGGCGCCCAGCACTGCACGCGATCGTGCGCCGTGTCTACGTGCGCTCGTCCGCGAGCATGCGGCCCATCAGCTCGGCCGCGCCGAGCTTGGACAGCGGCTCGTTCAGGTTCCCGCACTTGGGCGACTGTACGCACGACGGGCAGCCCTTCTCGCACGGGCACTCGCTGATCAGCCGGTGCGCGTCGTCGACGAGCGCGTCGAACGCGAGGAACCCCCGCCGCGTGATCCCGATCCCGCCGGGATGGCCGTCGTAGATGAAGATCGTCGGGCCGCCGGTCTGGGGGTGGAGGTTGGTCGACAGCCCGCCGATGTCCCACCGGTCGCACATCGCGAGCAGCGGCAGCACGGCGATCTGCGCGTGCTCGGCGGCATGCAGCGAGCCGAGCAGCTGGTCGAGCGGGAGCGCCGTCGAGACGACCCCGTCCGGCAGCTCGTACCACAGCGCCTGGGTGGAGAACGACGTCTGCGGGAGGTCGAGCCCGACCAGGTCGAGCACCTCGTGGTCGGACAGCCGCCGGGTCTGGTACGCGACGACCTGCTCGGTCACGACGACCGTCCCGAACGAGAGCCGGACGCCGAGCCACTCCCGCCGGTCGTCGAGCCGCTCGATGTACATGTCCGTCTCGCGCTTGGCCTGCGTGTACCAGTCACCCTCGAACGGCTTCACGAGCGCGCGCCGCAGCTCGAGGTCGAGCGCGGTGACCTCGAAGGCACGGCCGCCGTGCAGGTAGACGGCGCCCTCGTGGGTGGTGTTGAACGCGCGCCCCGCGTCGACGGTGCCGAGCAGCTCGCCGGACGCGACCTCCACGATCACGAACCCGTCGCGCCCGGTCGACCGCAGCGAGACGGCGCCGGCCGGGTACTCGCCGGCATGGCGCGGGACGAACGTGCCGCCCGGCCGCCGGCGCAGCTCGCCGGCGGCCTCGAGCCGCTCGGCGGTCAGCTCCAGCCCCGGCCCGAACCACTCGGCGTCGGCGGGCTCGATCGGTCCCTCGTGCGCCGCGCAGAGCACGTGCGCGGCGTGGATCTGCTCGTTCTCGGGATCGAGGATCGCCGCCTCGACCGGGCGATCGAGGAACTCGTCGGGATGGCGGCAGAAGAACTGGTCGAGCGCGTCCTCTCCGGCGACGTAGACGGCCAGCCCGCGCCCGCGCCGCCCTGCGCGCCCCCACATCTGGCGCAGCGAGGCGACCGTGCCCGGGAACGTCACGCAGATCGCGGCGTCGAGCGAGCCGATGTCGATGCCCAGCTCCAGCGCGTCGGTCGACACCACGCCGAGCAGCTCCCCCTCGACCAGCCGCCGCTCCAGCTCGCGCCGCTGCTGGGACGTGTAGCCGGCCCGGTACGGCGCGATCCGGTCGCTCAGCTCCGGCCGCCCGAGGTCCTCCAGCGCGAGCTGCGCGAAGCGCGCCATCAGCTCGACCGCCTTGCGCGACTTCATGAACACGATCGTGCGCGCGCCCTGCGACACGAGCTCGGCGAGCAGGTCGGCCGCCTCGGCCAGCGCGGAGCGGCGCGTGGCGAGCTGCTCGTCGGTGATCGGAGGGTTCCACATCGCGATCGTCTTCTTCGCGCCCGGCGAGCCGTCGCGCTCCACCACGGTCACCTCGGGCAGCCCGGTGAGCCGCTCGGCCAGCTCGCCCGGGTTGGCGATCGTCGCGCTCGCGAGCAGGAAGCGCGGCTCGGTCCCGTACGCCGCGGCGATCCGCCGCAGCCGCCGCAGCACGTTGGCGACATGCGAGCCGAACACGCCGCGGTAGACGTGCGCCTCGTCGACCACGACCAGCGCGAGGTTGGCGAACACGTCGGCCCACGCGCGGTGGTTGGGCAGGATCCCGAGGTGCAGCATGTCGGGGTTGGTGAGCACGACGTTCGCCCGCCGGCGGATCTGGGCGCGCTGCTCGCGCGGCGTGTCGCCGTCGTAGATCGCCGGCCGCGCCCGCTTCACCCCGAGCGCCTGCAGCGAGCGCGCCTGGTCCTGCGCCAGCGCCTTCGTCGGGTAGAGGTAGAGCGCCCGCGCCCGTGCGTCGCGGCAGAGCGTGTCGAGCGTCGGGAGCTGGAAGCAGAGCGACTTGCCGCTCGCGGTCCCCGTCGTGACGATCGTGGGCCCGGCCCACGCGGCGTGCAGCGCCTCCGCCTGGTGAGACCAGAGCTGCTCCACGCCCCGCGCGACGAGCGCCTCGGCGACCTCGGGATGGAGCTCCTCGGGCAGCGCGACCGCGCGCGCCGGCCGGCGGTGTTGCGCGGCCTGCATGACGAGCCGCTCGTCCTCCCGCCCGGCGGCGAGCAGCGCGTCCCAGGGCTCGATGTCGCGGACGACGGCCATCTCCATGTGAGACTAGACGGGTGCTCCGCTGCGTCTACGTGGACCTCGACCGCACGTTGCGGGGCCCCGGCGGCTCCCTCCTGCACGATGCGGACGGCGCGTTCACGCTGCTCGGCGCCCGCGCGCTGGAGGCGTGCGACCGGGCCGGGGCGGAGCTGGTGCTCCACTCGGCGCAGCCGGCCGCCGACGTCGACCCGGTCGCCCGGCTGCTCGCCGTGCGCGCCTGGATCGCGGACGCCGGCGAGCTGCTGGTGATCGACGGGGAGGAGGAGGCCGTGGGCGGGCTGCCGGAGGCCGTCGGCCGCCATCTGCGCGCCCGCGCCTGCGAGCGCGACGACGCGATCGCGGTCGGCGCGGAGCCGGGGCTGGAGGCGGTCGTCGGCACGCTCTGGCTGGCCGGCCGCGCGCTGGAGGACCCGCTGCTGCGGCTGGAGATCGACGACCGGCCGCGCGTGCGGATGGCGGAGGAGAGCGGCCCGGCGGCGGTCTACGAGGCGGTCGTGACCACGCTCGCGGAGCAGCGAACCTAAAGCGGGTCAGACCCGGTCAGGTTCACGGCAGGCGCCCGAACCAGACGAGCGAGAGCGCGCCGCCCGCCACGAGCAGGACGAACGCGCCGCCCGCGAACGCCACCGTGACCTCGCGCTTCTCGGGCCGCGACGTGAGCCGCGTGCCGATCCGGCTGTAGATCTGCTCGGCGTCC
>DATFQI010000406.1:0-6843 GCA_035264365.1 Solirubrobacteraceae bacterium
AGCACGCGCGCGCAGAAGCCGTGGATCGTCCCGATCCACGCGGCGTCGACCGCGCGGGCGTGCTCGTCCTCGCCGAGGTCGTGCAGGCGCTTGCGGGCGCGCTCGCGCAGCTCGCCGGCCGCCTTCTCGGTGAAGGTGAGCGCGAGGATCGAGCCGACCGCCACGCCGTCCTTCAGCACCGCCTCGACGAAGCGCTCGACCATCACGGCGGTCTTGCCGGAGCCGGCGTTGGCGGCCAGCAGGGAGGAGCCCGAGCGGTCCTCGATCGCGGCGCGCTGCTCGGCGGTGAAGCGCGGTGCGCTCACGGCGCCTCCTCCTCCGGCGGCGGCTCCTCGGCCGCCCGGCAGATCCCCGGGTAGGCGCAGCCGTTGGGCGAGCACTTCGACGGGCACGGCCGGATCCGGCCCGCGCGCATCGCCCGCGCGGCGCCGAGCGCCGCCTCGCGCGCCTCCAGCAGCGCCGCGTCGAGCGCCTCGGGAGCCACCACGTCGCCGTTGACGTAGCGGCCGGGCGTGCCCGCGGTCACGAACCCGCGCGGGCGCCGGTCGCCCTTGCCGATCGGCTGGTAGAGCGCGCCGGCGAGCTCGAGCCCGAGCAGCTCCTTGGCGGCCAGCGCGTACAGCGCCGCCTGCAGCCGGCCGTCCTGCGCCCAGCGCGCACCGGCGTGGACCGTCTTGCCCTTGTAGTCGCGCACGACGGCCTGGCCGCCCGTGCCGACGTCGATCCGGTCGACCCGCCCCGTCACCGAGAAGCCCGAGCCGTTGAGCGCCAGCGCACCGTGCGGGTCGCCCTCGCGCCCGAAGCTCCACTCCAGCCACTGCGGCTCCAGTCCCGCGCCGAACTCCGCCTCGTGGCGCAGGTAGCGCACGAGGTCCTCCTCGAGCGCGCGCAGGCCGGCCTTGCCGCGGGCGCTCGACAGCTCGCGGCCGCGGCTCGCCCGCACCGCGCCAAGGGCGCGCTCGAGCTCGGCCAGCGCCGCGTCGAGCGTGTCCGGCCCCAGCCGCGCCGAGCCCGTGCGTTCCTTCAGGCCGCGCAGCGTCGTCTCCAGGACGGCGTGCGCGAGCGAGCCCTTGCGCATCGGCTCCGGGTCCGGCTCCGCGCGCTCGGGCTTGAGCACCGACTCGACCAGCCAGCGCACGCCGCAGGCGGCGAACGTCTCCAGCCCGCGCGCGGCCTCGGGCCCGCGGGCGGCCAGGGCGTCCAGCACCGCCTGCGACCCCGGCGGGGCCAGCGCCGCCGGCTCGGGCACGCGCTGCGCGGCCGCCTGCGCCCGGCGCAGCTCGTGCGGCGTCGGCGCGGTCGCGGGCGGCCAGGTCACCTCCGCCAGCAGCCGCGTGCCGCGCTCGCGCCACAGCTCGTCCGTGAACAGCGCGCGCACGTCGGCGACGAACGGCGAGGCCTGCAGGGGATCGCCGTCCTCGTCGGAGGAGCGGAAGGAGAGGAACAGGACCTCCTCCGGCCGCGACACGCACGCGTAGAAGAGATGGCGCTCCTCCCCGAGCACGTCCTCGTGGCGGCGCAGCACGAGCCCGCTCGCGCGCGCGAGCGACGTGCGTGCGTCGTCGTCCAGGAACGGCTCGGGCGACGGCCGGCGCGGGAACTCGCCCTCCTGCAGGCCGCAGACGAAGACCGCGCGGAAGCGGCGCGCGCGGATCGCCGGCGCGGCCGCCACGAGCACGCCGCCGCGCGCGGCGTCCCGGCGGACCGTGACCGCGGCGAGCGCCTCGAGCACCTCCTCGGGGCCGCCCGCCAGCAGCTCGGGATCAGCCTCGGCGAGCGACCGCAGCTCGCGCGCCGCGCCGCGCAGCTCGGCCGCCGTGCGCGCGTCGGCCGCCTCCTCCGGGCCGAGCACGGCCGCGCGGCGCCGGTGCGGCGCCGTCCAGATCGTCTCCGCCTCGGCCAGCAGCGCGTCCAGCAGCGCCGCGGGGCCCTCGGCCGCCGCGGCCGCCAGCGCATCCAGCTCGTCGAGCCTGCCCTCCCACAGGCGCCGGGCGTCGGCCGCGGTCGCCGCCTCCGAGCGCCGCACGCGCGCGTCCAGCGCGTCGGCCGCATCGGGGTCGGCGAGCTTGCCCGGCGTCCGCAGCCACGCGATCACGTCGGCCGCCGTGCCGCCCGGCAGCGCGGCCCGCGCGAACGCCAGCACCCCGGCGCCGAGCCGCGTGCGGGCCAGCTGCACGCGCGCGTCGGGCGCGACCGGCACGCCGTAGTCGGCGAGCCCGGCGGCGAGCACCTCGACGGCCGCGCCGCCCTCGCGCACGAGCACGGCGATGTCCTCGGGCGCGACGCCTTCGCGCATCAGCTCGAGCACCTCGGCCGCCACCAGCTCCGCCTCCGCGCGCTCGCCGCCCGCCTCCAGCAGCCGCACGGCGCCGTTGGGCGGGCACGGCTCGCCGCCGCCCTCGAACAGCCGCCGCTCCAGGTGGTGCAGCGCCCGGCGCGCGGGCGCGGCGTAGTGCTCCGAGCGGTCGTCGAGCACGACGTGGCGGGCCGCGAGCGGCTTCAGCAGCTCGACGGTGGCGGCGTGGCCGGCGAACGCCGCGCGGCCCGCCTCGTAGGGCAGCGCCACCCAGACCTCGGCCTCGGCGCGCCCGGCCAGCGTCTCGACCGCGTCGAGCTGCAGCGGATCCAGGTCGTCGAAGCCGTACAGGAGCACCGGCCGCGCGCCCCAGGCGGCGGGCCGCTCGCGCAGCGCGTCGAGCGCCGCCCGCGCATGGCCCTGCTCGTCGCGACGGCCGAGCCCCTCCAGCCGGCGGTGGTAGGCGGAGTAGAGCGCCGCCAGCTCCTCGGCGTGCGCGGGCGCCTCGCCGCCGGAGGCCCAGCCGCGCAGCGCGCGCGTGAAGCGGGCCGGCGTGACCAGCGAGCGGCCGAGCTCGGCGAACAGGTCGCCGGCCGCCGCCGTGAAGCCAGGTGCGCGCGCTGACGCCGCGAGCACCCGCAGGTGCGTGTCGCGGACGGCCGCACGCACGATCCGGTCGCGCGCCACCGGCCCGAGCGGCCGGCCGTGCAGGCCCGCCGCCGCGGCGATCTCGCCGACCAGCCGGCGGAAGGTCAGCACCTCCGCCCCGAACACGATCCCGGCGGCCGCCAGCTCGCGCCGATAGTGATCCACGTCGGCGGACGTCGGCACCACCAGCAGCGGATCGCGCGGGCGGAGCGCGCGCAGGCGCTCGAGCACGGCGCCGGCCTTCGCTGCGTTCGCGGGTCCGGTGACGAGGGTCAGCGACATGGCCCTCAAGGGTTGCGCGCGCACCCGACGGCATCGCCGCTGACCCCGCAAACTGCACCGATCGGGGAGTTTCAAACCCCGATTGGACGAATGTTGGGGTACCCAGTCGGCCTCAAGTTGTCAGGCTCGCTGTCGTAACACCGATAGAGGGATCAGGAGACCGAAGCCGCCGGAGGCCAAACATGCCGCACCTCTACCTTCCCACCGACCACACCGACGCGGACCTCGTGCTCGCGGCGGACGTCGCCGCGGCCGTGTCCAGTGCGGACCTCTATGTCAGCTGGACGTTCGAGGCCGGCGCCGGCGTGCCCGAGATCGAGGCCGTCGTGCGCGACGAGCACCTCGCCCCGCCGGACAACCCGTTCGCGGGCGTGGCCGCCGCGCTCTGGCTGGGCATCGTCGCCCTCTGGCGCTCGCTGACCGCGCCGCCCACGCAGCGCGTCGCGGCGCAGCCGAGCGCCGGCGCCACGCGCGAGCCGCAGCTCTAGGGACCCCGCTAGGCCGCCTGCGCCGCGCCGTCGCCGGCCCGGTCGCGCTGCTGCGCGGCCTCGTCCTCGCCCTCGGGCGGCTTCGCGCCCTCGCGCGCCCACGGCTCGTCGAACTCGACGCGCCACTTGCCGTCCTCGGTCTGCATCAGCGCCAGCCGTGCGCGGAACGAGCGGCCGGAGCGGCCCTTGAAGCCCGCCACCGGGCGCTCGGTGCGGCCCGTGGAGATCAGCTCGCGCGCGACCGCGGCCGGCAGCGTCTTGCCGGCCTTGCTCTTCCAGATCACGAAGCCGCAGCCAGGATCCTCGCGCGACCAGCAGGAGAAGCCCTTGCGGTTCTCGACGATGTCGTGGCCGCAGATCGGGCACGGGCCCAGGTTCGCGCGCGGGATCCGCACGTCCTTGAGCTTGCTGTCGAGCTCCGCGACCGTCTTGCCGGCGAACAGCGCGATGTCGCGCATGAACACCTCGCGCGGCTCCTCGCCGTGCTCGATCTTGCCGAGCCGCGTCTCCCAATCGCCGGTCAGCGACGGCGAGGTCAGCGGGTGCTCGCCCAGCAGCCGGATCACGTTGAGGCCCTTCTCGGTCGCCACCAGCGAGCGGCCCTCGCGCTCGACGTACTCGACGTCGATCAGGCGCTCGATGATCGCGGCGCGCGTGGCCGGGGTGCCGATGCCGGAGTCCTTCATGGCCTCCCGCAGCTCGTCGTCGTCGACCAGCTTGCCCGCCGTCTCCATCGCGGCCAGCAGCGAGGCGTCGGAGTAGCGGCGCGGCGGCTTGGTGACCTTCTCCTCGGCGGCGACGTCCTTGGTGTCGACGCTCTCGCCGCGCGCGAGCTTGGGCAGCGTCTGCGGGCCGCCCTCGTCGTCGTCGGAGGCGGACCGGTCGCCGCCCTCGAGCGCCTCCTCCCCGTAGACCCCGCGCCAGCCGGCGACCAGCAGCACGCGGCCGCGGGTGCGGAAGACGTACTCGGCCACCGTGGTCTCCAGGCGCGTGTTCTCGAACACGGCCTCGGGATGGAAGACGGCCAGGAAGCGACGGGCGACCATGTCGTAGATCCGCCGGTCGTCGTCGGACATCTTGTCGAGCTTGTGCGACGAGTTGGTCGGGATGATCGCGTGGTGGTCGGTGACCTTCGGGTCGTTGATGACCCGGCCCGTCGGCAGCACGTCCATGCCCGTGACGAAGGCGGCGGCCTTGGCGTACTCGCGGTGCTCGCCCACGTGGCCGGCGATCGGCTTGATCTCCCCGCCCATGTCCGAGGGCAGGAAGCGCGAGTTCGTGCGCGGGTAGGTGAGCGCCTTGTGCTCCTCGTAGAGCCGCTGGGCGGCCGCGAGCGTGCGCCGGGCGGAGAAGCCGTAGCGCGTGTTGGCCTCGCGCTGCAGCGTCGTGAGGTCGTACAGCAGCGGCGACTTCTCGGAGCGCTTGGTCGTCTCGAGCTTGGTGATCTCGCCCTGCCGGCCGCGCACGGCCGCGACGATCGCCTCGGCCTCCTGCGCGCTCTTCAGGCGCGGCTGCGAGCCATCGTGATAGCGGCCGGAGTAGCGGCGGCCGGAGTCGCCGGAGGTCGGCTCGAAGTCGGCGTCGACGAGCCAGTAGGGCTCGGGCTTGAAGGCGCGGATCTCCTCCTCGCGGCGGGCGATGATCGCCAGCGTGGGGGTCTGGACGCGCCCGAGCGTGACGGCGCGGTCGAAGGACGAGCGCAGCCGGATGGTGGCGGCGCGGGTGGCGTTCATTCCGACGATCCAGTCGGCCTCCGAGCGCGAGCGGGCCGCCTGCTCGAGCTTGGCGAACTCCGAGGCCGGGCGCAGGCCGGAGAACGCGTCCTTGATCGCCTTCGCGGTCATCGAGGACAGCCACAGCCGCTGGACAGGCTTCTTGACGCCCGACTTCTGCAGCGTCCACGCGAAGATCAGCTCGCCCTCGCGGCCGGCGTCGCAGGCGTTGATGATCTGCTCGACGTCGTTGCGCTGCAGCAGCCGCGTGATCACGGTCATCTGCTTGCGCGAGCGCTCGTCGCGGACCTCGAGCTTGAAGTCGTCGGGGACGATCGGCAGGTCCGCCATCCGCCACTTCTTGTACTTGGAGTCGTACTCGTCGGGCTCGGCGAGCTGCACGAGGTGGCCGACCGCCCACGTGACGACGTGGGAGTCGGACTCCAGGTAGCCCTCGTGCTTGGCGAACTGGCCCGGGAGGACCCGGGTGAGGTCGCGCCCGACGGAGGGCTTCTCGGCGAGGACGAGGGTCTTGGCCATAGCCGGTCGAGAGTAGCGGCTGGCTCCTCGCGGGCGGGCGGGGGCGGGCTACGCGCACGGGCCGGTCGCGACCGGGCCGCTCGAGTCCCCCAGGGCCGTGCGCACGACCGCGTTGGGCACGCCGTAGCCGCCGCGCGGCCCGGAGATCGTGGCGGCGAAGATCGTGGTGATCACGCGGCCGCGCCCGTCGACCATCGGCCCGCCGGAGTTGCCGGAGCGCACGGCGCCGCGGAGCGAGCTGATCGAGCGCCGCACCGGCCCGCGGCCGTAGGCGTCCTGGGTGACGACGTCGCGGGTGCCGCCGAGCCGGCCGGCGCGCTCGTCGTAGGGGCCGTTGCGCGGGAAGCCGAGGACCGCGCCGGAGGTGCCCGCGCGCGGCGCGTCGGCGAGCGGCAGCGCCGGCGCTCGCAGCCCCGGCACGCGCAGCACCGCGACGTCGTTGCGCGGGTCGAAGTGCACGGGCTGGGCGTCGATCCCGGGCTCGTCGCCCTCGAGCAGCACGCGCGTGTCCTTCTGGCCGGCCACCACGTGCGCGTTGGTGACGACGATCCCGTCGCCGGCGACCCAGCCGGAGCCCTCCACGCCGAGCCCGCACGCCGTCCCCAGCACCTTGACGACGCTGCGCGCGGCCGCGTCCACCTGCGGGTCGTCCACGATCCCGCGCGCCGGCGCGTCGACGTTGGCCTCGGGCCCGTCGATGCGCGGGAACGGGTCCAGGTTCTCGAGCGCGTTCAGGAGCCCGCTCGTCGGCGGCAGGATCGTGTTGAGCCGCTGCAGGATCGCCGAGCGCTGCACCTCCTGGCGCAGCTCGCCGCCCGAGCCGAGCGCCACCGCGCCCAGCACCCACACGATCCCGAGCCCGACGCAGGCGGTCAGC
>DATFQI010000407.1:0-5075 GCA_035264365.1 Solirubrobacteraceae bacterium
CACGTTCGTGACCAAGACGCCCCCGGCTGCGGTGCTGATCCGCCAGGCGATCGGGATCGAGAAGGGCTCGGGCGAGCCCAACCGGACCAAGGTCGGCACGATCTCCAAGGACCAGGTGCGCGCGATCGCGGAGAAGAAGCTCCCCGATCTCAACGCGCACGACGTCAACCAGGCGGCGAAGATCATCGAGGGCACCGCGCGCTCGATGGGCGTGGAGGTCGTGGCGTAATGGCCAAGCACGGCAAGGCGTACACGGAGTCCAAGGCGCAGGTCGACCGCACGCGCGAGTACGGCCCCGTGGAGGCGATCCGCCTCCTGAAGGAGACGAAGCGCGCGAAGTTCGACGAGAGCGTCGAGGTGCACATCCGCACCGGCCTGAACGTCCGCCACGCGGACGAGCAGCTGCGCGGCACGATCGCGCTGCCGCACGGGCTCGGCAAGGAGGTCAAGATCGCCGTCTTCGCCAAGGGCGACAAGGCGCGCGAGGCCGAGGAGGCCGGCGCGGACTTCGTCGGCGCTGACGATCTCGCCAAGCGCGTCCAGGACGAGGGCTTCACCGACTTCGACGTCGCGATCGCGACGCCGGACATGATGCCCGTCGTCGGCCGGCTCGGCCGCATCCTGGGCCCGCAGGGCAAGATGCCCAACCCGAAGGTCGGCACCGTGACGATGGACGTCCGCAAGGCCGTCGAGGAGTCCAAGGCCGGCAAGGTCGAGTACCGCACGGATCGCACCGCGATCGTGCACATGACGCTCGGCAAGACGTCCTTCGAGGAGCGCCAGCTGCTCGAGAACTACCAGGCCATCGTCGAGGAGCTCATCCGCGCGAAGCCGAGCGCGGCCAAGGGCAAGTACCTGCGGACGATCACGGTGGCCTCCACGATGGGCCCCGGCATCAAGGTGGACCCGTCCAAGACCCGAGATCTCATCGAGGCGGAGGCTGAGGCCGCGGCGTAACGCGCAGCTTCAGACCTCCTCCGAAGACCGTCGGCGGCGCGGGAGCGCGTAAGCCCGGCACAGGAGGAAGCTTTTGAACCGAGACCAAAAGGCCGCGGTCATCGAAGAGGTGGCCGGGCAGATCCAGGAAGCAGATGCGGTGTTCGCGGTCGACTACCGCGGCATCTCCGTGCCGCAGGCCGCCGAGCTGCGCACCAAGCTGCGCGACGCCGACGCGAGCTTCCGGGTCGTCAAGAACACACTGACCGAGCGGGCCGCCGACCAGGCGGGCGCCGACGGGCTCAAGGTCCTGCTCGAGGGCCCGACCGCCATGACGTTCGTGCGCGGCGACGCCGCTGCGGCCGCCAAGGCGCTGCGCGACTTCCGCCGGGCCACCCAGCTGCTGGAGTTCAAGGGCGGCTGGATGAACGGCGCGGCGCTGTCGCCCGACGAGATCGACTCGATCGCCCAGCTCCCGTCCCGCGACGTCCTCTATGGGCGCCTCGTGGGCATGGTGGCCTCCCCGCTCACCGGCCTCGCGGCGGCGATGGGCGGCCTCATCGGGGGCCTCGCCCGCCAGCTGCAGGCTATGGCCGACCAGGGCCTCGTGGGCGGCGACGGGGCGGGCGGGTCTGCGCCCGCCGCCGCGGCGGAGACCCCGGCCGAGCAATCCGCCGGAGACACCGACGCCGGCCCGACCGAGTCGGCCGACGCGCCGGGTCCAGACCCCGATCCCGCGCCGGAGGACACCCCGGCCGAGACCACCACTTCCGAAGAATCTGAGAACCAGGAGGACAACTAGACATGGCCACCAGCACCCAGGACTGGATCGAGGAGCTCAAGTCGATCTCCGTGCTCGAGCTCTCCGAGCGCATCAAGGCCCTCGAGGAGGAGTTCGGCGTCTCCGCGGCCGCCGTGGCCGCTGCGGCCCCGGCCGGCGGCGGTGGCGGCGGCGACGCCGCTGAGGCCGAGGAGGAGCAGACAGCGTTCGACGTCGTCCTCACCGGGGCCGGCGACAAGAAGATCCAGGTCATCAAGGTCGTCCGCGCGGCCACCGGCCTCGGCCTCAAGGAGGCCAAGGCGCTCGTCGACGAGGCCCCCAAGCCCGTCAAGGAGGGCGTCGAGAAGGAGGAGGCCGACAAGCTCAAGGGCGACCTCGAGGAGGCCGGCGCCTCCGTCGAGATCAAGTAGCTCCGGATCACAGCCTGCGAAGTGCGAGGGGCGGCTCCAGGCCGCCCCTCGTCGTTCTCACCTGCGGACGGCGCGCCGATGAGCGCGCGCTCGCGCCCGCGACTTCGCCGACGTCGCGCGCCGAGCTCGACCCCGTCGCGCGATCCCGGTGCTGATGCGGAGCTCGGGGTCGGGCTGGAAGCCGGCCGGCGGCGGAGTGCCGAGATAGGGCGTCCCGTAGTCGGCGCAGCGGCCATCCGGGTGGATGAACGCGTACATGATGTCGTCCGGGTCGTGCGAGTGGAACGGGTCGCCTGGGTTCAGCGGGTCCCGGTAGCCGGCCAGATGCCCGTACTCGTGCACGAGCACCGGGCACAGCTGCTTCCACGGCCACGCCTCGCGGTCGGACAGCGTGACCTGGCAGTAGCCCTTGATCGTCGAGGCCAGCCAGCCCGGCTGCTTCGGCGGCGCATAGAGGATCTGGACGCGGCCCGGGCACGGGTCGCTCCACGCCTTCGCGGCGACGGCCTTCGCTCGATCGATCTTCCAGTCGGCGTCCGCGACGCCCGGCGCGACGATGCCGCAGAAACACAGCAGCGCCCACAGCCCAGCCCATTGGGCAATACGCATAGGTGGCCATCCGTGGCTAGGTGGGTGTCAGTCCCCTGCTTATTCGGCAGGCGAAGCCACGTCTGGAGGCACCCGAAATGTGAAGCGGGGCGGCCCGTCGGCCGCCCCGATTCACTTCCCCCCTACTGACCGCAAACCACGTCTGTTCATCCGGTCCTGCACCGGTTGCCGAGCGCGGAGCCTGCGGGTTGGGCGTACGGGGCTCGCGCACTGGTGGGTGTTGCGCTCGTTCGGGCAATGAAGAACGTACAGGCGTCGAACTAAGTCCGCCATCCCCCGCTTGGGGTAATCGTGCGCGAGGAGTGTGTGTCAGGGCGCCACTGTGACGCTCCGCGTCGCGCGTCCCGTCTGCCCGTCGAGCCGAATCGTCGCGGTGGCCGCGCGGGCTCGGCTGACCTTGCGGACGAATCGCGCCTGACGCTTGCCGACCCGCACGGCGACCTTGGTGGTCTGGCCCGCCGGGATCGCGAACCGCTGCCGGGCGAGCCGCACCTTTCCGAAGCGCCCGCGGAAGGACAACGACCGCCGGGTCGTGAGCTCGAGCGTGCCACGACAACCACCCGGGGCGAACACCGCCGAGCAGGTCACGGGCGCCGAGATGACGCGGCTGCGGTTCATCTTCAAGCGGCTCGTGGTGAGCGCGGGGATCGGGTCGGGGTCGACCTTCACGCTCTGGGCGGTGCAGCGCGGCTCGCCGCCGCCGACCTGATTCACGCATGCGGACAGATCGACCGTGCGCCCGGCAGCCTCCTGGGGGAGGTTCCCGCTGAAGGCGAGCTGGCCGCCGGCCGTGGTCGCCTGCGCCAGCGGCTGGAGATCGGCACCGCTGCCCATGCGCCACAGGAGCTGGCCCGGGATGCCGTCGGCGGCCGGCGTGTTGTCGCCGAAGGTCGCCGACGCGATCAGCGACACGTTCCGCGGCGACCGCTCGAGCCGCGCGGTGCCGATGTTCACGCGCGTGATCGCCTGCTCGATCGTGACGGAGTACGTCCAGACATCGGCTCCGCAGAATCCGCAGCCGGGGGCCACCAAGAGCATCCCGGGGCCCGCCGGGCGCGACCACTCGAGCGTGCGCCGGAACTTGCCGCTGTCGACATCCGCGTGGGTGAACTCGCTCGTGTAGCCGGGGCCGTCGCAGGCCTCCTCCGTGTCAGCCTGGTCGAAGTCGTCGACGACCGGCACGAGGCAGTACCGGATCGAGCTGCGCGACGAGTCGGACGCCAGCGTCAGGCTGTCGCCCGGACGCATGTACTGGGGCAGCTTCAGCCACTCCGTGGCGGCCACGTCACGATCGATCGTGGACGAGTACGGGACCCCGAGGGTCAGTTGGACCGCTGCTGACGGCTTCGTCGGCGCCGCCGCGGCCTCGCCGGTGAGCACGGCGGTGAACAAGAGCACGGCCACGCAACCGACCGCCCGGATTCCCCTCATGACATCTCCTCCCTCGACTTCAGGACGAGGCGAACGTAGACGAGCCGGCCGCGTCCGAACCGGCGGACTGGTCAGAAGTTCAGAGCGGCCGCGGAGGCACCGCCTGCGGCACACCCATTGACGCCCTGGCTACAATGCCCTGCACTCGGCCGATAGTCGTAGCCGTCCACAGCCGCCCTTCTCGCCACATACGAGATCCGGGCCGGACGGGGTCCGTGAGCGCCGAGTGCCCCTCCGAGGGGTGCGCGCCGCCCTGTGCTATCTTGGCTGGTCGCGCTTGAGTCCCTCGCAAGCTCAGCTCTCGGTGTCGCGGCCGCGCCCGCGACCCATCGTCCTCGCAAGTCTCCACCTGAGGAGTCGCCGTCTTGGCTTCCCTTGATGCTCCCCGCACCCGCCGCAACTTCGCGCGCCTGGACAAGGTGCTCGATGTCCCCAACCTGATCGACATCCAGAAGAAGTCCTTCGACTGGCTCGTCGACACCGAGAACGGGGGCCTTCGCGAGACGATCGACGACATCTCGCCGATCGAGGACTACACCGGCAACCTCGCCGTCCAGTTCGGGGAGTTCCAGTTCGACGCGCCCGTCGCGTCGCTGGACGAGTGCCGTGAGAAGGACCTCACGTACGCGCGCCCGCTGACTGTCACGGTCGGGTTCATCAACCGGGAGACCGGCGAGATCCGCGAGCAGTCCGTCTTCATGGGCGACTTCCCGTGGATGACCAACCGCGGCACGTTCATCATCAACGGCACCGAGCGCGTCGTCGTCACGCAGCTCGTGCGCTCCCCGGGCGCCTACCTCATGGAGGCCAAGGACCCGGAGAAGCAGGTCTTCGTCGGCAACCTGATGCCGGCCCGCGGCTCCTGGCTGGAGCTCGAGATCGACAAGAAGGGCAAGGTCTTCGTCCGC
>DATFQI010000408.1:0-2459 GCA_035264365.1 Solirubrobacteraceae bacterium
TGGTCGTGCAGGTCGAGCGCGTCGACGCGCCGCGCGGCCGCGTCGACCTCTCGCCGGTCGAGATCGCGCTGAGCCCCCGCGACTGAGCTTCGCGGCGCGGCCGCGGTTCCCGGCGCTTGGAGCGGCGCGCTTTCGCGTGACCACCCGCGCAGGTAGCGTCCACGGGAGTAGTGGAGTTCCGTGTTCTGGGCCCGCTCGTCGAGCGCTGGGGCCGGCGGCCGGGCGGTTGGAGACGGTCGGAGGGGGTTACCGGCTGCACGTCGAGCCTGGAGAGCTTGACGCTGAGCGGTTCGAGCGCGATTGCGCGCGCGCGGCAGGCCTGCCGCCGGCCGAGGCCGTGGCAGCGCTGCGCGGCGCGCTCGGCCTGTGGCGCGGGCCGGCACTCGCGGATGTGCGGTACGAGCCGTGGGCGCAGGCTGAGATCAGGCGGCTCGAGGAGCTCAAGGCGACCGCGGTCGAGGCGCGGATCGACGCCGAGCTGGGGCAGGGCGATCACGCGCGCCTCGCGGGGCAGCTCGAGGCGCTGGTGACCCAGCAACCGCTGCGCGAGCGGCTGCGGGCGCAGCTGATGATCGCGCTGTACCGGTCCGGGCGGCACGCGGACGCGCTGGCGGCGTTCCGCAACGCGCGCGACGTGCTCGACGAGCTCGGCCTCGAGCCGGGCCCCGAGCTGCGGGAGCTCGAGCAGCGGATCCTCGTGCACGACCCAGCGCTCGCTGCGCCAGGGCCGGCCGAGCAGGCGCCCGTGCCCCCGACGCCCACCTTCGGTCGTGACGCGGACGTGCGGGCCGTGCTGCACGCGCTCGCGGAGACCCGCCTGTTGACGCTGGCCGGGACGGGCGGGGTGGGCAAGACGCGGCTGGCGATCGAGGTCGCGCGCGCGGCCGGCGGCCGATTCGTGGCGCTGGCGCCGATCGTCGCCGCCGATCGCATCCCCGCCGTCGTCTGCGACGCCTTGGGCGTCGTCCGCGCCACCGACGAACCCGGCGCCGTGGCGCTCGACCGTGCGCTCGCGCGCGGACCGCTGTTGCTGGTGCTCGACAATCACGAGCATCTACCGGACGCGGCGCCGCTGATCGCCGGTCTGCTCGAGCGTCATCCGGCACTGACGGTCCTCGCCACGAGCCGCCATCCGTTGCGTGTCCGGGCGGAGCGCCTGTATCCGGTCGCGCCCTTGACCGCGGCCGCCGCGGCAGAGCTGTTCACGGACCGCGCGCAGGCGCGCGGCGCGACGTTCCTGGCCGACGATGCAGTCGCGGAGATCTGCGAGCGGGTCGGCCGGCTGCCGCTGGCGATCGAGCTGGCCGCCGCCCGCCTCCGCGTGCTGACGCCCTCGCGGCTGGCCGAGCGCCTCGGCAACGAGCTGGGAGTCCTCGACCGTGGCCCGCGCGACGCTCCCGAGCGCCAGCGGACGCTGCGCGCGACGCTCGACTGGAGCTACGGGCTGCTCGAGAACGAGGAGCGCCGTGCCTTCGGCGCGCTGGGCGCGTTCGCCGGCGGCTGCGATGTCGACGCTGCCGAAGCCGTAACGGCAAGTCCGCTGACTGCCCTCGAGGGGCTGGTCGACAAGAGTCTCGTCACGGCCGCCGGCGGAAGGCTGGTGATGCTGGAGCCGGTCCGCCAGTACGCCGTCGAGCGGCTCGCGGAGCGACCGGACGCGGACGCCGTACGCCTCCGTCACCTGCGTCACTACCTGTCGGTCGCCCAGCGCTGCGAGGAGCCGGTATGGGTACGCTCCTGGCTCCGTCACAGGAGCGCCTCGGGGACGAGGAGTGGGAGACGGCGAGCGCCGAAGGGCGGCGCATGGAGGCCGACGCAGCCGTGGCCTACGCGCTCGAGCCGGCGTTCGGCGCCGGCCGCTGAGTCGAGCTCACCTCGCCGCTGTCACGTTCGCCGTTCGCCGCTCGTCATGGGAGCAGTGACCACGACGACCGGAGGTACGGCAATGCTGGAGAAGGTCTTCTACACGAGCGTGCTCGTCAGCGACCAGGACGACGCGCTCGACTTCTACACGAACGTCCTCGGCCTGGAGAAGCGGGTCGAGAACCCGACGCCCGACGGGCCGCGGTTCCTGACCGTCGGCGTCAAGGGGGACGACTTCCAGCTCGTCCTCTGGCCCGGGACCCCGGGGCAGGCCGAGCCGGCGATGGGACGCCCCCCGGCCTCGATCACGATCGAGACCGACGATTGCCGGAAGACGGTCGAGGAGCTGCAGTCGCGCGGTGTCGAGTTCGTCTCGGACGTGCTCGAGTTCCCGTGGGGCTACGTCGCGCAGTTCCAGGACCCGGACGGCAACCGGCTCCAGGTGCGGCAGGGCCGCTAGTGATATGAGGCGTTAAATCGGTAGCAGCGGGGATGAGGTGGTTATGCCACCGAATGTTGCCGTTGGGATCGAGCTGTCTGATCAGGAGCGTTTGCAGTTGCAGGCGTGGACGCGTCGGCGAACGAGCGCCCAGGCG
>DATFQI010000409.1:0-18269 GCA_035264365.1 Solirubrobacteraceae bacterium
GCCACCGTCGGCAAGCTGGCCGGCGCCGAGGTCGCCGTGAGCGGCGTCACCGCGAGCTCGAAGGACTTCAACGACTCGATGCTCGCGCACGCCCCGCTGGTGTTCGCGTTCGTGCTCGCGCTCGCCTTCATCCTGCTGCTGGTCACGTTCCGCTCGATCGTGGTGCCGATCAAGGCGATCGTGCTCAACGTCCTGTCGGCCGGCGCGGCCTACGGCATCCTCGTGCTCGTCTTCCAGGACGGCCACGGCGAGCGGGTGCTCGACTTCCAGTCGGTCGGCGGCATCGCCCCCGTGATCCCGCTGTTCCTGTTCGTGATCCTGTTCGGCCTCTCGATGGACTACCACGTGTTCATCCTCAGCCGGGTCCGCGAGGCCTACAACCGCGGCATGAGCAACGACGAGGCGGTCGCCCACGGCCTCAAGAGCACCGCCGGCGTCGTCACGAGCGCCGCGCTCGTCATGGTCGCCGTCTTCGGCTCCTTCGCGCTCGGCAGCGACCAGCTCGCCAAGCAGATCGGCGTCGGCCTCGCGGCGGCGATCCTGATCGACGCGACGATCATCCGCGCGGTCCTGTTGCCGGCCACGATGAAGCTGCTCGGCGAGCGCAACTGGTACCTGCCGCAGCGGCTGCGCTGGCTGCCGGAGCTCGAGCACGAGCCTCAGGCGGCGCCCGCCGCCTGAGCGGAAACGGCGGCCGGCAGCTGGAGCCACGCGATCAGGGCCCCGGCCACGGCGACGAGCGCGACCACGATCGACGCCGTCGACATCGCGGCCACGAACGCCTCGCGCGCCACCTCCGCGGCGGTGCCGCCCAGTTGGGCGGCGCCGCCGAGCGACTCGCGCGCGGCGGCCGGGGCGTCCGCCGGCAGGCCCGAGGTGTAGAGCGAGGCCATGATGCTGCCGACGACCGCGACGCCGAGCGCGCCCCCGAGCTCGCGCGTCGTGTCGTTGACGGCGGAGCCGATGTTGGCCCGGGCCGGCGGCAGCGAGCTCATGATCGACTCGGTCGCCGGCGCGCCCGCGAGGCCCATGCCGGTCCCCATCAGCACGAACGCGAGCGCGAGCCGGCCGTAGCCGGTGTCGACGCCGACCGTGGCCGCGACGGCGAGGCCCGCGGCGAACAGCAGCATGCCGAGCGTCGCGATCCTGCGCGTCCCGAAGCGCTCGACGAGGATCGCCGAGAGCGACGCGGAGACGATCATCGCGCCCGCGTAGGGGAGGATGCGCACGCCGGCCGCCGACGGTGAGAAGCCGAGCACGAACTGCAGGTACTGGGTGGCCACGAACAGGAACCCGAAGAGGGCGAAGAACAGCGCCATCACGGTCGCGCTCGCGGCGCTGAAGCGGGGATTGCGGAACAGCCCGACGTCGAGCAGCGGCTCCGCGGCGCGCCGCTGCCGGAGCACGAACGCGCTCAGGAGGACCACCGCGCCGCCGCCGGCCGCGAGCACCGCGGGCGAGGTCCATCCTTCGGACGGCGCCTCGATGACCGCCCACGCCAGCGCGATCAGGCCCGCGGCCGACAGCGCCGCTCCGAGGCGGTCGAGGCGCCGCCCGACGGGGTCGCGCGACTCCGGGACCAGGCGCGGCCCGAGGACGACCGCGAGCACGCACAGCGGGACGTTGACGATGAAGATCGAGCCCCACCAGAAGTGGTCGAGCAGGACGCCGCCGGCGACTGGGCCGAGCGCGACGCCGAGGCCGGCGGTCGCGGCCCAGATGCCGACCGCGGTCGCCCGCTCGCGCTCGTCGGGGAACACGCCGACGAGCAGCGACAGCGTCGCGGGCATGATGAACGCGGCGCCCGCGCCCATCAGCGCGCGGCAGGCGATCAGGGCCGCGACGCCGCCGGCGAACGCGGCCGCCGTCGACGCCAGCCCGAACACGACCAGCCCGGCGAGCAGCGTGCGCCGGCGCCCGTGGCGGTCCCCGAGCGCGCCGGCCGGGAGCAGCAGCCCCGCGAACACGAGCGTGTATGCGTCGACCACCCACTGCAGCTCGCTGACGTCCGCGTCGAGCTCCCGCACCAGCGTGGGGAGCGCGACGTTGACGATCGTGTTGTCCACGACGATCACGAGCAGGCTCGTGCAGAGCACGCCGAGCGCGAGCCAGCGCGACCTGGGCCCGGTGGTCATGACGTCACCACCGCACCCGCCGCCGGCTCCGCGCGCGCGGCCCGGCGCTCGCGCACCAGCAGCACGGACCCGAAGGCGATCAGCCAGATGCTCCAGAGGACGTAGCCGAGGAAGTTGGCGGTGTCGATCACCGGCAGGCCGAACGGCGAGAGCACCCCGGTGAGGACGAGGGCGGCCGACGCGCCGCCGAGCAGCGCGAACCAGCGCCCCGTGAAGTGACGGCCGATCGCGACGATCACGAGCGCCGTCCAGAGCGCGGTCAGCAGGTAGCCGGCCGTCTCGCCGATCGCGGTGCCGAGGATGTCGCCCGCGGTGCTGAACGCGTCGCGTGCATCGGCCGCCGTGGCGGCGTTCGCACTCGCCGCGTCTGACGCATAGCCCGGCACGAGCAGCGGCCAGCGCATCAGGCCGACGACCTGCACGACGGCGGCCGCGATCCCGACGCGCACGGCGATCCGCATCGCCCGCGACGAGGAGAGGCGGCCGACGCCGACGGCGACCGGGGCGAGCAGTGCGGCCGAGAGCGCCAGTACCGTGAACCAGGCGCTCACGGCGCCCTCGTGCTCGCGGAACGAGGCGAGCACTTCACCGGCCGGCTCGTCGAGCACGTCCGGGTAGTTGAAGATCGAGCCCAGCGCGGTGAACGCGAGGTTCGCGAGCACCGCTGCGAGGATGAGCAGGACTGCCGTGCGCGTGCGGGTCATGGCCGCTCCTTGTCCGGGGTCTGGCGGTGGCTGGCGTCGGCGATCCAGGCGGCGAGGACGCTGTCCGGGTGGTCGACGAGGTGGTCGCGGGCGAGTGCGTCGACGACGTCGTGCTCGCCGCGCAGGTGCGCGGCGGCGATGGCGACCAGCTGACGGTCGCGTGTCGTCGTCGCGGCCGCCGCCGCGCGCGCCAGCAGCGCGTCGGCGTCGGTGGTGTGCAGTGCGGCCGCCACGAGCACCGCGGGGTCGTGGCTGCTGTGTGGTGGCATGCGGCCACCATCCAGAGCGGCGCTGACACGCCGCTGACAGCGGCCAGGCCCGCGCGTAGACTCGCGAGGTGCTGGAGATCTCCGTGCTGGGTCCCGTCGAGGTCACGCGCGACGGGCGCGCCGTCGCGGTCCCGGGCGGAAAGACGGCGGAGCTGCTCGTGCGCCTCGCGCTCGACGCGGGCCGCCCCGTGACTGCGGACCGCCTGCTCGACGACCTGTGGGCCGGCGCCCCCACGAGGCGGAACACGCTCCAGTCGAAGGTCGCCCGGCTGCGGCGCGCGCTCGGGGACCCGGCGGTCATCGACGGCGCCTACCGGCTCGCCGTCCGCCCCGAGCACGTCGACGCCCTGCGCGTGCTCGCCGACGCCGCGGGCGCCGCCCGCCGCCTGGAGACCGGCGACGAGCACGGCGCCCGCGAGCTCGGCGCGGCCGCTCTCGACCGCTTCCACGACGAGCTGCTGCCGGCGGCCGGCGACTGGGCCGCGCCGCATCGCTCGCAGCTCGAGGAGGCCCGCGCGAGCCTGCTCGAGACCCTGTTCGCCGCCCGGCTGCGGCTCGGCGAGCCGGTCGTCGTCGCCGACCTCGAGACCGCGGTGGCGAGCGCGCCGTACCAGGAGGGTCTGTGGGCCCTGCTGATCACCGCGCTCTACCGCGCCGACCGCCAGACCGATGCGCTCGCGGCCGTCCGGCGCGTGCGCGCGCTGCTCGCGGAGGACCTCGGGCTGGACCCCGGGCCGCGGCTGCAGGAGCTCGAGCGGCAGGTCCTGCACCACGACCCGGCCCTGCGCGCGGCGGCCGCGGGCAACCTGCCCTCGCTGCAGCCCGAGCTCGTGGGCCGCGGGCAGGACGTCGCCGCGGTCGCAGCGCTGCTGGAGACCGAGCGGCTCGTCGAGCTCGTCGGCCCGGGCGGCGTCGGCAAGACCGCCGTCGCCGTCGCGACCGGGCGCACGCTGCCGGGGAGCGTGTGGCTCGCGCGGCTCGAGGGTGCGACGACCGCCGACGAGGTGCTCGACGCGGTGATCGCCGCCCTCAACGTGACGGGCGGCGAGCCGGCGCTGCTCGAGCGGCTGCGCGGCACGCGCACGGTCCTGATCCTCGACAACTGCGAGCACGTGCTCGACGCGGCGGCCGCACTCGCGGAGCGGCTGCTCGACGCCGTCCCGGCGCTGCGGATCCTTGCCACGACCCAGGTCGCGCTCGGCGTGGACGGCGGCACCGTCCACGAGCTCGCGCCGCTCGCGCTCGCCGACGCGGTCGAGCTGTTCACGCGCCGCGCGGCGCGCGCCGGCGACGACCCGACCGAGCTCTGCCGGGCGCTCGACGGCCTCCCGCTCGCGATCGAGCTCGCGGCCGCCCGCACGCGCACGCTCTCGGTGGAGGAGATCGCGCGCCGGCTCGACGACCGCTTCAGCGTGCTGAGCGACCCGGCGAGCCGCAAGCCCGCGCGGCGCCGCGCGCTGCGGGCCACGATCAGCTGGAGCTACGAGCTGCTGTTCCCGGACGACAAGCGCGGGCTGTGGGCGCTCGCCACGTTCGCGGGCGGCGCGCCGCTGGCCGCCGTCGAGTCCGTCCTGGAGGCGCTCGACGTGCCGGCGTCGGCGGCGATCGACGTCGTCGGCCGGCTCGCCGGGCGGTCGCTCGTGATCGTCGACGGCGAGCGCTTCCGGCTGCTCGACAGCATCCGCGCCTTCGCGCTCGAGGAGATGGGCGGCGCGGCGCGGCGAGCGCTCGACGCGCACGCGGCGTGGTTCGCGGCGGCGGCGGCAGCGTCCACGGAGGGCGTGCGCAGCGCCCGTCAGGCCGAGCAGCTCGCGTTCGCCCGCGCCGAGCGCGCGAACATCGACGCCGCGCTGGCGTGGAGCGCGGCGCACGATCCGCAGCGGGGGCTGGCGATCGCCGGCGGGTTCGGCTGGGCGTGGATCGTGCTCGGCGACAGCCGCGGGGCGCAGCGGCTGCACGCCGCGCTGGACGCGGCCGGCGAAGCCGCACCGGCCGCCGAGCGCGCGACCGCGCTGCTGCTCGCCGCGTGGATCGAGGCCTCCTCCGGCGACCTCGCCCTGGCCTGCCGCCACGTCGACGAGGCCGCGGCGCTCGCCGCCGGGCCGGAGCTCGAGGCACGCTGCGCCTACCACCTCGCCTACGTCGTCTCCCACCACGGCGACTGGGAGCACGCGCTCGAGCTGACCGCCCGCGCGCGGGAGCTCTACGACCGGCTCGACCACCCGTGGGACCAGGCCGCCAACGCGCTGTTCGCCGCGCGCGCCGCGATCTCGGCCGGCGACGCCGCCCGGGCAACCCGCGCGCGCGACGACGTCGAGCGATGGCTTCGCGCCGTTGACGACCCGTGGCTGCACGTGCGCCGCGACGCGATGCTCGGCGAGCTGGCGCGGCTCGAGCACCGCTTCGAGGAGGCGGTGCGGCACATCGGCCGCGCCGCCGCGACGTCAGGGCGCCTCGGCTTCCTCCAGACCGAGGCCTACCAGACCACGAGCCTCGGCCGCGCCCAGTGCCAGGCCGGCGATCCCGAGGCCGGCGCGGCGACATTGGAGGCCGGCATCGCCAAGGCGGAGGCGACCGGCGACGTGCGGCTCGCGGCGCTCGGGCGGGTGCACCTCGGCCGCGTCCTGCGCGCGCTCGGCCGCGACGCGGAAGCGCGAGCGGCGCTCGAGCGGGCGGCGGCGTTCCACCGTGCCGCGGGCGGCGGCGAGCAGGCCGCACTCGGCGACTGCCTGCTCGCGGCGCTCGACGCCGCGCAGGGCGTGCCGGAGGCGCGGGAGCAGCTCGACGCGCTACTCGCGGCCGCCCGCCGTGACGGCGACGCGCCGGTCGAGGTGCTCGCCTTGGACGCGCTCGGGCGCCTGGCCGGCGACGCGGCGCTGCTCGAAGCGGCCGACCGCCGGATGGCGGACGCCTCGCACTTCATCACGGAGCGCGATCGGGTCGACCGCCGCGCTGGTGCACGACGACGAACGCCGTCAGCCCCGCGATGACGATCGCGATCCCTACGACCTGGCGGCCGTTCACGACCTCGCCGAGCAGCAGGAACGACCACACGACGGCCAGCGCCGGCTGCGCCTGCTGCGCGATCCCGATCGTCCCGATCTGGATCGTCTTCTGCGCGTAGACGAGCAGGCCCTGCGCCGCGATCCCGCTGGTGAGCGTGAGGATCGCGGTGAACAGCCAGCCGGTGGCGCTCAGCCCCGTCACGTCGCCGTGGGCGAGCGCGATCGGCAGCACCGCGACCGCCGCGATCGGGCAGATGGTCGCCATGAAGGTCGTCACGTCCATCTCGCGGCGGAAGTACCTGGTCGAGCTGACGTAGGCGACGAGCAGCAGCATCGCGGCGAACCCGAGGACGTTGCCCTCCAGCGACGCGTCGCCGCCGGGCGGGGCGCTGAGCAGCACGAGCGCGACGCCGCCGAACGCGACCAGCGCGAAGACGATCGCGCGCGGGCTGATGTACTCGCTGAACAGCCACGCGCCGACGGGCACGATCAGGAATGGCGCCAGCGAGCCGATCAGCGCCGCGTTGGCGACGCTGTTGTGCGTTACGCCGGCGAAGAACACGGCGAGGTTGAGCCCGAAGAAGACGCCCGGGATCCAGACCTGCCGGACGTCGGCGCGCGTCACGCGCCGGGCCGTGCTCCAGAGGATCAGGTTCCAGAGCACGCTGACCGCGATCATGCGCCAGAACGCGACCAGCACGCCCGGCGTCTCGGCGCGCTTGGCGAGCGTCGAGCTGAGCGAGAACGCCGCGACGAGCCCGATCACCGCGAGTACGCCGAGCGTCCTCGCGCGCGGCCTCAACGGCGGACGTCGTAGACCAGGTGGGTCACGCGATCGCCCTGTACGACCTTGCTCGGGTTCTCGAGCATCAGCGGCTCGCCGAGCGGCCCGGTGGCGAAGAACGGGCGGCCCGAGCCGAAGACGACCGGGACGATGTTGACGACGATCTGGTCGATCAGCCCGAGCTTGAGCGCCTGGCCGCCGATCTGCCCGAGGGCGACGTCGACGTCGCGGTCGCCGGCGTACTCCCTGGCGGCGGCGATCACCTCCTCGACGCCGTTCACGAACGTGAACGGAGCCGTGCCGGCGTGCTCCCAGTCCTCGGGGCCGCGGTGGCTGCACACGAAGACGTGCTCGCCCGCTGCCGGCACGCCGTCCCAGCCGTTGGTGAGGTCGAACAGCCGCCGCCCCATCACGACGCAGGCGACGTTCGCGTAGTGCTCGCGCATGAAGTCGGCCGAGGCCTGCGTGCTGCGCGACTCACCGTCACCCGCGTTCGAGAGCGTCCAGGTGACGTCGCCGTTCCCGAGCCAGTCGAACAGCGGTCCGATGCCGTCCTGCTCGTCGGCCATGAAGCCGTCGAGGGAGACCGCCGCGCCGCCCATGATCGTCTTGCCCATGTCTCCTCCGTCGTCCGTCAGCGCCGCATCCAGGCTCTCACGGGCGGCTCACGCCTGACACGCGGCTCGTCGGTCCCGCGGCTCGCGGTCAGCGTCG
This sequence comes from Solirubrobacteraceae bacterium, assembly GCA_035264365.1. GTDB lineage: Bacteria > Actinomycetota > Thermoleophilia > Solirubrobacterales > Solirubrobacteraceae > DATFQI01. Next base: position 7,612 of record DATFQI010000409.1, read on the forward strand.
CGGCGGCGGAGATGATGTTCGCGGTCGCCTGCTCGTCGAGCCCGGGCGCGTACGGGTGCGCGCACACGTCCGCGGGCAGGCGCGACACCCTCGCCGGGCCGCGGTGCGTGACCGCGTCGTCGAAGAGCGCGAACGTCACGGAGTCCAGCGCGGTGCCGATGTGCGTGACCTGCCGGCCCGGGCAGACGTCCTGGATCAATACGTTCGTGGCGCCCTTCAGCGCGGAGGCCGGGTGCGGGCCGGAGGTCGGCTGCACGATCTGGTCGGTCGCGGAGCGCACCGTCGTCCAAGCGGTCGGGCCGGGCGTCTCGTCGCGGCCGCGGCGGTTGAGCGCCTTCTGGAAGCGCGAGCCGGCGATCTGCTGGAACGAGGCCGGCGTACAGCCCTCCCGGCGGCAGCCGGCGAGGCTGCCCGCGGTCGTGCCGTGCTGCGTGCCGGCCGCGCCGACGACGTCGGAGACCTTCTTGCGCAGGCTCGGCCAGTAGGTCAGCGCGACCCGCGGGAGCAGCCCGCCCTGGCTGATCCCGAACACCGCGACCGGGCGCCCGGCGCGCTCGGACATCGTGCGCAGGCCGTACACGAGGTACTGGACCGAGACCTGGATGTCGGCGGTCGTGTGGCTGGGGAAGTTGACCCAGCAGACCGGCGCGCCGTAGGCGTCGAAGGCGCCCTTGCCGATCGCGTAGGCCTCGTCGCCGCTGGCGCCGGTGCCGGTCACGAGCATTCCCGGCGTGCGCTTCGCGTCCTTGACGCCGGGCGTGCACTTCAGCGCCGCCCGCAGCTTCGGCTTGGCGACGGTCAGCTCCGGCTCGGCGGCCGCCGCGGGCGCGGCCAGGGCGAGGGAGGCGGCGAGGGCCGCGGCGATGAGGATTCTGTTCATTCTCAACTGATCGGTTGACAATCGGGACGGCCCGCGTTACTCTCAACCACATGGTTGAGAATCCGACGGCGCTCGACGAAGTCTTCCATGCGCTCGCCAGCGAGCCGCGCCGGCGGATGCTCACCGCGCTCGCCGAGGGCGAGCGCACGGTCGGCGATCTCGCCGGCCCGTTCGAGATGTCGCTCGCCGCCGTCTCCAAGCACATCAAGGTGCTGGAGGGCGCCGGGCTCGTCGAGCGCCGCCCCGCCGGCCGCACGACGATCTGCCGGCTGACGCCCGGACCGCTGGCCGGCGCCCACGAGTGGGTCGCCTTCTACGAGCGGTTCTGGAATCAGCGGCTCGACTCCCTCGAGGCCCTGTTCGCCGAGAAGAAGAAGGAGGCCACATGACCGAGTTCGCGGTCGAGGTGTCCCGCACGATCCCCGGTCCGCGCGCGGACGTCTATCGCGCGTTCCTGGACCCCGACGTGCTGCAGAAGTGGTTCTGCCCCGGCGAGTTCGCCGTCGTCACCGCGTCCGTCGACGAGCACGTCGGCGGCCGCCACGTCGTCGAGATGCTCGCTCCGGACGGCATGCGGCTCGCGTTCGAGAGCGTGATCCGCGACCTCGTCGAGAACGAGCGGATCGTCCTCGACTTCGCCTTCGTGGGGCCGGGCCCCGACGAGCGCGAGGACACGCTGCTCACCGTGACCCTGACCGACGCTCCCGATGGCGGGACCGAGGTCCGGTTCGACCATGAGCGGATCACGCTCGCCCCGCCCAACTTCGACAAGCCCGGCGTCGACGCCGGCTGGACCAGCGTGCTCGAGAAGCTCGAGGCGCACTTCGAGAGGAGCTGAACGACCATGCATCGCACGGGAACCCGAGCGCAGTGGCGCGAGGAGCGCCTGGCGCTCCTGGAGCGCGAGAAGCAGCTCACCCGCCTGTCCGACGAGGTCGCCCGCGAGCGGCAGGCGCTGCCGTGGGTCGAGGTCTCCAAGGAGTACGTCTTCGACACACCGGACGGGCGCAAGACGCTCGCCGAGCTGTTCGACGGCCGCTCGCAGCTGGTCATGTACCACTTCATGCTCCCGCCGGGGGCGGAGGAGGTCTGCGCGAGCTGCTCCTCGATCGCCGACGGCGTCAACGGGCCGCACGTGCACCTCGAGCATCACGACGTGATGTTCACCGCGGTCTCGCGCGCGCCGCTGGAGGAGATCGAGGCCTACCGCGAGCGGATGGGCTGGTCGTTCCGGTGGGCGTCGTCGCACGGCAGCGACTTCAACTTCGACTTCCTCGTGTCCTCGACCGAGGAGCGGCCGCTGCCGGAGTACAACTTCCGCCCGATCGCGGAGCAGGAGCGCTTCGTCGGCGAGCGCCCCGGGGTCAGCGCGTTCGCGCTCGAGGACGGCAGGGTGTTCCACACCTACTCGGCCTACGAGCGCGGCGTCGACGCGATCTGGGGCGTGTACCACTGGCTCGACCGCGCGCCCAAGGGACGCAACGACGAGACGTACTGGCACCGCCGCCGCTACGAGCTCGAGGCGGCGACGGCGTGATCGTCTCCGCCCACATCGGCGGCGTGCCGGTCGAGGAGCTGATCCCAGCCGCCGCCGGCGCGGGCGGCGCGCTCTGCCTGGCGCGCGCGTGGGTGTCCGTGCACCTGCGCCGCGCCCGGGCGCGCGGCCCGCTGCCACAGTGGAGCGATGACCACTGACCAGAACTCCACCCGCGTCGCCGTCATCACCGGGGCGTCGTCGGGCATCGGCGAGGCGACTGCCCGCGCGCTGGTCGCCGACGGCATGAAGGTGGCGCTGCTCGCGCGGCGCGCGGACCGCATCGACGCGCTGGCCGGCGAGCTCGGCGACGGCGCGATCACGATCGCCGCCGACGTGACCGACCGCGACTCGCTCGTCGCCGCCGCCGAGCGCGTGCAGGCGGAGCTGGGTGGCGCCGACGTGCTCGTCAACAACGCCGGCGTGATGCTGCTCGGCCCGTTCTCCTCGGAGCAGCGCGACGACTACCGCCAGATGGTCGAGGTCAACCTGCTTGGCGCGATCACGGCGACGGAGGTCTTCCTCCCGCAGCTGCGGGAGCGCGGCGGCGACCTCGTGAACATCTCCTCGGTCGCGGGGCGCACCGCCCGCATCGGCAATGCCGCCTACGCCGCCACCAAGTGGGGGATCAACGGCTGGTCGGAGGGGCTGCGCCAGGAGCTGCAGCCCGACGTTCGCGTGATCGTCGTGGAGCCGGGCGCGGTCGCGACGGAGCTGACCGACCACATCACGCACGACGCGACCAAGGCGGCGACCAAGGACTACGTGCGCGACCTCGCGATCACCTCCGAGGACATCGCCGAGGTGATCGCGTTCGCCGTCTCGCGGCCGAAGCGCATGACGCTCAACGAGATCCTGGTCCGGCCGACGGCGCAGGAGCGGTAGCCGGCCCCTTGCGCGACGGCGAGCGTTAGCGTACGCTTACCGTCAGTGCTGACTTACCAAGGTGATGGGTTCACCGCGCTCGGCGACCCGACGCGGCGCGCGATCTTCCAGCGGCTCGCCGGGCGGCCCAGCCCGGTCGGCGAGCTCGCCGAGGCGTTCCCGGTCAGCCGCCCGGCGGTGTCCCAGCACTTGAAGGTGCTGAAGGAGGCGGGTCTCGTGACGGACCGGCGCGACGGCAACCGCCGCATCTACCAGGTCGACCCGGGAGGGCTGCAGGCGATGCGCGCCGAGCTCGACCGGTTCTGGACGCAAGCGCTCGCGACCTTCAAGGAGATCGTCGAGCAGGACGCACAGGAGGACGGATGAGCACCCAGGCAGACGCGACGAGCGTGCGCCACGAGATCGTCGTCGAGGCGCCGGTGGAGCGCGCGTTCCGCGTGTTCACCGAGCGGCTGGACGAGATCAAGCCGCGCGACCACAACCTGCTCGCGAGCGACATCGAGGCGACCGTCGTGGAGCCCCGCGCCGGCGGGCGCATCTACGACCGCGGCGCCGACGGCAGCGAGTGCGAGTGGGCGACGGTGCTCGCCTTCGAGCCGCCGGAGCGCTTCCTGTTCAGCTGGAACATCAGCACGAGATGGCAGTTCGAGCCCGACGCCGATCGCCGCAGCGAGGTCGAGCTGCGCTTCGCACCCGAGGGGCCCGACCGCACCCGCGTGGTGCTCGAGCACCGGCACCTCGACCGCCACGGCGACGGCTGGGAGGGCATGCGCGACGGCGTCGCGGCCGACCAGGGCTGGTCGCTCTACCTCAGCCGCTTCGCGGATCTGATCTGAGGCCTCGGCGCGCGGCGCGGCGCCACCGGGGCGCCGCGCCACGTCGCGCGTTTCTTAGGGTTCTCTGACGGTCCGCAGGTCATGGTCAGAGAGGTCCATCCCCCGACCAAGGAGGCACCCTTGCACGACTCCATCTCGGCGCCGCGGCGGCTGATGTCCGCCGCCGCCATCGCGCTCGCCGTTCTGGCGCTCGCCGCGTTCGCGTGGTTCGCGGGCGGCGCCACCGCCGGCGCGGCCGGTACCGGTGCCGGCGGCGGCTCCGCCACGAGCGGTCAGCTGCAGCCGGTCCAGGCCCAGCAGGAGGGTCAGGACGATGCGCCGGCCGACCGCGACGGCGACGGCCACCCCTGCCCGGAGGAGCGCGGCGGGTCGGGCCAGGGGTCCGGCGCCGCGTCCGGCTCGTCCGGCGAGCAGGATGCCCCGGCGACCGCGACCCCCTCGACGCCGCTGTAGGCGACGTCCGCCGCCCGGGTGCGCTCGAAGCGCCCGGGCGGCAGCGGCCGCTCGGGCCGGCGCTCGAGCTCCGCGAGTGCGCGAACGACGCTCTCGGGCAGCGCGCGGGCGGTGCGCCCGCCGAGGATCTCGGCGAACAGGTCCGGCACGCCGGGGTTGCGGCGCCGCGCGGCGATCAGCAGCACCGGGCAGCCGGCGCAGCGGGGCGTGGCGCGGCAGCAGCGCGTCTTCACGCCGCTCCCACGGCCGGTAGGCTCAGCCGCGACCCCGACCTGGACGCGAAGGAGTGCTCGAGATGGCCTCGGAACGGTTCGTGGCGGCGCTGACGGCGCAGATCGGCCGCGAGTTCGCGGCAGCGCATCAGTACGTCGCGATCGGCAACTACTACGCCGCGGAGACCTATCCGCAGCTCAGCCTGTTCTTCTACTCCCAGGCCGAGGAAGAGCGCGAGCACGCGATGAAGATGGTCAACTACCTGATCGACCGCGGGGTCCAGCCGGACATCGGCGGCGTCGAGTCCCCGAAGGGCAGCTTCGGCGACCACGTCGAGCCGATCCGCCTCGCGATCGAGCAGGAGCGCAGCGTCACGATCAAGATCAGCGAGCTGTTCGAGATCGCCCGCGAGACGCGCGACTACGCGAGCGAGCAGTTCATGCAGTGGTTCGTCGAGGAGCAGGTCGAGGAGGAGGCCGCGATGGGCGACCTGCTGGCGGTCGCGGAGCGCACCGTGTCCGTGCCGATGCTGCTCGAGGAGTACCTCGCGCGCGACAAGCCTGGGGCCCGTCCTGACTGACGCGCTGCTGCTCACTTAGGGCAGCCTAACAAAGCAGAGCGCGCCAGTCGGATATCTCCTCCTACGAGCCGGCGGACCGGCGCGCGGCGGGGGCGGGGGCGAGCAGCTTGACCCGCGGCGCGGGGTGCTCGGCTTCGGGCCCGCCGCTCCAGCGCACGCGCTCGCCGTCGCGGTAGGTCTGGTAGGCCTTGAACGTGAGGAACGAGCCGGCCGCGCCCTGCGGGACCTGGGTCGAGATCGGGAACTCCTCGAACTGGCCGGGCTTCACGATCCCGCACATGCGCGGGTTGCCGGTCCAGACGATGCGGGCGACCGGCTCGGTGATCTTCAGGCCCTACAGGAGGATCAGGCGGGCGCGGGCGCGGGCGGGCCGCGCAGCAGGGCCGGGCTGCGCTCGAGCAGCGACGCGAGCGAGCGCTCGCGCAGCCTGGCCCAGGGTCTGGCGCTCGGCGCGCAGCCGCGGTGCGGGGGCGCTGCGGCGGGCGAGGATCCGCTCCTCGCCGATGAACCGGCCGCTGAGCAGCATGCCGGCGATGAACAGCAGCGGGCCGCCGTAGAGCACCAGCTCCGTGGCGCCGGTGACCCCCATCGCGGCAGCCAGCAGGACCGCGGCGGCGGCAAGCAGCATCAGCGCACGGCGCTCGGCCCTCACGGCGCGCAAGGTAGCCGATCGCCGGAGACGAAGCGCCGACCCGAACACGTGTCCAGATCCGGTCGTGCGATATCAAGGCGGGGTCGATACACGCCTTGACGCACCCAGATCGTCAGGGCAAGGAGGTCCTCTCGATGTCTCGAACCCACCGTCTCACGACGCTTTTCACGGCCGCGCTCGTCGCGCTCTCACTGCTCGCCGCACCTGCGTCGGCGAAGAAGCCGCCGCGCGCGGAGCAGTTTTCCTATGTCGCCCAGATCGACTGCGGCGACGGTGCGCGCGACGTCGGCTCCTCGGACGACCTGTGGGCGCCGCTCGTGGACCTGCAGACCGGCACGAAGTACCGGCCGATCGCCTGGAAGGTCTCCGGCGAGGGCTTCTCGGTCGACGAGACCAATGGCAAGCCCAACAAGCAGTCCGTGACCTGTGCCTACGACGACGGGGTCGCGACGGGCACCGTCACGCTCAAGAAGGGCCCCTAGCCTGCGCGCGTCGTGGACGCGCGCTTCACACCGGCACACCGCGGCGGCTCCGGCGAGCCGCTGGTGCTGCTGCACGGCTTCACCGACACCTGGCGCACGTGGGAGCTGGTGCTGCCGGCGCTCGAGCGCCGCCACGCCGTACTAGCGCCCACGCTGGCCGGCCACGCCGGTGGGCGGGCGCTCGTCGACGGGCCGCTCACGGACGTCGTGCTCGACGAGGTGGAGCGCGCCATGGACGACGCCGGCTTCGCGACCGCGCACATCGCGGGCAACTCGCTCGGCGGCTACCTGGCCCTCAAGCTCGCCGAGCGCGGCCGCGCCCGCAGCGTCGTCGCCTTCGCGCCGGGCGGCGGCTGGGCGCCGGGCGACGACGCCTACCTGGAGACGCTCGCGCACTTCGACACGATGCAGGAGCAGCTGCGGCAGCTCGCGCCGCGCGCGCCGGCGATCCTCGCCACGCCGGAGGGCCGCCGCCGGGCCATCTCGCTGATGGCCGAGCGCTGGGAGCACATCCCGCCCGATCTGATCGCCCACCTGTGGTACGGCGTCGTCGGCTGCGACGGCATGACGGTGCTCAACGAGCACGCCCGGCGCAACGGCTGGCCGCTCGACGCCGAGCGGGTGAGCTGCCCCGTGCGCATCGTCTGGGGCACCGCCGACCGCCTGCTGGCGTGGCCGCGCGCGGCGCAGCGCTGGCGCGCCACCTTCCCGCACGCCGACTGGGTGGAGCTCGACGGCGTCGGCCACGCGCCGCAGCTGGACGTGCCGCTGGAGGCCGCGCAGCTGATCCTGGGCTTCACCGCGCCCTGACGGCCCGCGACAGCACGCAGCCTTGGCCGGACCGGCCAACGCATCGCTCCGTAATGTCGCGACATGGGACGCACTCCGCTCGCCTCGCGTATGCAGGACATCGCGCTGAGCCGCCGCCAGGTCCTGGGCGCCGCCGGCGCCTCCGCCCTGTCGCTCGCGGCCTGGACCCCCCGCGCCCCGGCCGCCACGAGCGACCGGATCGTGATTGTCGGAGCCGGTCTCGCCGGCCTCACCTGCGCCTACCGCCTCAAGCAGGCCGGCGTCAGCGCCGAGCTGCACGAGGCGAGCGATCGACTCGGCGGCCGCTGCTGGTCGATCCGCGGCGCGTTCGGCCCCGGGTTGGTGGCCGAGCACGGCGGCGAGCTGATCGACACGGGACACATCGACATCCGCCAGCTCGCCAAGGAGCTCGGGTTCGTCAGCGACAACCTGCTCCAGGGCGAGACCAATGGGACAGAGCCGCTCTACTACTTCGACGGCCGGCCGTACACCTACGAGGAAGCCAACGCCGACTACGACGCCGTCTACCAGAAGGTCCACAAGGACGTCTCGGCCGCCTCGTACCCGACGACCTACCGGATCTCCACGCCGCGCGGCCGCGTGCTGGACGCGATGACGATCACCGAGTGGATCGAGGAGAGCGTGCCGGGCGGCGTGCGGTCCCGCTTCGGGCAGCTGCTGGACGTCGCGTACAACATCGAGTTCGGCGCCGAGTGCGGCGACCAGAGCGCGCTCAACCTGCTCTACCTGCTCGGCTACGTCGGCCAGGGCAAGCTGCGGCTGTTCGGCAAGTCCAACGAGAAGTTCCACGTCCGCGGCGGCAACGACCAGCTCGCGCAGGCGATGGCCGCCAAGCTGGCGGGCCAGATCACGCGCGGCTCGCAGCTCGTCGCGATCGCGAAGACCGCGGGCGGGCGGTTCACCCTGACCTTCAAGCAGGGGACGACCACGAAGACGATCACGGCCGACCGCGTCGTGCTCGCGTTGCCGTTCTCGCTCCTGCGCACGGTCGACTACTCGAAGGCCGGCTTCAGCCTCGAGAAGACGCGCGCGATCCGCGAGCTGCCGATGGGCACCAACTCCAAGCTCAACGTCGGCTTCAAGACGCGCCACTGGCGCGGCCTCGGCTGCAACGGCGACACGTACGCCGATACCGGCTACCAGGCCACCTGGGAGGTCTCGCGCGGCCAGCCCGGCGGCGCCGGCATCCTCGTCGACTACACGGGCGGGAGGATCGGCGACTCGTTCGGCAGCGGCACGCCGGTACAGCGGGCCCAGAAGTTCCTCGGCCAGATCGAGCCGCTCCTGCCCGGCATCACGAGGCAGTTCGACGGCAACGCGACGGTGGACTACTGGGCCGCGTATCCGTGGACGCTCGGCTCCTACTCGTACTACGAGCCCGGCCAGTACACCCGCTTCGGGGGCGCCGAGCCGGAGCCCAGCGACGCCTGCCACTTCGCCGGCGAGCACACGACGCAGGATTTCCAGGGCTACCTGCAGGGCGCCGTGGTCAGCGGCAACCGCGCCGCGGGGGAGGTGCTCGACGCGCTCTAGCCGTGCGTCGGGCCCCCAGGTTAGGTTTGGCAGCTTGGACGACGTCCCCGACATCCGCCTGCGCGGACTCATCAAGCGCTACGGCGACCAGGCCGCCGTCGACGGCATCGACCTCGACGTGCACCGCGGCGAGTTCTTCACGCTGCTCGGCCCGTCGGGGTCGGGCAAGACGACGACGCTGCGCATGATCGCGGGCTTCGAGCGCCCCGACGAGGGCACGGTCGAGCTCGCCGGCGAGGAGGTCTCCGGCCGGCCGCCGTTCGAGCGCGACGTCAACACGGTCTTCCAGGACTACGCGCTGTTCCCGCACCTCTCCGTGGCGGACAACATCGCCTACGGCCTGCGGATCCGGAAGGTGCCCAAGCCCGAGCGGCGCACCCGCGTGGACGAGGCGCTCGAGATGGTGCGCCTGCCCAAGCTCGGCGGGCGGAAGCCCTCCCAGCTCTCCGGCGGGCAGCGCCAGCGCGTCGCACTCGCGCGGGCGATCGTCAACCGGCCGCGGGTGCTGCTGCTCGACGAGCCGCTGGGCGCGCTCGACCTCAAGCTGCGCCAGGAGATGCAGGTCGAGCTCAAGCGCATCCAGCAGGAGGTCGGGATCACCTTCGTCTACGTGACGCACGACCAGGAGGAGGCGCTGACGATGAGCGACCGCCTGGCCGTGTTCAACGAGGGCCGGATCGAGCAGGTCGGCGCCCCGGCCGAGGTCTACGAGCATCCCGCGAACGAGTTCATCGCCGGCTTCGTGGGCGTCTCGAACGTGCTCGAGCGCGGTGGCCGGCGCTTCACGATCCGCCCCGAGAAGGTGCGGATCCTGGACGGCGCCGGGAGCCGCAACGGGCTGCACACCGAGCCCGGCGTGGTCCGCGACGTCGCCTACGCGGGGATGGTCACCCGCTACCTCGTCGACCTCGAGGGCGGCGGCGAGCTGCACGTGGTCAAGCAGAACCTGGAGGAGACGTCGGCGCAGGCGCTGGAGCAGCGCGGTCGCCGCGTGACGGTCGGATGGAGCGAGGGACAGACGTACACAATCGGTCAGGAGGGGACGTGAGGAATGCACGATGGGCCGCGATCGTCGCGGTCACCAGCGCCTTGGCGCTGATGGTGGGCTGTGGAGGTGACGACGAGTCCAGTTCGGGCTCGGGCTCGGGCGGCGGCGTCAAGGCGCCCGAGGGCCAGAAGGCCATGAGCGAGCTCGGCGAGGGCGAGGGGCAGGTCAACCTCGTCGCCTGGGCCGGCTACGTCGAGGACGGCTCGACGGACCCGAAGGTCGACTGGGTGTCGGACTTCGAGAAGGAGACGGGCTGCCAGGTCAACGTCAAGGTCGGCAACACCTCCGACGAGATGGTGACCCTGATGCGCTCCGGCCAGTACGACGGCGTGTCCGCCTCGGGCGACGCGACGCTGCGCCTGATCGCCGGCGGCGACGTCGCGCCGGTCAACACGGACCTGATCCCCAACTACGCCGACGTCTTCGACGCGCTCAAGGACCAGCCGTGGAACACCGTCGACGGCCAGGAGTACGGCGTCCCGCACGGCCGCGGCGCGAACCTGCTGATGTGGCGCGACGACAAGGTCGACCCGGCGCCCGACTCGTGGGGTGCGGTGTTCGACGAGAGCTCGCCCTACAAGGGCAAGGTCACGGCCTACGACAACCCGATCTACATCGCCGACGCGGCGCTGTACCTGAAGGCCACGCAGCCCGACCTGGGGATCGAGAACCCCTACGAGCTCGACGACAAGCAGTTCACGGCCGCCGTCGACCTGCTCAAGAAGCAGCGC
>DATFQI010000410.1:0-3708 GCA_035264365.1 Solirubrobacteraceae bacterium
GGCTGGTCGGGCGCCGTCAACGCCACCGCGCCCGAGCCCGTCTCCAACAAGGCCTTCTCGAAGGCGCTCGGCCGGGCGCTGCACCGGCCCGCGGTCGCGCCCGTGCCGGCGTTCGCGATCCAGCTGCTCTACGGCGACATGTCCGAGATCGTCACCAAGGGCCAGAACGCGATCCCGGCCCGCACGACCGAGCTCGGGTACCGCCACCGGCACGCGGACCTCGACGAGGCGCTGCGCTCTGCTGTGGGGAGCGACTGACCACGCGGTAGGAAGCCCTGGACACGGCATGGCCCGTAGGGCCATAGTCCAGACAGATGCACGACCCGCTCCCCCCCGACCTCGCCCGACTCGGCGACCAGCTCGCCGTCGCGACCACGCGCGCCGGCGCGCGCGTGCGCCGGCGCAAGCTGATGGTCCGGGTCGGCGTCACCGGTGCGGCCGCCGCGCTCGCGCTCGGCGTGTTCGCGCCCGGCGCGCTGCATCCCTCGGACGGCGCGCGCACGCTGGCGATCGCCGCCGCGAGCGTGAGCTTCAAGCCGACCGCGTGCGACCAGCCGCGCGGCGGCACCTTCGCCGCGGCGCGGCCGTGCGCCACGCCGGGGACGACGGACGCGACGCCGGACCTGCTGGCCCGGCGCCTCGCCGTCCATTAGAGCCGGCTCAGGCCGACGCTGCCCGGCTGCCGGTGGAGGTGCCGTCGGGGTCGTCGGTGTCGTCCGCGGCCGCTGCGGCGCGCGGAGCGATGTCCTCGGCCTTGCGACGGCCGAACGGGCCGACCGTCTTCCACTTCGAGTACTCCTTGGCCGGGATCGCCAGCCAGATGATCACGCCGATGACGTGCAGGACCAGGCCGGACGCCAGGCCCGCCCGCTCGCTGTAGCCCTTGCGGCCCGACAGGTAGGAGGCGACGATGGCCGCGAGCAGCCACGCGTACATCAGCCAGAGTGCGGTAGCGCCGATCATGTTCCCAGGTACGCCTTCTGGACTTCGGGGTTGGTGCGCAGGGAGGCGGAGTCGTCCGTCATCGCCACCTTGCCCGTCTCGAGCACGTACGCCCGCTGCGAGACCTCGAGCGCGAAGTTCGCGTTCTGCTCGACCAGCAGGATCGTCATGCCCTGCTTGTTGATCTCCGCGATCGTCTCGTAGATGCGCTCGGTGAGGATCGGCGAGATCCCCATCGAGGGCTCGTCGAGCAGCAGGATCTGCGGATTGCCCATCAGCGCGCGCCCGATCGCGAGCATCTGCTGCTCGCCACCGGACATCGTGCCCGCCTTCTGCGACTGGCGCTCGTCCAGGCGCGGGAACAGCTCGAAGACGCGGGTGAGGTCCTTCTCGATCCCCCCGTGGTCGCGGCGCAGGAACGCCCCGAGCTCGAGGTTCTCGCGGACCGTCATGCGCTGGAAGCACTTGCGGCCCTCCGGCGACTGGCAGACGCCGAGCCGGACGATCTCCTGCGGCGGCAGGTTCTCGATCGGGTCGCCCGCGAGCCGGATGGCCCCCTGGCGCGGCGGCGTGAGGCCGGAGATCGAGCGCAGCGTGGTCGACTTGCCGGCGCCGTTGGAGCCGATCAGCGTCACGCACTCGCCCTCGTTGACCTCCAGGCTGACGCCCTTGAGCGCCTGGATGTTGCCGTAGTAGGTCTTGATGTCGTCGACTTCGAGGAAGGCCATCTAGTGCTCCTCCTGTGAGGCCTTCTTGCCCAGGTATGCCTCGATGACGCGCGGATTGGCGCGCACGTCGGCAGGCTTGCCCTCGGCGATCTTCTCGCCGTGGTCGAGCACGGTGATGTGCTCGGAGACCCGCATGATCACCTTCATATCGTGCTCGATCAGCACGACGGTGATGCCGCGCTCGTCGCGCAGCTTGTGCATGAACTCCGTCAGATCGGCGGACTCCTGCGGGTTCATGCCTGCGGTCGGCTCGTCGAGCAGCAGGATCTTCGGGTCCGACGCGAGCGCGCGGGCGATCTCCACCCGCCGCTGCTCGCCGTAGGAGAGGTTGATCGCGAGCCAGTCGTGATGGCGGGGACGGACGCCCACGTAGGAGAGCTCCTCGTGGGCCTTCTCCTTGACCGCCGCCTCCTCCTTGCGGACCGGGAAGCGGAAGATCGAGCCGAAGAGGCCGCCCTTCATCCGGGAGTTCTGGCCGACCATCACGTTCTCGACCGCGCTCATGGTGCCGAACAGCCGGATGTTCTGGAACGTCCGCGCCATCCCGAGCTTCATGATCACGTCCGGGCGGTTGCCCGTGATGTTGCGCTCCTCGAGCTCGATCTTGCCGGTCGTCGGCTTGTAGTAGCCCGTCAGCATGTTGAAGAACGTCGTCTTCCCCGCGCCGTTGGGACCGATGATCGAGACGATCGAGCGCTCGGGCACGCTGAACGTGACGTCGCTGACGGCCGTCAGACCGCCGAACTGCTTCGTCACGTGCTGCGCGTCGAGCACGAGCCGGCCGTCGAGGCCGCGCGACCCGCCGTTGGCCTCGGCGGGCGCGTCGCTTGTCGTCTTCTCTTCGCTCATGGGGCCTGCGCTACGAGCGCGTCCTCCGATTCGTCATGGAGCTCCTGCTTGCGCCGGCGCTCGGGGATCAGGCCCTCGGGCCGGACGATCATCATGATCACGAGCAGGAAGCCGTAGATCGCGAACGTGATCTGCGTCGTGTCGAAGTCCAGTCCGAGCTTGCTCGGTATCGAGTTGAACACGTCCGGGATCAGGTAGAAGTTGATCGTCGTCAGGGTGATCGCGCCGAGGACCACGCCCCAGATGGAGCCGAGGCCGCCGAGGATCACCATGCCGAGGATCAGGATCGAGAAGTAGAACTGGAACTGGTCCGCATTGACCGTGTTGTTGAACGACCCGAGGAACGCGCCGGACATGCCGCCGAACGCGGCGCCGGTGCCGTAGGCCAGCAGCTTGGTCTTCACCGCGGGGACGCCCATCGCGACCGCGGCGACCTCGTCCTCGCGCAGCGCGATCCACGCGCGGCCGAGCCGTGAGTTGCGCAGGGCGAAGCTCACCCCGAGCGCGATCACCACGAGCGCGAGCGCCATCCAGTACCAGGGTCTGAGCTCCAGCGACGTGAACGGCTCCAGGAACGGCAGGTCGATCTTGTCGACCGGCGTGATGCCCTGACGGCCGGCGGTCAGCGGCTGGCCGGCGATCTTCAGCGCGTCGCCGTTGATCGCGATGCGGCCGATGATCTCGCCGAAGGCGAGCGTCACGATCGCGATGTAGTCGCCGCGCAGGCGCAGCGTCGGCAGGCCGATCAGCATGCCCGCGATCGTCGTGGCGATCACCGCGCAGACCAGGATCAGGATGAAGTTCATGTGGATCCCCGGCAGCTCGGACGCGCGCCCGGCCGTGAGGATGTGAATGCCCTTCTCCCCGTTGATCTCGGCGAAGAACAGCGAGCCGAACCAGCCCATCACGTAGGCGCCGATCGCGAAGAACGCGACGAAGCCGAGGTCCAGCAGGCCGGCGAAGCCGACGATGATGTTCAGGCCCAGCGCCATCACGCAGTAGGCGAGCGCCAGGGTCGCCGTGCCCATCACGCTCCCGCCCGCGTCGAAGAAGAACGGGAACAGGATCGCCACGATGATGAACAGCGGGAACAGCGCCTTCTCCCACCACGGCGGGAGGCCGAAGCCCTGGCCTTCCTCCGCCCGCGGCTGCGGCTGACCTGCGGGTGCTTCCGCTGTCGCGCTCATCC
>DATFQI010000411.1:0-6596 GCA_035264365.1 Solirubrobacteraceae bacterium
TGCCGTCACGCTCTGTGTGCTGTGCGGCCAGGAACCGGACAAGCGCCTGGCCCACGGTCAGCCTCATGCTCCACCTCCGGCCGACGTCATCGGCAGTCGCGGGTCGACCGCCTGGCCGGCCCAGGTCTCGCGGATCCACGCGTGCGCCGGGTCGTCGGTGAATCGCCACGCCCGCTCGCCGGGCCCCGCCATCACGTTCAGGTAGTAGAGGTCGTAACCGGGCGCGGCCATCGAGGGCCCGTGGTAGCCGTGCGGCATCACGATCGCATCGCCGCTGCGGACCTCCGCGCAGACGTCGATCTCGTGCCCCGGCCCGGAGCCGTAGACCCGCTGATAGGCGAACCCGCCGCGGGCGACCTCGTAGTAGTAGATCTCCTCCAGCACGGTCTCCACGCCCGGCTTGTCCTCGTCGTGCTTGTGCGGCGGATAGGAGGACCAGTTGCCGGCCGGGGTGAGCACCTCGACGGCGATCAGCCGGTCCGCCTCGAGCGCCTCCGGGGCGCAGAAGTTGTTCACCTGCCGGCTCGCCTGTCCCGCCCCGCGCAGCTCGACGGGCACAGCGCCCGCCCGCACGTGGCGCACGGGCAGGCGGCGGTCTGCGCGCGCCGAGGGCAGCGCGAACCGGCCGCCTCGCTCGGACGCGATCTCCACGCGCGCGTCGCGCGGGACGTAGAGGAAGTCCGTGACGCCCGCGAAGACGCCGGCACGGCCCGCGAGGGCGAACGGCTCGCCGTCCACGTCGACGGTGCAGCCGCCCGACAGCGGCAGCACGATCAGCTCGTCGCCGCCCGTGTCCAGCTTGCGCCGCTCGCTGGGACCGAGCTCGAGCACGCGCAGCCCGCTGAACCCCCAGCCCGCCGTCTCCGGCGTGATCGTCAGCTCGCCGTCGGCCCGGACGAGGCCGCTCATGATGCGGGTGCGGGGTCGGGGAACAGGCCGGCCGCCGCGTCTACGGCTGCCGTGACGTCGTCGCCGGGCGGGTACAGCAGCGAGCGCCCGACCACGAGGCCGAAGACGTTCGGAAGCGCGAGCGCAGACCGCCAGCGCTCGAACGTCGCATCCTGGTCCTCGGCGACCTCGCCGCCGAGCAGCAGCGTCGGCTGCGCGGTCGCCGCCGCCACGCGCTCCATGTCGTCGACCACCGGGACCTTGAGCCAGGTGTACGCCGAGGTCGGCCCGAGCCCGGCGGCGATCATCGACGCCTTCACGGCGGCGTCGGTGGTGAGCTCGTGGGTGACCCGCCCGTCGACGGTGCGCGCCATGAACGGCTCGACCATCGCGATGAGCCGGCGCCGGGCCAGCTCGCCGATGGCGCGGGCACACGCCTCGACAGTGGTCGCCGTCGCCCGGTCGTCGAGGTCGAAGCGGACGAGCATCTTGCCCCCCTCGAAGCCCATCGCCTCGAGCGTTGCCGCGTCGTAGGCGGTGAAGCGGTCGTCGATCTCCCAGCGCGCGCCCTTGATCCCGCCGCGGTTCATCGAGCCGAACACGGACATGCCGTCGAGGGCGCCGAGCAACAGCAGGTCCTCGAGGATGTCCGGCGAGCCGAGCACCCCTGTCACGCCCGGCCGCGACAACGCGAGGCACAACCGCTCGAGCAGGTCGCCGCGGTCGGCCATCGCGCCTGGATGCCGTCCTGTGCCGACCATCCCGCGGGCCGAGTGGTCGGCGGCCACGACCAACGTCCGGCCCTCGCCGAGCGCGACCTCGGGGCGCCGGCGCGCGGCCGCCGCCTCGGCGATCCGCTCCGGCTCGCGCGCACGGGCCAGCGCGAGCTCCCGCACGGTCTCATCTGACATGGGCGGTCTCCTCGATCAGGGTCAGCACCTCGGACTCGTCGGGCATCGCGTCGGCGCACGCCAGCCGGGATGCGACGAGCGCGCCGGCGGCGTTGCAGAAGCGCATCAGGCGCGCGAGGTCCCAGCCGGCCAGCAGCCCGTGGCACAGCGCGCCGCCGAAGGCGTCCCCGGCGCCGAGCCCGTTGACGACGTCGACGTGGACAGGCGGGTCCTCGACCCACTCCTCGCCGCGCCGGGCGAGCACGCCGGCCGGGCCCTGCTTGACGATTGCCAGCTCGAGTCCCTCGGTCGCCGCGGCGGCGCGCGGCTCGCGCGTACCGGCGGCGGTGTCCCACTCGTCGAGATTGCCGACCGCGACGGTGGCGAAGGGCAGCGCGCGGGCGTACTGCTCCCTGGCGTCCTCGCGCGAGCCCCAGAACATCGGCCGGTAGTCGAGGTCGAACACCGTCGGCCCTGCTCCCGCGCGCGCCGCGAGCGCTGCGAGCGTCGCGCTGCGGCTCGGCTCCTGCGAGAGCCCCGTCCCGGTGACCCAGAACAGCTTCGCCGTGCGGATCGCGTCGAGGTCGAGCTCGTGCGGGTGGATCACGAGATCGGGTGCCTTGGGCCGGCGGTAGAAGTACAGCGGGAAGTCGTCGGGCGGGAAGATCTCGCAGAAGGTCACCGGCGTCGGCAGCCCGGGCACCGCCGTCACGTAGCGGTCGTCGACGCCGAAGCCGCGCAGCGCGTCGTGCAGGTACTCGCCGAACGGGTCCTCTCCCGTGCGCGTGATCACCGCCGCCGAGCGGCCGTAGCGGGCGGCGGCGACGGCGACGTTGGTCGGGCTGCCGCCGAGGAACTTGCCGAAGGACTCGACCTCGCGCAGCGAGACGCCGGTCTGCAGCGGGTAGACGTCCACGCCGATCCGGCCGATCGTGATGACGTCGAAGCTCATCTCACCACCCCGCATGCTCGCGCAGCCAGTGGCGGTTCCGGATCTGCTCGGCCGAGGCCGCGGCGAACGCGCCGGCGTCCTCGAGCACGCGGTCCTGCTCGACGACGACCCAGGCGTCGTAGCCGTGAGCCGCAAGCGCCTCGCAAAAGCGCTCCACGTCGGCATCTCCCTGGCCCAGGCCGCAGAACAGGCCGCGCCGCCAGGCCGTCAGCGTGTCGGCGCGCTCGGCCTTGACGCGCTCGAGCACGTCGAGCCGGAAGTCCTTGATGTGCACCGCGCCGATCCGCTCGCCCCAGTCGGCCAGCGCCTGGACCGCATCACCGCCGGCGACGGCGATGTGGCCGCTGTCGAGCAGCAGCGCGACGTCGGAGTCCTCGAGCAGGCGCTCGATCTCACCGACGCCCTCGACGTAGCTGGAGGTGTGGTGGTGGAAGACCGGCTCGAAGCCGCGCTCGCGCGCGGCTTCGGCGGCATGCTCCACCCCTTCGACCAGCGTCCGCCAGCGCGCGTCGCCGAGCCGCAGCGAGGCGTCCTCGCCCCCGCGGCCCGGGTTGGCGATGCGCTCCGGGCCTCCGGCGTCGCACAGCACCGGACGGGCGGCGCTCGCGCCGGCCGCCGCGAAAAGGTCGAGCGTGCGATGCAGCCCGGCCAGGCCCTCCTCCCAGTGCTCCCGTTCGGAGAAGCGGATGGGCACGAAGCCGCCCACGACGTCGAGGGCGTTGGCCTCCAAGCGCCGGGCGAGCGTCTCGCCCTCGCCGAGGTAGCCCGGCGGGCCGAGGTCCGTGCCCGCGTAGCCCGCGTCGCCGATCGCCGACAGCACCTGCTCGGGGTCGGGCACCGCGAAGTCGGTGCCGACAGTCATCTCGAAGGCGCCGTAGCTCAGCGGCGCGTTGGCCACGCGCGCGCTCATCGCGCCGGCTCCCACCCGCCGCTGGTGGAGGAGCGTTCAATCGCGTCGAGCACGCGCGCGGCCGCGCGCATCTCCTCCAGCCCTGGCCCACGCTGCTCGCCGTCCCGGATCGCCTCCAGGAACGCCGCCGCCTCGAGCACGCGCAGGTCGTCGTAGCCCATCGGCACGCCGGCGCCCGGCTGGAACGCTGCGAACCCGGGGTGCTGCGCCCCGGCGTGCACGGTCATGTAACCCTCGTCACGGCCGTTCTCGGACAGCTCGAAGCGCTGCAGCTCGTTCATCCGCTCGAGCTCCCAGGCCAGCGCGCCGGTGGTGCCGTGCACCTCGAAGCGCATCCGCACGTGCGGGCCCACGATCACGCGGCTGGCCTCCAGCGAGCCGACCGTGCCGCTCTCGAGCTCGATCAGTGCGGCCGCCCAGTCCTCGTTCGTGACGGGCACCAGGTCGTCGCTCGCCACGCGGCTGAAGTGCGTGCCGTGACCGACGGGCAGCCGTGGGCGGGCCGGGATCATGGTGGCGGTGCGGGCGCTCAGCCGCTCGATCGGACCGACGAGGAAGTGGGTCATGTCGACCACGTGCGCCATCAGGTCGCCGAGCGCGCCCGAGCCGGCGGCCTCGCGGTCGAAGCGCCACGACGCGGCGGCGTCGGGCCGGTTCGCATAGTCCGCGAGGAACACGCCACGGTAGTGGTTGACCTCTCCGATCGCGCCGGCTTCGATCAGCGCGTGGGCGTGCTGGACGGCCGGCGCGAAGCGGTAGCAGAAGCCGACCGCGTTGATCGTGCCCGCCTCATCGGCCGCGTCGGCGACCGCCATGACATCCCCGAGGCCGCGCCCGACCGGCTTCTCCACCCAGATGTGCTTGCCCGCCTCGATCCCGGCGAGCGCGATCTCGCGGTGCATGGCGTTCGGAGTCGTGATCGAGACGGCATCGACGTCCGGGTCGTCGAGCACTGCGCGCCAGTCCTCCGCGGTGCGCTCGAACCCGACGTGCTCGGCGTGCGCGCGCCGGTCCGCGGACACGTCGGACGCGATGACGAGCCGGGGTGTGACGGCGAGAGCGGGGAAGTGGTCGCGTACGCGGCGGAACGCGGCCGCATGGACGCGTCCCATCCAACCCAGCCCGATGACGCCTACCCCGACGTACCGGTGCATCCTGCTCCTCTCCCCCTGAACCTTGTCATCACCCGGGCCCCGGCAGCTCCCCGGATCCCCGCTCCACGAGCCGCGTCGGCACGACGATCTCCCGGCTAGGACCGTCATGGCCGTCGATCCGGGCGAACAGCAGCTCCGCGGCCGCCCGCCCGAGCGCGAGCGGGTCCTGGGCGACCACCGTGACGCCAGGTTGGATGACGTCCGCCATCGGGATGTCGTCGAAGCCCACGAGCGCGATCTCGTGCTGCTGGCCGTGGGCGTGGATTGCCCGCACCGCCGCCATCGAGATCAGATTCTGACCGCTGAAGAGCGCGGTGGGTGGATTCTTGCCCGCCAGCAGCGCGGCTGTGGTCTCATACGCATCCACCCCACGAAACTGCGGATGCCGGACCAGGTCGACATCTTCTGCGATGTCGTGGCTCGCGAGGGCCTCGCGATAGCCGCGCAACCGCTCCGCGGCGGTGAAGACATCGGGTCGGTCGCCGAGGAAGCCGATCCGTCGGTGCCCGGCGGCGAGGAGATGCTCGACCGCCGTGCGCGCCCCGCCGGCGTTGTCGGTCACGACGGCGTCGGCGTCGATGAAGCGTGGCGGTCGGTCCACGAACGCCAGGGCGAGCCCGGCGGCGCGCTCGCGCAGCAGGTACGCGTTGTCGCGAACGGCGCTGGCCACGATCAGGCCATCGACGCCGCGCGCCATGAACGCGTCGGCGAGCTCTCGCTCGCGGTCGGGCTGCTCGTCGGAGCTGCCGACCAGCGTGAGCACTCCTCGATCGCGCGCCACGTCCTCCACGCCCCGGTGCACGCTCCCGAAGAACGGGTTCGAAACGTCCTCGAAGATCACGCCGATGGTCGCCGACAGCCGGTCGGCGCGGCGCAGCGAGCTTGCGGTGAGGTTGTGCCGGTAACCGAGCAGCTCGACCGCGCCCTGCACCCGCTCCACCAGCTCGGGCTTCACACCCTCGCCGCCGTTGACCACCCGCGACACCGTGCTGAGGCTCACGCCGGCGACCGCCGCGACCTCTCGCATGGTGGGGCGCCGCACGCGCTGGCGCTCGGCCTGGCCGGGGCTCATGGGCGTGATGCTATGGCACTTTGAAAACGATCTCAAGTGCTTGACGTACTCATCTCCAACCGATAGCGTCGCGTAATTGAGAACGTTGTCTGCGCTTGAGGGAGCGCCGACATCGGATCAACCCCAGAGGAGGAGAGGGACGATGAGGGCAAGCCGGATAACGCGCGCAGTGGCCGCGATCGGCGCGGCGGCCGCGCTCACCGCCGGGATCGTCGCGTGCGGCGACGACGACAGCTCGAGCAGCTCGGGCGGCGGAGGCGGTGGCGGAGGTGAGGAGCAGGTCACGATCGGCCTGATCACCAAGACAGAGTCCAACCCCTTCTTCGTGAAGATGAAGGAGGGCGCCGAGGCCGCCGCCAAGGAGAACAACGTCAAGCTGCTCACGGCGTCGGGCAAGTTCGACACCGACAACGCCAGCCAGGTGGCGGCGATCGAGAACATGACGACGCAGGGCGCCAAGGTCATCCTCGACGTCCCGGCCGACTCCAAGGCCGTCGTGCCCGCGATCAAGAAGGCGCGTGACGCCGGCGTCCTCGTCATCTCGCTCGACACGCCGACCGAGCCGGAGGACGCCGTCGACGCGCTGTTCGCCACGGACAACCTCAAGGCCGGCGAGCTGATCGGCCAGTACGCGAAGGCCAAGGCCGAGAAGATGGGCATCGAGCCGAAGATCGCGATGCTCGACCTCGCCCCCGGCATCTCCGTCGGCCAGCTCCGCCACGACGGGTTC
>DATFQI010000412.1:0-8126 GCA_035264365.1 Solirubrobacteraceae bacterium
ATCACGGGCCCGCGCACGGACGACATCTGCTACGCGACGACCAACCGCCAGGCGGCCGTCAAGCAGATGGCGGCGGAGTGCGACCTGGTGCTCGTGATCGGCTCGCAGAACTCGTCCAACTCGCAGCGCCTCGTCGACGTCGCGCGCGACTACGGCGCCGACGCGCACCTGATCGACAACGAGTCGCAGGTCCGCGACGAGTGGCTCGAGGGCGCCCGCGTCGTCGGCATCTCCTCGGGCGCGAGCGCTCCCGAGGAGCTCGTCAAGCGCCTCGTCGACTACTTCCGCGCGCGCGGCACCGAGGACGTCGGCGAGTTCGAGGTCATGCGCGAGGACGTGCGCTTCATGCTGCCGAAGACCATCCGGCAGGCCATGACCGCGGCCGGCACCTAGCCCCACGGCGCCGGTTTAAGAGCCGTTAGCGGCAGGCGTGAGCGCGCCGTTCGGGTGGCATGTTGCTCTCGTGCGCGCCCGCGTGACCTTTCCCCCTGCTCTGCTCGCCGCACTCGGCCTCCTCATGGCCGGCTCGCTGCTGCTGCGCACCTCAGGCCTGGAGTCGGGCTACTGGATCGACGAGGGGATCGCGGTCGGGATCGCCTCGCACGACTTCTCCGACATCCCGGCGACGCTGTCGATGGACGGCTCGCCGCCGCTGTACTACCTGCTGCTGCACGGGTGGATGGCGCTGTTCGGCGAGAGCGAGGCCGCCACGCGCGCGCTGTCGCTGGTGTTCGCGCTGATCGCCGTCCCCGTCGCCTACTGGTCCGGCAACGCGATCTTCGACCGCCGCACGGGCGTGCTGGCCGCCGCCGGCGTCGCCGCCTGCCCGTTCCTGAACTACTACGCGCAGGAGACGAGGATGTACTCCCTCGTCGTCGTGCTGTCGCTGCTGGCCTCGGCGAGCTTCGTGCTGGCGTTCATGCAAGGCAGGCGCGGGCACCTGATCGGGCTCGCCGCCTGGATGACGCTGCTGCTCTACACCCACGCGTGGGGCATGTACCTCGCCTTCGCCATGGTCTGCGCCTGGCTCCTGCTGTGGCGCCGCGGGCGCGTCGAGGCCCGCGACGGGCTGCTGGTCGGCGGCGCGGTGCTGCTGCTGTTCGCGCCGTGGATCCCGACCCTGATCTCGCAGGCCCAGCACACCGCGGCGCCGTGGTCGGACCGGCCGACGCTCAAGTACCTGCTCTGGATCCCGTTCACGCTCTTCGGCGACGAACACCGCCTGTGGGCGACCCCGTTGCTGATGCTCGCCGTGCTGGCGGCACTGCGGCGGGTGCGCGACAGCGACGGCGCAATCCGCGTGCTGGCCGGGATCGCCGTGACGACGGCGCTGGCGGCCTGGATCGGCTCGCAGATCGAGCCCGCGTGGGCCAACCGCTACTTCGCGGTGCTGCTCGGCCCGCTGATCCTCGCGCTCGCCGCGGTCCTCTCGCGCGGCCAGAAGCTGTCCGCGATCGCGCTCGTCGGCGTGGCGGCGATCTGGCTGGTCAACGCCCCGATCGCGGAGCGCAGCAACGTGCGCACCGTAGCCGCCGAGGTGACACCGGTGATCCGGCCCGGCGACGTCGTCGCGTCCACCCAGCCGGAGCAGGTGCCCGTGCTCTCGCGCTACCTGTCAAGCGGCGTGCTCTACGTGACGCCGCTCGGGATCGTCTACGACGAGCGCGTGACCGACTGGCGCAACGGGCTCGAGCGCATGCGCGGCGGCAAGCCGCAGCGCGACCTGATGCCGCTGCTGGACCGGCTCGGCCCCGGCCGGCGGATCCTGCTCGTGACGCCGATCCCGAACCGGCCGCTGTCACAGGCGCCGTGGAAGCGCGCGACCCGCGCCCGCACGCGCGAGTGGCGCCGGGTGCTCTCCCGCGACCCGCGGCTGCGTGAGATCGAGGCGCCGCGCAAGGGGCCGCTCAGGCACCTGCGCAGCACGGTGCGGGCCGAGGTCTTCGAGGTCAGATGAGCGGCGACGCGCCAACTCGCCGAACTCGGCTCAAGTTCCGGGCGCCGGCTGCCGATACAGACGCATGAGCCGCCTTGGAGGGCGGCTCGAGTCGTTCAAGGGCCCTCTCGCAGCCAGGCCCTGATCTCGTCACCGTGCTCGTCGAGCGCCGGCGGGGCGCGGCGGATCTCCGGGCGCTCGCCGTCGAGGCGCATGGGCGGGCGCACGAGCGGGACGCCCTCGTGGACGTCGGTCGGCTCCATGCCGAGCTCGTCCGCGAGCGCGAAGGCCTCGTCGACGCCGTTGATCGGCCCGACCGGCACCGCCGCCTGGCGCAGCACCTGAACCCAGTGCGCGGCGGGCTCGCGCGCGATCGCCCTGCCCAGCAGCCGCGAGAGCTCGTCGCGGTGCTCCACGCGCGCGGCGTTGGTCTCGAAGCGCTCGTCGCCGGCCAGCTCGATCAGCCCGAGCGCGGCGCACAGGCGCCCGAACAGCCGGTCGTTGCCGACCGCGATCGCGATCGGCCGGTCGGCGGCGTCGTAGGTCTCGTACGGGACGATGCTCGGGTGGCGGTTGCCACGGCGCGTGCCGGCGACGCCGCCCGCCACCCAGGCGGAGGCCTGGTTGAGCAGCGACGCCAGCGCGGAGTCCATCAGCGAGACCTCGACGTGGCGGCCGCGGCCCGTGCGGCCGCGCTCGAGCAGCGCGGCCTGGATGCCGTTGGCGGCGATCAGGCCGCAGATCAGGTCGACGACCGCAGCGCCGACCTTCAGCGGCGGCCCGTCGGGCTCGCCGGTGACGTGCATCAGCCCGCCCATCGCCTGCAGCAGGAAGTCGTAGCCGGGCAGCGCCCGGCCCGCGTCGCCGGTGCCGAACGCGGTCACCGAGCAGGACACCAGCCCGGGGTTGCCGTCCGCCCGCAGCGAGTTGCCGTCGAGGCCCCAGCCGGCCATCAGGCCCGGGCGGAAGGACTCCACCAGCACGTCGGCGCGCAGCGCCAGCGTGCGCGCGAGCCCGCGGTCGCCCTCGTCGGTGAGGTCGAGCGCGACGGACCGCTTGTTGCGGTTGGTCGTCAGGTAGTAGGTGGAGGCGTCGCCGTGCCACGGCGGGCCCCAGGCGCGCGTGTCGTCGCCGCCGTCCGGCCGCTCGACCTTGACCACGTCGGCGCCGAGGTCGCCGAGCAGCATCGTCGCGTAGGGCCCCGCGAGCACGCGCGAGAAGTCGGCGACCAGGATCCCGTCGAGCGGCGTCATCGGGCTGCCAATCTAGTGCGGTGCGGACGATCGTCGTCTCCGACCTGCACGTCGGCTCGGCACGGCACTCGGACCTCGTCCGCAGGCCGGAGCTGCGGGCGTCGCTGCTCGACGTGGTGCGCGGCGCCGACCGGCTGGTGATCCTCGGCGACGGCGTCGAGCTGCGCGACCGGCCCAAGCGCGACATCGCGGAGCTGGCCGCACCCGTGTTCCGCGATCTGGGCGAGGCGCTCGGCGCCGACGGTGAGCTGGTGATCGTCGCGGGCAACCACGACCACGGCCTCGTCGCGGGCTGGATCGACGGGCGGCTCGAGACCGAGCCGTCGGGCTTCCTCGGCCTCGAGCAGTTCCTGGAGCCGGCCGAGGCGGGCCCGCTCGCGGCCACGCTCGCCGGCCAGGCGGCGCCCGCGCGCGTGCGGGTCGCCTATCCCGGGCTGTGGCTGGCCGACGGCGTCTACGCGATCCACGGCCACTACTCCGACGTGCACACGACCGTGCCGACGTTCGAGCGGCTCGCGACCGGCGCCATGGCCCGCTGGGTGGTGCGACTCCCGCAGAGCGGGGCGACGCCCGACGACTACGAGGCCGTGCTCGCCCCGATGTACGCGTGGATGAGCGCGCTGACCCAGCGCAGCGAGCACGCGGTCGTCTCCGCCGGCGCCGGGGCGTCCTCGCGCGCCTGGGTCGCGCTGGCCGGGGACGGCCGCCGCAGCCACCCCGTGCGCGCCGCCGCGCTCAGCGCCGGCTACGTGGCGGCGGTCAGCGCGCTCAACGTCGCCGGGCTCGGGCCGTTGGACCGCAACCTGTCCGGGCCGGCGCTGCGCCGCGGCTACCTGCGCGGCATCGGCGAGGTCGTCGCGCGGCTCGGCATCGGCGCGCGCCACGTGATCTGGGGCCACTCGCATCGTGCCGGGCCGTGGCCGGCCGATGACGCCGCCGAGTGGGTCATGGCCGGCGGCGTGCGGATCGTCAACTCCGGCTCGTGGGTCTACCAGCGCCACTTCCTCTCCGACTCCCCGAGCGACTCGCCCTACTGGCCGGGCACCGCCGTGGTCGTCGAGGACGGCGCCCCGCCGCGGCTGATCAGGCTGCTGGGCGAGCGGGGGCACCGGGATCTGGCACCCCCGGTGTGAAGCACGTCATGTGGCACTCCAGCCCCGCCCCGACTGAGAGCTCGAGCACGCCGGCCGTGTGGTGGTCGTGCTCGAGCAGCGGGTGGCAGCCCGGCTGGGCGATCTCCAGCCCGCGGCCGTTCACGGTCAGCTGGCCGCGGCCCGAGGCGACCGCCCACACGCCGCCCGCCTCGTAGGGCCCCGAATACGCGCCGGGCTGGTCCTCGGTCTGTGCCGGCAGCAGCAGGCCGGGCTCGTCCTCCGGGCGCACGGGCGGGACCGTGTCGGCCTCGACGCCGAGCAGCTCCTGGATCTCTCGCTCGGTCTCGCCGTAGGCGCCCTCGCCGTAGTGCATCGAGAACAGCGCGCCCTTGGTGTCCCACAGGTAGCGGCCGGGCCAGCCCTCGTTGCCGTAGAGGTCCCAGACCTCGAGCTCGGAGTCGATCACGACCGGGTACTCGATCCCGAGCCGCCGCACCGCGGCCTTGACCTGCGCCTCGTCGCGCGAGGGCGGGAACGCGCCGGTATGCACGCCGATCACGCGCAGCCCGGCGCCGGCGTAGCGCTCGTGCCAGGCCTTCAGGTAGGGCATCGTGCGCAGCGAGTTGACGCGGCAGAAGTCCCAGAACTCGACGAGCACCGGGCGGCCCTTCTGCTTGTCCATCCGCAGCGGCGCCACGTTGAGCCAGGTCAGCCCGCGGGGGAACGGGGGCGCGGGGATGGTCGCGGGCGGTGCGCGCACGGCGGGTCCGAACGTAGCAGCGCGTATTCGGACGTTTGTCCAGGTTGCACAACGCTGTGCGCCCAAGCGAAACTTTCGCGGACTGAGCGGTATATCCGCATGACGTTCATCTCTTACTCCTGAGGAGGAGACCCCCTTGCGCAAGACCCTGATCGCCGCCCTGACGGCGCTCACGGCGCTGGCCCTCGCCGCAGTGGCCCTCGCCCAGAACCCGGCTCCGTCCATCGAAGTTACGGCGACGGTCAGCCCCTCGAAGGCCGGCACCAAGAAGAAGCCGAAGTCGGAGAAGCTCAACCTCAACATCGTCAACAGCAAGGAGTCGAAGACCTCGGCCTCCAAGATCGAGATCTCGATCCCCAAGACGATGAAGCTCTCGACGAAGGGCCTGAAGACCTGCTCGGTCTCCAAGCTCGACTCGCAGGGCAAGGCCTCCTGCCCGAAGGGCTCCCTGGCCGGAATCGGCACCGCCGACGCGCTTGTGAACCCGAGCTCCGCGAGCCCGGCGCCGCTGAAGTTCAACGTCTCGACCTTCGTGGCCGGCAAGAACCTGCTCGCGTTCTACCTCCAGCAGCAGGGCACCGACTCCGGCGTCCAGCAGGCGCTGCCCGCGAAGATCACGACCGTCAAGGGCAACAAGGTCTACGGCCAGAAGCTCACGATCAACATCCCCGGGAACCTGCAGCAGCCGGCCCCGGGCGTGTACTCGGCCCTCCAGAACATCAAGAACTCGCTCGGCCTGAAGTCGGGCGAGCACGCGCTGCTGACCAGCATCGGCTGCCCGAAGACGCGTGAGCACCCGATCGGCGTGAAGATCAGCTACGTGCCGAACCCGAACCCGCCGGCGGCCTCCTCGGCCTCCTCGGTGGACGGCGCGCCGTGCTCCGGCAAGGCCCCGTGAGCCGCTGAGCTCCAGAACCTGAAGCATCTAGACGGCCCCGCTCACCGGCGGGGCCGTCGTCGTTCATAGACTCGCCCGCTTCCGATGCTCGTCATCGCCCATGGCATCGTCGGCAGGGCCGACCTCCCGATCCCGTCCGAGCTGTTCGGAGCGGCGGCGGCCGTCGTGCTCGTGCTGTCGTTCCTCGCGCTCGCGTCCGGCTGGACCCGCCCGCGGCTCGAGCACCTGCGCGAGCGGGCGCTGCTGCGGCTGCCGCTCGCGGTCGAGGTGCTCTGCGGCGCCATCGGCGTCGCCGTCTTCGCGGTCGTCGTGTAC
Source organism: Solirubrobacteraceae bacterium (assembly GCA_035264365.1). GTDB lineage: Bacteria > Actinomycetota > Thermoleophilia > Solirubrobacterales > Solirubrobacteraceae > DATFQI01. Next base: position 6,257 of record DATFQI010000412.1, read on the forward strand.
GCCGGGCTGGCCGGCACGTCCTCGCAGCAGGACAACCTCGCCCCGACCGCGGTCTACGTCGGCTTCTGGGTCGCGGTGCCGTTCCTGTCGCTGCTGATCGGCGACTGGTTCCGGCTGTTCAACCCGTGGCGGGCGATCGGGCGCGCGACCGGCTGGGTGGCGGGACGGCTCTCGCGCGGCGAGGGGACGGAGGCGTTCCCGTACCCGGAGCGGCTCGGGCACTGGCCGGCCGCGGCGGGGATCCTCGCGTTCGTGATCTGCGAGCTCTGCTGGGCGACCGGCCGCGAGCCGCAGCCGCTCGCGATCCTGATGCTGATCTACGCGTTCCTGATGCTCGCGGGCCAGGGCATCTACGGCGTCGAGCCGTGGTCGCGGCGCGGCGACGCGTTCGGCGTCTGGTTCGGCCTGTTCGCGCTGCTCTCGCCGGTCGGCCGCCGTGCCGACGGCACGCTCGTGCTGCGGCCGCCGGTGGCCGCCGCCACGCGCCTCGCGCCGGGCGCGGGCTCGGTCGCGCTGCTCGTGATCGGGATCGGCTCTACGGGCTTCGACGGCGCGGGCGAGGGGCCGCTGTTCAACGGCGTGCGGCCGGACCTGCAGGACTTCTTCACGTCGCTCGGGGCGACGCTCGCGGTCGGGCTGGAGCTCGCCTACGTGGTCGGGCTGCTGGTCGCGATCGGCATGGTCGGCCTGCTCTGGCGGCTCGGCACCGAGGGGATGCCGCGCGCGGGCGCGCACGGCCTCGACCGCCGCGGCCTGAGCCTCGCGTTCGCGCACACGCTGATCCCGATCGCGGCCGCCTACGTCGTCGCGCACTACTTCTCCCTGCTCGCCTACAACGGGCAGGACCTGTGGCGGCTGGCGTCGGACCCGCTCGGCGACGGCTCGGACCTCTTCGGCGGCGCCGGTGGCTCGATCGACTACTCGATCCTGACCGCCACGGCGATCTGGTACGCGCAGACGCTCGCGCTCGTCGGCGGCCACGTCGCCGCGCTCGTGCTGGCCCACGACCGCGCGCTCGTCGTCTACGGCAGCCCGCAGGCGGCGACGCGCTCGCAGATCGTCATGCTTGTGCTGATGGTCTGCTTCACCTGCCTCGGGCTATGGCTGCTGTCGGCCGCGCTGAACGGATAGGCCGCGTGCTCTTCTTCGCCCACGCCGGCCACTGGCTCGTGCAGCTGATCTACCTCGTGCCGCTGATGGTGCTCGTCGGCGTTATCCTCGTCGGCCGCCATCGCGACAAGCGCGAGGCGGCGCACGAGCAGGTGCGTGCCGAGCGCGACGAGTGAGATTGACGGCGCCGACGGCGGGGTAGTTGCGCCGCGTGTCCCGTGACGAGCACTTCGTCCTCTGGAGCGCGGCCCGTGCCGAGGCCAACATGGCCTACGACGCGTGGTGCGAGGCGCCGGGACGCATGACCTACGCGGTCTACCTCGCCGCGGAGGACCGGGCCGACGCGGCCGAGCTGGCGCTCCGCACCAGCACCGCGCCGGCGCTCTCCGTCGCCTGAGCGTGTCATCGCGGCAACCGCCGCGCCGGCTCGTGCGTAGTCGAAGCCGAGACCGGGCAGATGGCCGGTCACGAGGCCACACGCGATGCGAGTCGACGAGCTCAGATACCTGCTGGACGGCGTTCCGGACACGCGCGAGCTCGTGATCCGCCGCGCGGCGGGCTGGGCGCCCGAGCGCGACGCCTGGCGCGACGCCCACGAGGACGCCGCCGCGGCCTACGGCGGGTGGCGCCGCGAGCGCACGGCCGCCGCCTACACGGCCTACCGCGCCGCCCAGGACCGCGAGGACGCGGCCCAGGACGCGCTCGCGGGCACTCACTAGGGGACAAGGCCACCGCTGACGTCTGTTGCGCCGGCGTTGCT
>DATFQI010000413.1:0-14096 GCA_035264365.1 Solirubrobacteraceae bacterium
GTGGCGAGCACGTGCTCGACCTCGCTCGTGCCGATGCCGAAGGCGAGCGCGCCGAACGCTCCGTGCGTGGCGGTGTGGGAGTCGCCGCAGACGATCGTCATGCCGGGCTGGGTGACGCCGAGCTCGGGCCCGATCACGTGCACGATCCCCTGGCGGTCGGAGCCCATCGAGTAGACGGGGACGCCGAACTCCGCGCAGTTGGCCTCGAGCGCCTGCACCTGTACTCGCGAGAGCTCGTCGCGGATGCGGGCGGCGACCGGCGTGCCGTCGGTCGGCACGTTGTGGTCGGCCGTGGCCAACGTGCGGTCGGGTCGGCGAACAGGGCGCCCGGCGAGCCGGAGCCCCTCGAAGGCCTGCGGGCTGGTGACCTCGTGGACGAGGTGCAGGTCGATGTAGAGCAGACCCGGCGCCACCTCGTGCGCGGCCCAGATCTTGTCGAACAGCGTCTTCATGAGCGGCGGAGCCCCGCCGACACGACGGCGAGCAGGGCGGCCTCCTCCTTCCCGTGGTTCTCGAAGTGGTGCGGCAGGTCGGCGTCGAAGGTCACGCTGTCGCCGGCGCGCAGCTCGTGGCGCGCGCCGTCGATCAGCAGCGTCACGGTGCCGGTCTCGATCACCGCAGTCTCGCGCGAGCCCGGCTCGTGCATGGGCGGGTCGCCGGGACCACCGGTGCTCGCGCCGGGCGCGAGCGTGTGGCGGGAGACCTCGGCCCGCTGGCCGGGCAGCGGCGGCGTGAAGATCTCGTAGCGGTGGCCGTCGGAGCCGCCGCGACGGCGCTCCTCGCGGCGCACGACGGTGACGATCCCCTCCTCGTCGAGCCGCAGCAGCTGGCTGAGCCGCAGGTCCAGGCCGGCGGCGATCCGCGCGGCGACCTGCAGCGTCGGGCTCGTCTCCCCCCGCTCGACCTGCGAGAGCATCGGCGCGGAGACGCCAGAGCGCTCGGCGAGGTCGCGCAGCGACAGGTCCATCGCCTCGCGCAGCGTGCGCACGCGCGGGCCAACGGAGACGACGAGCGGGTCGACGGCAGTCGCCATACGGTTGTACGTTATCACGTACACCCGTACCCTCCGGCGGCGGGCCCCGCTCGACGCGGGGCCTGCCGTCACGACGGTGTCAGCGGATCACGAGCTTCCGCGTGCGGTGCTTGCCGCGGTTGCCCGCGGCGTCGAAGGCGCGGTGATGGAGCCGGTAGGTGCCGGCCGGCAGCGCGCTCGAGATCGAGTGGCGCCAGTGCCGCGTCCCGCGGGCATGCATCCAGTGCACGTCGGAGCAGTCGCGCGGCCGCCCGAAGCTCTCGCTGCGGCGCAGGTTCTGGCACTGCGACCCATTCATGCGCTGGACGCCGACCATCACGCGGTCGACGGAGCCCAGCTTGTCCGACGCGTTGCAGTAGCCGTCGTACGACGTGCCGTCGAAGTAGCCGTTGCCGTCGCCCCAGCCACGCCAGTACGAGCCATTGCCGTCATGGCCGTACCAGCCGTTCCCCCAGTGGGAGCTCGGGCCGTAGTGGTCGTTGCACTGTGGATCCCCCGCCGAAGCCGCATTCGGGGCGATCGCTATCGCCGCAACGACCAGCAGACCGCCGAGGAGTGGGAGCATGCGCTTGCGCATCGGACGCCTCCATGGAGTTGATGGTCCATCCACTCAACTCGCGCCCCGCCGCCGGTCAACAACGGCGCTGGTTCGCGTGAGACGCGCCCGCGATCAGTGCAGCGGGTTTGGCACGAGCCGAACGTGGGTGTTCATCAGACATGCGCCCGCTCGTCCTCGCCCTGCTCGCCCTGCTCCTCGGCCCGGCCGCCGCCCTCGCGGCGAACGACCCGCGGCGCCCGGAGCAGTGGAACCTCGACCTGATCGAGTCCGACGCCGCACATGCGACGTCGACGGGCGCGGGCGCGAAGATCGCGGTCGTCGACACCGGCGTGGCCGCTGGCCATCCCGACCTGGCCGGCCAGATCCTGCCGGGCCACGACTTCGTCGAGGACGACGGCACGCCGCAGGACGGCAACGGCCACGGCTCGCACGTGAGCGGCATCGCGCTCGCCGCGACCGGCAACGGCGTCGGCATCTCCTCCGTGGCGCCGGGCGCGAGGCTGCTGCCGGTGCGCGTGCTCGGCGACGACGGCAGCGGCACGTCCGAGGACGTCGCGGCCGGCATCGACTGGGCGCGCACCAACGGCGCGGACATCATCAACCTGTCGCTGGGCTCCGAGATCCCGATCATCGGCGCCGCGGGCGGCGACGAGATCGACGCGGCGATCCGGCGCGCGCTCGCCGCCGGCGTCATCGTGGTGGCCGCGGCAGGCAACAACGGCGTTCCCGTCTGCGAGCAGCCCGCCGCCACCGAGGGGCTGCTGTGCGTCGGCTCGATCGACCGCCGCAAGCAGCGCTCGTTCTTCTCCTCCTTCGGGCAGGGCCTCGGGGTCGTCGCGCCCGGCGGCAGCACCGTCCCGGTCAACGGCGAGGACATCCTCTCGACCGTCCCGCCGGACGGCTACGAGGAGATCGCCGGCACCTCCCAGGCGGCCCCCCACGTCTCCGGCGTCGCCGCGCTGCTCGTGAGCAAGGGCGTCCGCGGGCAGGCCGCCGTCAAGCGGATACTGGACACGGCGACCGACCTCGGCCCGGCCGGCGACGACGCGCAGTACGGCCACGGCCTTGTCAACGCGCGTGCCGCGGTGGCCGGGCTCGGCTCCGGCTCCGGCGGCGGCGGTGGCCCGGCCGGCGGCTCCGGCGGCGGCAGCGGCCTCAAGCCGTTCGTGCACGTCAAACGGCGCCAGCGCGCGCTCCGCCGCGGCGTGCGGGTGCGGCTGCGCGCGGCCCAGGCCGGCCGCGTGCGGGTGCGCGTGCGCTCGCACGGCCGCAGGATCGCGCGCAAGCTGCGCACGGTCCCGGCCGGCCGCGCGCGCACGGTCGTCGCGAAGCTCAACAAGCGCGGCCGCCGGTTGGCGCGCCGCCCGGGCGCGCTGCGCGCGAAGGTGCTCGTCCGGCTCCCGGGCGAGACGCGCGACCGCGTGCGCAAGCTGCGCATCGTGGGCTGAGTCCGCGATTGCTCGGGCTCAGGCCGAGCAACTGCAGGTTCGGCGCTTCGCTAGAACGGAGCGCGTGCCCGTGCCCGTGACCACTGTGCCCGACGTGCTCGTGCTCGGCGTCGGCGGGACGCTGGGCGAGGCGTGGCATCGGGGCCTGCTGAGCGGGCTCGAGTCGGGTGGTGGCCTCGACTTCCGCCGCTGCGAGTACCTCCTCGGCTCCTCGGCCGGGTCGATCGTGGCCGCGACCCTCGCGGCCGGGCGGCGCCCCGACGCGGGCGACCGCGCGGCCAGCGCGTGGGCCGTGCACGCCGACGAGGAGGTGCAGCGGCCGGGCCTGCTCGGGCGCGCCGCGCGCGGGGCCGGGCGGCTCGGCGCAGCGGCGGCGAGCCCGCTGCTGCCGGCCGCGCTCGCGGGTACGGCGCCAGCGGGCCGCGCCCTGCGGGCGGCGGCCCTGCGCGCGGTGCCCGAGGCGAAGCGGACGCTCGGCGGGCTCGGCCGCCACCTGGACGCGCTCGGCGCGCGCTTCGACGGCCGGCTGCGGATCGCCGCCGTCGACCGCCGCAGCGGCCGCCGGGTGATGTTCGGCGCGCCGGGCGAGCCGCCCGCGACCGTGGCGCAGGCCGTGCTCGCCTCGTGCGCCGTCCCCGGCGTGTTCGCGCCCGTGACGATCGGCGGCCGCGAGTACGTCGACGGCGGCGTCTGGAGCCCGACGAACCTCGACGCCGCGCCGGCCGGGCGCGGCTCCTCGATCCTCGTGCTGGTGCCGACCGCGCTCGAGGGCGGGATGGGGGCGCTGCGCGCGTTCTCGCTCGCCGCGGTAGCGGCCGAGACGCTCGCGGTCCGCGCGCGCGGCGCCGAGGTCCGCACGATCGTCCCGGACGACGCGTCGGCCGCGGTGATGGGCATGAACCTGATGGACGGCAGTCGCAGCGAGGACGTGCTCGACGCGGCCTTCGCCCAGGGCCGCGCGCTCGCCGCCCGCTAACCCAGGATCTCGATCTCGGCCGGGTCCGCCTCGCGGCCCTCGGAGACCTCCCAGAGCCCCTCCGCGCCGCGGCACTCGTAGGTCACGTGCCGCCCGCCGGCGGCGTACTCGTGGTACTCGAGCACGCCGCTCTTGGCCGCGGCCGATCGCTCGATCGTGCGGTAGGTCGCCGGGCCGCTCATCACGTGCGGCATCCTCTCGCCCTCGTGCACGATCTCCGGACCGGGCTCGTGCGGCGCTCCGAGCGGCTCGCTGCTGTCGTAGACGATGACCCGCTCCGCCGGGTCGGCAGGGATCTCGAGCCAGACGGTCCGGCCCGAGCCGTCGCTGGAGAGCCGGTGCTCGAACCAGACGCAGCCTTCCTGGTCGAGACGGATCGTGCGCTCGATCACATACTCCTCGCGGTCGTGACGGACGGCGGCCCCGGGACGCAGCGCCGTGAGCTCATCCCAGCTCGCCATCGCCTACGGAGCCGGGGTGAGCTGGGGGTCGGCGGCCTCCGCCTCCGCGGCCTCGGCGGCCGCGACGACGCGGCGCTCGGCGTTGGAGAGCGCGCGCACGTACGCCTGCGCGGCGGCTTCGATGATGTCGGTCGAGACGCCCTGGCCGCCCGCGGACTGGCCGGCGACCTCGAGCACGACGCTCGCCTCGCCGAGCGCGTCCTGGCCGCCCGTGACGGAGTCGATGCGGAACTCACGCAGGCGCGCCTCGCGGCGGGTGGCGGCGTTGATGGCGCGGAAGATCGCATCGACCGGGCCGTCGCCGGTGAAGTCGCCGCGCACGGTCTGGCCGTCCGGGGTGACGAGCTCGACGGTCGCGTGCGGCGGGCGCCGGGTCGAGGCCTCGACGTCGAACCAGCTCAGGGTGTACGCGCGCAGCTCGTCGCGGAGCTCGTCGGTCACGAGCGCCTCGAGGTCCATCGCCGACACCTGCTTCTTCTTGTCCGCGATCTCCTTGAAGCGCTTGAAGGCGGTGTTGAGCGCCTGGCCGTCTACGGAGAAGCCGAGCTCCTGCAGCGCCTCGCGCAGCGCGTGGCGGCCCGAGTGCTTGCCGAGCACGAGCGAGTTGGCGTCCAGACCGACCGTCGTCGCGTCCATGATCTCGTAGGTCGAGCGCTCCTTGAGCACGCCGTCTTGGTGGATGCCGGACTCGTGCGCGAACGCGTTGCGGCCGACGATCGCCTTGTTCGGCTGCACCGGGTAGCCGGTCAGGCGGGAGATCATGCGGCTCGTGCGCGCGATCTCGCGCGTGTTGATGCCGGTCGTGAAGCCGAGGTCGGCCGCGCGCGTGTGCAGCAGCATCACGATCTCCTCGAGCGACGCGTTGCCCGCGCGCTCTCCGATCCCGTTGATCGCGCACTCCACCTGGCGCGCGCCGGCCTGCACGCCGGAGAAGGAGTTGGCGACGGCCAGCCCGAGGTCGTCGTGGCAGTGGACCGACAGCACGACGTCGCGCAGCTTGGGGACGAGCTCGTAGAGCCGGGTCAGGAAGCGCGCGTACTCGTCGGGCATCGCGTAGCCGACGGTGTCGGGGATGTTGATCGTGGTCGCGCCCTCGTCGATCGCGATCTGCAGCACCTCGGCGGTGAACTCGACGTCGGCACGGGTGGCGTCCATCGGCGAGAACTCGACGTCCTCGCACAGCGAGCGGGCGTGCGCGACGGCCGCGCGGGCGGAGCCCTTGACGTCCTCGCGCGTCGACTGGAGCTGGTGCTCGATGTGGATGTCGCTCGTCGAGATGAACGTGTGGATGCGCGGGCGATCCGCCTCTCGTACCGCCTCGGCGGCGCGCTCGATGTCGGCCGCATGGGCGCGCGCGAGGCCGGCGATCACGGGCCCGTGGACCTCGCGGGCGATCGTCCGGACGGCCTCGAAGTCACCGGGCGAGGCGGCCGGGAAGCCGGCCTCGACGACGTCGACGCCCAGGCGCGCGAGCTGGTGCGCGATCTCGAGCTTCTCGCCGGCGTTCAGCGAGATGCCGGGCGACTGCTCGCCGTCGCGCAGGGTGGTGTCGAAGATGATGACTCGCTCGCTCATGGTGCTCCTGTCAGTGGGCTTCTCCGGTCCTTCCTTCAGCTGAGTTCGCGGCTTCGCGGCCGCCACACGCTATTCCCCCCGAGGGGGGAGGAGAAGGAGGAGGGAGAGGCCGAGGTGCGCCATGTCCGTCGCGCAGCGTACCAAGCGATTCATGGGAGCTCCATCGAGCGTGGCGCGCCGCTGTTGGTCCAGTCGACAGATGTCCCGCGTGCCTCGAGGCCGGCGATCGCGCCGCGGTCGAGCTCCTCGGGCCGCCCGCCCGGCGCCGCGTACACGAGCCGCCCGTCGCCCGCCTCACCGGACAGCCAGGCCGCGATGCCGCGGGCGGTCACGGCGACGGGAGTGTCGGGAGCCGGGAACGGCGCTCCCTCGGGGCACCAGCGCAGCGAGGCCGTGCGACCCCTTCTCCGCGTTCGCGCGTCCATGGGGAAGATCTCGACCCAACCGGCGCAGGCGTCGTAGCGGTCGAAGGACTGACGGCCGAGCAGGATCCAGTGGCGGTCGAGGCCGAACACGGCGTCCCACGTGCCGCTGCCGATCCCCTCGTTCTCCTGCGCGATCACGCGCTCCCGGCCGCTCGCCTTCACGCACGCGCGCAGCACCTGGATCAGCCGCCCGTAGTAGAGGCCCTGGGTCACGCGCACCAGGTCGTTCTCCTCGACGACGCGATAGCGCGAGCGCTCCGGGCAGCCCGTGCGCGGCCGCGGCAGGTCCCGGAAGTGCAGGCCGTTCGCGATGTCCATCCAGCGCAGGGTGAAGCCGTCCTCGACCGTGAAGCGGGACACGTCGCCCGCCGCGAGAGTCCGCGGCGCCGCGCCCGGGAGGTCGAGGACGATCCGCCTACGTGCTGGGCTCCCGTGCCGGCTCGGCTCGAGCCACGCGAGCTCGCCGCGGGCCGTGATCGCCACGTCGAGCCACGGCGCGCTCCTGCGTTGGTCGCGGTGGACGGTGTCGCGCCGGAGCAGCTTCGGCCGGCCCTCCGCCGCGACCCGGACGACCGTGACCACCACCCGCCGGCGACCGGCGTGAAAGCGCGTCTCGATCCACGCGACGCGGCGGCCGGAGGCGGCGGCGCCGCCGAGCCTGCGGGTGGCGGTGCCGCGGCGCAGAACCACGCGCCGGCCTCCAGCGCGCACGCAGAGGACCGCCCGCTCGTCGTCGCCGCGTGCGGGCTTCACCTCGTCCGCCGGGCCTGCCGGGAGCGGATGGCAGGCTGCCGCGGCGAGAAGGGCGATCCCGAGGCTCATGTGACCCTCGACGGGCGGGCCGCGCGAAGGTTGCGCAGGAACGTTCAGCGGCTGACGTGGACGCCGAGCGCCTTCGGCGCGGCGCAGACCGCTCGCGTGAGCAGGTCTGGGCGGTGGCCGTCGGCCTCGATGCGCTCCTTGCGCAGGAAGGCGGCGCGGACGGCCATCCCGCCGGCCCAGGCGAGCGGCTCGGGTGGGACGGGCGGCGGGTCGCCCCCCGGCAGCTGGACCTCGGGCGTGTCGTCGCTCGCGAGCGCGGCGAGGATGCGTCCGGCGAGGTGACACGGGCCGACGCCGTTGCCGGTGAAGCCGAAGGCGTAATGGACGGGCGCGCCGTCGAGCGTGCCGACCTGCGGGAGGTGGCTCGGGGAGACGTCGATCGGGCCGCCCCACGCGTGCGTGAGCGCGCGTCCCTCGAGCTGCGGGAAGAACTCCCGCAGGTGCGCGGCGGTGCGCTCGACGGTGGTCGCGTCGCGCTCGACGCGGCCGCCCAGGCGGGCGCCGAACGCGAACGGCCCGCCGCCCCAGCCGAACACGATCCGGCCGTCGTTCGTGGTCCGGAAGTAGTGCACGAAGGTGCGGCAGTCGGTGATCGACTCTCCCCCGCTCCAGCCGAGCTGCTCGAGCACGTCGGGCACCGGCTCGGTGAGCACGATGTGCGAGGAGGTCACGGCGAGCCGGTGGCGCAGCGGCCGGAAGCCGCGCGTGCCCGCGTTGACCGCGAGCACAGCGGCGCCCGCGCGCACGCTGCCGCCCTCGGTCTGCGCGAGCACCTCGCCGGGGCCGGCGCGGAGCGCGCGCACGCGCGAGTGCTCGAACACGCGGGCGCCGGCGCGCATCACGCGTTCCCGCAGGCCGAGCGCCAGGCGCGCCGGATGCACGGTCGCGTCGCCGGGCGCGTAGACCGCGCGGCGGAACAGCGGCGAGGCGCAGCGGGCGCGCGTCGCCGCGCGATCGAGCGCCACCAGCGGTGCGACCGCTCCGCCGGGCGCGGTCGCCGTCGTGCCGCCGGCCACGCCCGGCTCGGTCGCCGTCGCGCCGCCGGCCACGCCCGCGTCCCTCGCCGCCGCCTCGAGGCGGTCGAGCACCTCGTCCTGCGCCGCGGCGGCCGAGACGAGCAGGAAGCCCTTCGGCTTGAACCAGGCGTCGACGCCCTCCGCCTCGCACCATGCACCGATCTGGGCGACGCTGTCCTCCGACGCGCGGGCGGCGGCCAGCGCGCGCTCAGGGCCGAAGCGCTCGACGAGGTCGGGCAGGTTGGTCCACAGCGTCTCGGCGAAGCCGCCGTTGCGCCCGCTCGGCCCGTGCCCGGAGACATCCGCCTCCAGCAGCGCGACGCTCGCGCCGCGCCGCAGCAGCTGCCACGCGGTCCAGAGGCCCGCGTAGCCGCCCCCGACGATCACCACGTCGGCGCGCTGGTCACCGCGCAGCGGCGGGGCCGGCGCGACCTGCCCGGCCTCCGCCAGCCACCAGCCGTGGGCGTCGTGCTTCACGCGGCGAAGAAGCGCTCCGAGGCGTCGGCCAGGACCGCCTCGGTCTTCTCGACCATCTCGTCGAGCTCGCGCTCGCCGCTGATCAGCGGCGGGGCGAGGTGCAGGACGGCGTCGCCGCGGTCGTCCGGGCGGGCGATCAGGCCCTCCTCGAGCAGCCGCCCGGTGAGGAATCCGCGCAGCATCCGCTCGCGCTCCTCGGCGCTGAAGCGCGTGTTCTCCTCGTCGCGGACGAGCTCGAGCGCCCAGAAGTAGCCCGCGCCGCGCACGTCGCCGACGATCGGCAGCCGCTCCTGCAGCTCGCGCAGGCGGTCGCCGAGGTAGCCCTCGTGCGCGCGCACGTTCTCGAGCACGCCCTCGCGCTCGAAGATCTCGATGTTGCGCAGCGCCAGCGCCGCCGCCACCGGGTGCCCGCCGTAGGTGATGCCGTGCAGCAGCATCCGACCCTCCTCGTAGAGCGGCGCGGCGAGCTGGTCGGAGACGATCACGGCGCCCATCGGCGCGTAGGCCGAGGTGATGCCCTTGGCGCAGGTGATCACGTCCGGCGTGGCGCCGTAGCGCGGGGCGGCGAACCACTCGCCGATCCGCCCGAAGCCGGTGATGACCTCGTCGGCGACGAGGGCGATCCCGTACTTGTCGGCGAGCGCGCGCAGGCCGGCCCAGTAGCCGTCGGGCGGCACGAGGCAGCCGCCGGCGTTCTGCACCGGCTCGGCGATGATCATCGCGACGGTCTCGGGTCCGGCCTCGACGATCGCGGCCTCGTACTCGGCCAGCAGGCGCGCGGTGCGCGCCGCTTCGTCCTCCGCCTCGCCGCGGAACGAGTTGGTGTTCGGGACCCGCACGACCGGGATCGGGGCGGCGCCGAACGGCTCCTTCATCGGCCGCACGCCGGTGAAGGAGAGGGCGCCGAGCGTGACGCCGTGGTAGGCGATCTCACGCGCGATCGCCTTCGTGCGCTGGGGCTCGCCCCTGCCGAGGAACGACTGGCGGACGATCTTCCAGGCGGCCTCGACCGCCTCCGAGCCGCCGTTGGTGAAGAACACGCGATTGAGGTCGCCGGGTGCGCGCTCGGCGATCGCCTCCGCGAGGTGGATCGACGGCGGATGCGCGGTCGCCCAGTTGGTGTTGAAGGCGAGCGTCGTCAGCTGCTGCGCGGACGCGGCGGCCATCTCCTCGCCGAACGAGTAGCCGATCTGCGCGCAGAACAGCGACGAGAGCCCGTCGAAGTAGCGCTTGCCCTCGGTGTCGAAGACGTAGGGACCCTCGCCGCGCTCCAGCACCAGCAGCGGCTTGCCCCCGGGCCCGAAGGCACCGTTGCGGGTGAAGTGCATCAGCAGGTGGCGGTGCGCGCGCTCCTGCAGGTCGGCCTTGGCGAGCGGGTCGGTGGCGGTCATATGGGGGATGGTCGCCACCCACGTGCGGGGTCGGCAATGGCCGGAACGTCGCCTTCGCGTGGACGCATTGCGACGAACCGTCAAGGAACGCAAGAACGGTGTCTGGCACCTTTCTTGCATGCGCGTCGTTGCGAACGGGCTCGAGCCGCGGCTGCGCGGCGGCGTCGCGGACGTGGCGCGGCGCCTGTGCGGCGTGCAGGCGCAGGACGCAGCGGCGGCGCGACTGGCGATCCGCGCGCGTACCGAGGGGCTGACGGCGGCCGACGTGGACGCGGAGCCCGGCGTGGTCCGGACGTGGGGTTGGCGCGGGACGCTGCACCTGCTCGCCCGCGAGGACGTCCCGTGGGTGCTCTCGCTGGTGGCCGACCGCGAGAACCGCGCCGTGGCGGCGCGCTGGCGCGCGCTCGAGCTCGACGACCAGCTCTACGCACGGGCCCGCGCGGCGATCGTGGAGCGGCTCGCGGGCGGCCCGGCCACGCGCGCCGAGCTGCGCGAGGCGCTCGCGGCCGCCGGCGTCGACGCCAGCGGCCAGCGCCTCCCCCACCTCGTCCGCCGCGCCGCCTTCGAGGGCCTGCTCCACCATCCCCTCGACGGCAAGTTCGCCGCGCTCGAGCCGGCCGGCGAGCCGCCGCCGCGCGAGCAGGCGCTCGCCGAGCTCGCCCGCCGCCACGCCGCCGGCTACGGCCCCGCCACCCCCGACGACGTCGCCGCGTTCTCCGGCCTCCCCCGGGGTCAGATCTTGCAATCCAGCAAACCGGATTCCGGAGCGCGCGAAGCCGCTCCGGAAAGCGGTGCTGCGCGATTGCAAGATCTGACCCCCGGGTGGGTGCGGTTGCTCGGGGCGTTCGATCCGTTCCTGCTCGGTTACAGGGGTTATGGGCACGTGGTGTCCGATGCGCACGTGCGCAAGGTCTGGCCCGGTGGGGGATGGATCCACCCCGTCGTGCTGGTCGACGGGGTCGCGGCCGGGACGTGGCGGATCGACGGCTCGCGTGTGGTCGTGGAGGCGTTCGAGGGGGCCGAGGTGCCAGAGCTTGCGCTCGAGGCGGAGGTTCAGGACGTCGGCAGGTTCCTCGGGCGCGAGCTCGCGGTCTGACTGCCGGCCGGCGGCTCAGCGGGCGGTCATGCCACCGCGCGGCGGCGCCGGAAGCGCAGCGCGCGCAGCGCCAGGTGCAGCCCCAGCACGGCGTCCTCGTCCTCGAGCGAGACGCCGAGCAGCTCCTCGATCCGGTGCAGCCGCAGGTACAGCGACTGCCGCTCGAGATGCAGATCCCGCGCCGCCTGCGCCTTGCGGCCGCCGGCCGCCAGGTACGCCTCGAGCGTGTCCAGCAGCGCCCGCGACCGCGCCGAGCCGTCGGACAGCAGAGGCCCGAGCTGCTCGTCGACGAACGCGTCCAGCTCGGGCGCGTCGCGCAGGTCGTGCAGCAGGTCGGCGACGCCCGGGCGCCGCGCGTCGTGCCAGCGTCGCGGCGGCAGCGCGGTCGCCGCGCCGGCGGAGCGCCGCACGCGTCGCAGCCCGGCTCCGGCCGCGACCCAGTCCTCCACCGGCGCGCCGATCGCCAGCGCGGCGTCCTGCGGGCCGAGCCCGCGCCGCTCGAGCACACCGTGGAAGAGCCCGGCGACGTGCTCGGCGAGCCCCGCGTCGTAGGCGCGGCCTCCCAAGGCGAGCAGCACGAGCAGGTCGGCGTCGCGCGGGCCGATCAGCACGCCCAGCCCGGTCGAGCCGAGCGCGGTGCGCAGCTCGCCCGACAGGCGCGTCCAGGTCAACCCGTCCGAGCCGGGGCGCCGCAGCGTGCGCGAGCCGCGCCACGCCGCCGCCACCGGCAGCAGCTCCCCGCGCCCGGGGCGAGCGTGCCCGAATCCCAGCGCCTCCGCGCGCCGCCGCGCGTCGGCCTCGTCGACGCGGTCGTCGGCGAGATCGGACAGGAACGCCCCGCGCGAGCGCGCGCGCAGGTGCTCCTCGTGCTGCTGGCCGAGCAGGTCGATCGCCACCGCCAGCGCCGCGCGCTCCACCGCCACGCGGTCGAAGTCGTCCAGCGGCGCGTCGATCGCGAGCGCCATCAGGCGCCCCCACGAGCTGTCCATCAGCCGCACCTCGACGATCTCCGCGCCTTCGGGCGCCTCCCCGCGCGCCTCCGCCCGGTGCAGGTCCGTCCACGCCGCGAGCGTGACGTCGTCGCCGGCCCGCGGCGCCTGCGACACGTAGTAGACGAGCTCGCCGGCTGCGTCCTCGAGCACCACCGGGCGCCCGACCGCCTGCGCGAGCTCGGCCAGGATCTCCGGCACGCCCCGCCCCTGCAGGATCAGGTCGGTGAAGCGCTTGTGGATCTCCTCGCCGCGGCGCAGCAGCTCGAACTGCCGGTGCAGCACCGCCGCGTGCACCGCCTCGGTGATCTCCACGAAGCGCACGGCGCGCCGGAACGCCACGAGCGGGACGCCCGCCGCCGCGCACGCCTCGACCACCGGCGCCGGCAGATGCTCGCGCCAGGTCGTGCCGAGCTCGACCGCCACGGCGGCCGCGCCCTGCCCCAATACGGAAGCGATCCACGCGCGCTGGCCGTCGGCGCGCGTCCCGGCACCAAGCCCCGTCGTCAGGACCAGCTCGCCGCCCTTGAGCAGGTCGTCGGGGTCCGGCATCTCGATCACGTGCGCCCAGCGCAGCTCGCGCTGGAGCAGCGCCTCGCCCACCACGACCTCCGGAAGGCCACGGCGCACGACCGGCAGCTCCAGGACCTCGGCGAGCGTGAGCATACGAACCGTCACGCATTGTCACGCAAGACGCGCCGCTGTGTCCATTGCGACGCCAGGCGCCAGACGGGAGGGTGCCCTTGGCCGGACTGGAGGGGTCCGGGGGGACGACACAGATGGCGATCAACCACACTGCGACGCACGCGCTGCTCATCGACGGCGAGGAAGTCGCGACCACCAAGACGCCTTTCTCGAACGATAACGAGCCGTTCGCATTCGCCGACGACACTCGCTATGGGCCGGCCGCCTCGGCCTGGACGCGGGACGTCCTCCGCGCCCAGCGAGCCGCGCGAGAGCTCGAGGCCGGTACGGTCTGGATCAACGAGCACCACGCCATCGGCACGGAGATGCCGCATGGCGTGGTGAAGGGATCGGGGTTCGGCAAGGACATGAGCATGTATGCGCTGGAGGAGCACACGGCGGTCGAGCACGTCGTGTTCGAGATGACGGGCGAGCCCCGCAAGGACTGGTACGACGCCGTGTCGTCGCGATGAGCGAGGCCGCCGCCGGCCGCACCGAGCACCAGGGCGCGGCCACCGACGACGACGCCTTCGCCGCCCTCGAAGGCCGCGAGGCCGACATCCACCTCGAGAAGGTCACGAAGCGCTTCGGCGACATGACCGCCGTCGACGGGCTCACGCTCTCGATCGAGCGTGGCGCGTTCTACGCGATGCTGGGCCCGTCGGGCTGCGGCAAGACCACGACGCTGCGGATGGTCGGCGGCTTCGAGGACCCGACCGAGGGCAAGGTCTACCTCGGCGGCGACGAGGTCACCAACCACCCGCCCTACAAGCGCGACGTCAACACGGTCTTCCAGTCCTACGCGCTGTTCCCGCACCTCAGCGTCGAGCGCAACGTCAGCTTCGGGCTCGAGCGCAAGAAGGTCTCCAAGTCCGAGGTGCGCACGCGCGTAGGCGAGGCACTCGAGCTCGTCCAGCTCGGCGGCCTCGGCAAGCGCAAGCCCGCCCAGCTCTCCGGCGGACAGCAGCAGCGCGTCGCGCTCGCCCGCGCGCTCGTCAACCGCCCGCGGGCGCTGCTGCTCGACGAGCCGCTCGGCGCGCTGGACCTGCGCCTGCGCAAGCAGCTGCAGATCGAGCTCAAGCGGATCCAGCAGGACGTCGGCATCACCTTCGTGCACGTCACGCACGACCAGGAGGAGGCCATG
>DATFQI010000414.1:0-24262 GCA_035264365.1 Solirubrobacteraceae bacterium
ACCAGCCCCAGCGTCTTCGGCATACCGCTAGGTCGCGGCGGCCGCCGGGCGCACGGCGGCCGTTCCGTTGTAGATCTTGCGATGCGGGTCCTCCGCGTTGGCCCGGCGGACCGCGTCGACGTCCCCGTGGTAGTCGCCGTAGCCGGTCGGGTCGGTGACGGCCAGCGACGAGAGCTCCAACAGCGCCAGCGCCACGTGCGGGACCCAGTGCCTGGGGCCCTTCCTGAACTGCCCGGTGACGAACGGCGTCGCCGCCAGGGCGACCGCGCCGAGCGCGTCGAGCGCCAGGTGCACCTTGTACGGGATCGCCTTGACGACGCCCAGCGGGTAGTCGGTCAGCGCGCTGTAACCGGCGTGGATGGCGCCCGCTGTGCGGATCTGGGCGGCCGAGCGCGTGCCCTCGATGCCGGCCAGCATCGGGAAGACCGACAGCAGGGTCGCGCCCGCGGTGTAGTCGACGACGCCGTGCAGCGTGGTGTCGACGGGGCGAGGGGGAAACGGCATCCGGAACCTCCTTTCAGGGCTTGAGCACGACCTTCACGCACTCGTCCTGCTTGTGCTTGAAGGTCTCGTAGCCGTTGGACGCCTCGCCGAGCGGCAGGCGATGGGTGATCACGAAGCTGGGGTCGATGTCGCCGTTCTTGACGTGCTCGTACAACGGCCGTAGGTACTTCTGCACATGGCACTGGCCCGTGCGCATGGTCAGACCCTTGTTCATGAAGGCGCCGGTCGGGAACTTGTCCATCAGCCCGCCGTAGACGCCGATCACCGACACGATGCCGCCCGGGCGACAGGCGAGGATCGCGTCGCGCAGCGCGAGGCCGCGGTCGCTCTCGAGGCGCGCGGCCTGCTTGACGCGGTCCATGACCGCGATGGCGCCGTGACCGTGCCACGACTCCATGCCGACGGCGTCGATCACCGCGTCCGGGCCCCGCCCGCCGGTCATCTCCTTGAGCTGCTCGACGATGTCGGCGTCCTCCTGGAAGTTGATCGTCGCGGTGGCGCCCGCCTTGTTGACCGCCATCTGGAGCCGGTAGTCGTACTGGTCGATGGCGATCACCTGCTCGGCGCCGAGCATGACCGCGCTGGCGATCGCGAACTGCCCGACGGGGCCGGCGCCGAACACGGCGATGACCTCGCCGCCCTTGATGTCGCACATCTCGGCGCCCATGTAGCCCGTCGGGAAGATGTCCGACAGGAACAGCACCTGCTCGTCCGGGAGGTCGTCCTCGATCTTGATCGGCCCGACGTCGGCGTACGGCACGCGCGCGAACTCCGCCTGCCCGCCGGCGTAGCCGCCCGTCAGGTGCGAGTAGCCGAAGATGCCGGCCGTGCCGTGCCCGAACGCCTTCTCGGCCATGCCCCAGTTGGGGTTGGAGTTCTCGCAGACGGAGTAGAGCTCGTGCTGGCACGCCCAGCAGTTGCCGCAGGCGATCGGGAACGGCACGACGACGCGGTCGCCCACGCTGAGATTGGACACCCCGCGGCCGGTCTCGACGACCTCGCCCATGAACTCGTGCCCGAGGATGTCGCCCTTGTGCATCGTCGGGATGTAGCCGTCATAGAGATGCAGGTCCGAGCCGCAGATCGCCGTGGAGGTGATCTTCACGATGGCGTCGCGGTCGTTGAGGATCTTCGGATCCGGGACGTTCTCGACCTGGACCGTGTTGCGGCCCGACCACACGTTCGCCCTCATCGCACACCCGCCTTCTCGAGCTCGGACTCCTCCAGCGGCTGCGCCGGCCGCTGCTTGAACTTGCGCCCCACCGACTCGCCTTCGGGGGTGCCCTCGGAGCGCGGGATCTCTCCCGTCTCCACCTGCTGCTTGAAGCGACGGAGCTGGTCCTTGGCCTTGGCCAACGGGACCGTGCCCCTGAGCTTGTCGATCGGTCCGCCGCCCGAGCCGAGCGCGACGTGGATCTCGGTCCCGCGGTCGCCCGGCGCGTCCTTGAAGGTGACGTCGCCGTCGATCTCCGGCGCGGAAGACGTCCAACGCTGCTGGACCTCCTCCCGCGGGAGGTTGATGGTGATGGCTGCCTTGTCGCTCATGCCCCGGGGTTTCACCGAGTCGCGGGCAGCGAAACCGGCGCGTTGACCATCTTCGGCTGGGGCAGACGCCCCAGTGTCGGCGCAAGACCACGATCCGTGGCGGAGGCCGAAGCTCCGCGATGGTGCCGTCGCCGCGTCGCGCCCGCAGCTCGCCCTGCATACGGCCGTCGCGAACGAGCGCCTCCTCGAGCTCGACGTGCGAGGGGTTGCCGACCAGCGTGGAGAGCTCGCGCGCGAACCGGCCGAGCGCTTCGCCCGTCGTGAAGCCGTACAGCCGCTCCGCGCCCGCGTTCCAGGTGGTGACGCGAAACTCCGCGTCGGTACCGACGACCGCGTCCGGCATGGCCGCCACGAGCCCTTCCAGGAGGGAGCCCGCCGGTCTCTCGCCGTCGCCCAGTTCCGGCATGCTCGTACTGGTCTGCCCAGGCGAAGGGACGGTCAGTCGAGCGTGACGACGACCTTGCCGTTGGCGCGGCCCTGCTCGACGTAGGTCAGCGCCGCATGGGTCTGGTCGAACGGGAACGTCTTGTCGATGAGCGGGCGGAGGTGGCCGGCGTCGTAGAGGGCGGCCAGCTCGCGGAGCTGCCCACCGTTGGCCCGCATGAACAGGAAGGAGTAGCTCACACCGCGCTTGCGCGCCCGCTTGCGGACCTTGTGGCTCAGCAGTCCCATCACGACGCCCATGAACTTCGGCCCCCCGAGCTGCTGCGCGAACCCGGGATCCGGCGGGCCCGCCACGCCGATCGCCTGCCCACCCGGCTTGAGGACCGTGAGGGACCGCTCCAGGTTCTCGCCGCCTAGCGTGTCCAACACGACGTCGTAGCCGGAGAGGACCTCGGCGAAGTCCTCCTTCGTGTAGTCCACGACGACGTCCGCGCCGAGGCTGCGCACCAGCTCCGCGTTCTCGCCGCGGGCGGTCGTCGCCACCGTGGCGCCGAGGTGCTTGGCGAGCTGGATGACGGTCGACCCCAGGCCGCCGGAGCCGGCGTGGACGAGGACCTTCTGGCCGGGCTTGACGCGGGCGCGATCGACGAGCGCCTGCCAGGCGGCCAGCGACACCAGCGGCACCGCGGCCGCCTCGTGGAGGGTGAGCGTGGCCGGCTTGGGTGCGACGTCGTCCTGGTCGATCGCGATGGACTCCGCGAAGGTCCCGATCCGCAGGTCGCGGGGGCGAGCGTAGACCTCGTCGCCGGCCTGGAAGTCGCGGACGGCCGAGCCGACCCTCGTCACCACGCCGGCGACGTCGTGGCCGAGCACGAACGGGGTCCGGTACCTCAGGAGCCGCTTGAACTCGCCGTTGCGGACCATCGCGTCCAGCGGGTTGATGCCGGCGGCGCTCACCTTGACCAGCACGTCACCGTCGCCGACCTCGGGCTCGGGTACGTCGGCGGCGCGGAGTCCGTCCTTGTCGTAGCGCTCGACGACGAATGCCTTCATGACCGCTTCCCCTCCTAGAGGAACTCGAGAGCCCGCTTGACGAAGTCGTCGTGGAACTGGAACACCCCGCCGTGCCCGGCGTCGGGATACACGACGAGCTGGCTGTTCGGGAGTCGCCGGTCGAGGTCGACGGTGTTCTTGGTCGGCACCATCCTGTCGCTCTCGCCGTTCATGACGAGCGCCGGCTGGCGGATGGTCGTGAGGTCCGTAGGCGCCTGCTGACCCCAGCGGTGGATCGCCTTGAGCTGGGCGCGGAACGAGCGCACCGAGACGGCCTTGTCGCGGTCGTCCGTCCGTTCCTCGAGCCGTGCCAGGAACTCCTTTCCGGTTCGGCGCCCGTTCGCAGTCCTGGTGAAGAAGAGGAACTGCTTGGGGTCCTGGCGGGTGAGCGCTCCTCGCGCGATGTCGAGGTAGGAGATGCGGGTCACCTTGTCGATGCCTTCGCCTCCCGCGGGGCCGGTTCCGGCGATGATCAACTTGCGCACGAGCTGCGGCTCCCGCTGCGCGATCACCTGGGCGATCATGCCGCCCATGGAGAACCCGAACAGGTCGACCTGATCGAGCCCGAGTGCCCGGATGAAGGTCACGGCGTCCGTCGCCATCTCCTCGATGGTCGTCGGCGTGGACCCGGTGGAGGCGCCGACACCTCGGTTGTCGAACGTGATGACCCGATGCTCGGCGGCGATGCCGTCCACCACTCGGGGGTCCCAGTTGTCCAGGACCGCGGCCAGGTGGGTGAGGAACACGACCGGCACCCCCCAGCTCGGGCCGAGCGCACGGTAGGCGAACTGCACGCCGCCGGCGTTGATGGTCTGGGTCGGCGCGGTCTTCCACGTCGTGTCCGAAGCCGCGTCTGTGGGTGCGGGGACCGTCGTCATGGCTATCACTCCTCGTGGGTGCATTGAATTACGATCATAATACAATCGTACGACCATAATGCAATGGCTGGACCCAACGACACGATCGAGAGCAGTACGACGAGAGAGGCTCGCGATGCGATACGGCAAGGACCAGAAGCAGGCCACGAGGCGACGGATCGTCGAAGCGGCCGGGCGACGCTTCAAAGAGGACGGCATCGACGGCGCCGGCGTGGCGGCGGTGATGTCCGACGCCGGCCTGACCAACGGCGCCTTCTACGCCCACTTCACGTCCAAGGAGGACCTCGTCGCGCACGTCCTCGCCGACCAGCTACGCGCCCAACGCCAGAGTCTCGACTCCGAGCCCTCAGACCGGGCGGGGCTCGAGGCGTTCATCCGGTCCTACTTGTCCCCGCAGCACCGCGACCAGTGCGCCGACGGCTGCCCGTCGGCTGCGCTGCTCGACGAGATCGTCCGACGCCCCGCCGCCACGAGGCAGGTCTTCACCGACGAGCTGATGGGCGTGATCGACGACATCGCGTCGCGCCTGGACCCGACGGACGTCGAGGTTGCTCGGACGGACGCGCTCACGGTCTTCGGCCTCATGGTCGGCACCCTGCAGCTCGCCAGGGCACTGACCGATCGCGACCTGTCCGATCAGCTCCTCGCCCGGGGCGTGGAGACGGCCCTGAAGCTGCTCGACGACCGGGACTGACCGCGGCGGCGGCTGACCATCCCGGCGTGCCCGCTCGCCGGCGTCGGCGGCGGCCGGCTGCTGATCACGTGCTCCAACCCGCAGCGGTACCGCGACGACCCGGTGCTCGTCGACCTGCGCACCGGCGAGCAGACGAACGTCGGCGGCGACGACCTGCGGGACGGGTTCGAATCGATGTGGTTCGCCGGCGTGGGCGCGCGGGGGATCCTGGTGGTGGTCGACGGCTACCACAGTGGGGACGAGTTCGCGTTCGACTGGCGCAGCCGGACGCGCTTCCACCTGGACGACCCCGGCCGCACCGTCGACCTCGGGCGCGCGGGGCTCACCCGACCTCTCTGCGCTCCGCTGCGTCGTACGCCGAACCCCTGGAGGGACGTCAGCCCGTTCGACGAGGACCCGCCGTACCTGCCGATGCCGGTCTTGGGCCGCCGGGCGGTCGAGCTCGTGCCGACGCACGCGGGCGAGTCGGGAGCGGTGCGGCTGTGGCGCTGCGGTCACCGGCGCCCGCGTGTTCTCACCCGCAGCGGCTGCTGCGACCTGGCGATCGGGGCCGGGCTCGTGGCATGGATCGGCGGAGACCGCGCCCGGGCCTTCGAGATCGGCACGGGCCGGCGGCGGTCTTGGCGGTTGCCGAGCCCGGGCTACCCCTGCGTCGCGAAGGCGGGCCGGACCCTGCTGCTGTGGACACGGCGCTCGACGATCGACGATCCGCCGGCGAAGCTACGGATCGTGAGGTGGCCCGCGAAGCGCGGCTGAGGCTGCTCCTTCGCCGCCTAGCAGGAGCGGCTTCGTGCCGTCGTCGGCGGCGCTGCGGTAAGGCGGCGGACACTCTGCCTTTTCCGCGGCGCGGTGGGCGGTATCACGGGATCAGAGCTTGGATTCCGCGCCCGCGTGGAGGCCCGGCTAGCGAAGTGCCTCGAGTGGAAGGCGGCCGGGCCGTGCGGAGCGGCTGCCGTTCGCTCCTGATCAAGTCGTCCGTCTCAGGAGCGCTCCATGACCGTCCATGCCCTCAGGGCCACCGCCTATCCGCCGTTCCACGACGGCGAGATCAACATCAGCCGCCACACCGTCGGCCGCCGGACGGTGATCAGCGTCGGCGGCGAGGTCGACCTGCTTTCGACGCCGGCGCTGCGCCGGGCGATCGACGAGGCGCTCGCCACGGGTGGCGTCGAGCTCTGGATCGACCTCACGACCACGGAGTTCATGGACACGTCCGGCCTGCACGCCCTGCTCGAGGGGCAGGAGCGCGTGTGCGAGCTGCGCCGCCGGCTCACGGTCATCTGCCCGCCGGGCAGCGTCCGCCGGCTGTTCGAGCTGGCCGGCGTCGCCGACCGGTTCACGCTCGCCGCCGATCGGGCAGCGGCGCACCAGATCAGCTGAGGGGACCCTGCCGGGGCTGGTGAGCCGGAGCCGGCGCCTGTCGACCTCGACGGTGCCGGCCCGGCTCGTCGGCCGCGCCTCAGCGGGCGCCCGTGCGTGCTCCCTGGCGCTCGCGGTCGAACCGCGTGTCGCCCACCGTTCGCGGCTCGTTGCCGGGCACGTCGTCGCTGCCGCGCGACATGAAGCCGGCGATCAGGCCGAGTGCGGTGAGGGCGATGTGCAGCACGTTGTCGCCCGGGTTGACGGGGAACAGGCCGAGCACGTCCTCGCCGTCGATGAGGCCGATGATCGTCACGATGCCGTAGACGACGCCGAAGGCGATCGCCACCGTCTTGGCGCTCGCGCGCTTCGGCGACGCGGCCATCAGGACCGCGCCCGAGGCGATGTGCACGAGGTTGTGGATCCCGTTGACCTCGAAGATGTCCAGCAGCTCGTCGCCCTGGACGCCGTCGCCGGTGGTGAAGCTCGCGTCGGCGATGAAGCCGAGGATGCCGGCCAGCAGCAGCGACAGCCCGGCGAGCAGGCAGTACCACTGCGCGGGAGTACGCCGGTCCTGTGCGGCTCGAGCGCTTCGAGTTGCCATGTCCGAACTCTCCTTACGTTGGGGAACCGGGAGCTACCCAGGCGCGTCCCGACGTCAGCGGTGAGCGGTTCGATCAGTGACGTTCAGTGGCACGCATCGCCGCCGCGAGCGGGGCGTTGGCGTACGGGCCGGAGCCCTCGATGCCCGCGAGCACGCGCTCCCGCTCCTCGGACGGCTTGTCCTGGGAGAGCTTGAGCTCGGCGTGCCACTCCTCGGCGGCGAGCCGGAACGCGACGACCTGGTCCGCCATCTCGCGGGCGCCGTCGCCGAGCCGGTCGAGCGACCAGGGCTCTTCGACCGCCGCCTCGAAGTGGTCCACGGTCCTCCGCAGCACGGGCATCGGGTCGTCGAGCAGCTCCGGCGTGCCCCGCACGTGAAGGGTGACGTGGTTCCAGGTCGGGATCGTGTCCTCGCCGTACCAGCTCGCCGACACGTAGCCGTGCGCGCCGTGGAAGATCAGCAGCAGCGGGCCGGCGAGCTGCTCGCACGCCGGGTCCGGGCGCGCGACGTGGCCCAGGATCACGAGCCCGTCCCGCTCGTCGTCGAGCAGGCACGGCATGTGCGTCGCCCGCAGCCCCGCCGTCACCACGGTCGCGAACGGGTGCGCGCGCACGATCGCGCGCGCCGTCTCGAGGTCCTCGCCGCGGAACTCGTCCTTGATCCGCATGCGCCAGGACTACCCAGCGAGCGACCGTCGCCCGAGCAGCTGCGGGTCGCGGCCGGCTGACCGTCACACCCCTGACGGCACCGGATCACGGCTGGGCGTCTGAGGGCAGCGTGGGAACTCAACCCCATAGGAGGCGCGATGTTCTTCCATCACGGCGATCTGGCCTACACCGTCCGCGTGGACAACCCCAACCCGGTCTTCGGACGCATGCTCCAGCAGGCGATCGGCGGCCCCGAGGGCGAGCTGCGCGTCATGACTCAGTACATGTTCCAGGGCTTCGGCTACCGCGGGCCCAAGAAGTACCGCGACATGCTGCTCGCCACGGCGACCGAGGAGATCGGTCATGTCGAGCTGCTGGCCACCGCGGTGGCGATGAACCTCGAGGGCGCGAAGTCCGAGATGGTCGACGACGTGGTCACCAACCCGGCGGTGGCGGCGCGCATGGGCGCGCTCGAGCCGCGGCACTACCTGTCCGCCGGCCTGGCCGCGATGCCCAGCGACGCCAACGGCGTGCCGTTCACCACGGCCAGCGTCGACGTGGGCGGCAACCTGATCGCCGACATGCGCGCCAACGTGGCCGCCGAGGCGATCGGCCGCACGCTGGCGACGCGGCTCTTCGAGCTCACCGACGACCCGGGCATGAAGGACATGCTGCGGTTCCTGATCGCCCGCGACACGATGCACCAGCAGCAGTGGCTGGCCGTGCTGGAGGAGCTCGGGCCCGAGCAGGCCACGAACGCGCCGGGCGACTTCGAGAACGAGGGCGAGCACGCCACGCACGCGTACGAGTTCCTCAACCACAACATGGACGCGCCGCTGCCGCCGGACGCGCGCTGGACGTCGGGGCCGTCGCTCGACGGCAAGGGCGAGTTCGTGCTGCGCGACCCGGCGCCCGCGCTCGGCCAGGAGCCCACGCTGGAGCCGGCGCCGCCGGAGGTGCACGCCGGCCTCGAGGCGACCGGCGACGGGAAGAGCGTCTTCGGCCGCTTCACCCGCGGGCTCGGCGCCGCGGTCGACAAGGTCACGCCCTGAGGATCTGCCCGCGCGGCCCGCGTGAGCGGGCCGCGCCGGCCAGCGCTCAGGCGGGCCGCAGGCCGCGGCCGCGGGCCCGGTAGGCGGCGACGGCGTTGCGGTTCGCGCAGACCGTGCTGCAGTAGCGGCGGGAGCGGTTGCGGGAGAGGTCGAGTACGAGGCCTTCGCAGCGGTCGTCGGCGCAGACGGAGAGCCGGGAGAGCTCGTCGGAGCGGATGAGGTCGACCATCGCCATCGCCGTCTCGACCGCCACCCGGCGCGGCAGCGGAGCGTCGGCGGGCACGGCGTGGATGTGCCAGTCCAGGCCGTCGTGACGGCGCAGCTGCGGCACCGCCTGCGCATCGGCGAGGAGTGCGTTGGTGAGCTCCGCGGCATGGTCGCGCTCGGCGAGGAGCAGCTCGCGGAGGGCCGGCCGCAAGGCCCGCATCGCCATCAGCTCGGCGGTATCGCCGTCGCGGCGGCCCGTGTATCCGTGCTCGCCGTACCAGGCGTCCAGCTCGGCGATCTCCGTGAGCGTGTCCGGGTCCTCCGCGCTGTTGACCAGCGACACGGCGGCCCGCAGCGACGCCTCGGTGTCATGTGCGAAGAGCACGTTGACATCTTACAGGACGTGGTCTAGTGTCATCGGCCATGGCAGTGTTGGGAAGTGACACGACTGCCCGCGCGGACCTCTCGATCGGATTTGCCCTCGCGATCGCCTCGGCGGCATCGTTCGGGCTCTCCGGTGCGCTCGCGCGCGGGCTGCTCGACGCCGGCTGGTCGGCCGGCGCGGTCGTGCTCGTGCGCATCGCGCTCGGCGCCCTCGTCGTCGCGCCGATCGCCGCCCGCGCGCTGCGCGGCCGCTGGGGCGCGCTGCGCAGGAACCTCGGCCTCGTGCTGGTCTTCGGCGCGGTGCCGGTCGCCGGCACGCAGTTCGCCTACTTCTCCGCCGTGCAGCGGATGGACGTCGGGCCAGCACTGCTGATCGAGTACACGGCGCCCGCCGCCGTGGTGGTCTGGCTGTGGCTGCGGCGCGGCGAGCGCCCGAGCCCGCTGACGGTGGCCGGCGCCGGCCTGGCCGCGCTGGGCCTCGTCCTCGTCCTCGACCTGCTGTCGGGCGCGGACCTCGATCCCGTCGGCGTGCTGTGGGCATTGATCGCGATGACCGGCGCCGCCTCCTACTTCGTGCTCGGCGCGAACCAGCGCCCGGATCTGCCTCCGGTGGCGCTCGCCGGCGCCGGCCTCGCGGTCGGGGCGCTCGGGCTCGCCGCCGTGGGCGCCGTGGGGATCCTGCCGATGCAAGCGAACACGGACTCGCCCGTGTACGCCGACAGCGCGGTCAGCTGGTGGCTCCCGCTCCTCGGGCTCGGGGTCGTCACCGCGGGGATCGCCTACTGCACCGGGATCGCGGCCAGCCGCCGGCTCGGCTCGCGCCTGGCGTCGTTCGTCGCGCTGCTCGAGGTCGTCGCCGGCGTCGGGTTCGCCTGGTTCCTGCTCGACCAGCTCCCCGGCCCGCTCCAGCTCGCCGGCGGCGTGCTGATCGTGGCCGGCGTGATCGTCGTGAAGCTCGGCGAGCGCCCGCGCGCGCCCGATCGCCGGCGGAGCGGGCGCCGCGCCATCGGGCAGGTGCAGAGCGAGGCGACTTAGACTCCGGGCCATGCCCACGGCCCTCGTCATCGGCGCCCGCAACCTCGGCTTCTCCGTCATCCAGCGGCTGCTCGCGGACGGCTGGACCGTCGCGGGCGGCGCGCGCTCGCCCGAGACGCTCGAGAAGGTCCGCTCGGCCGGAGCGGACGCGCTCGAGATCGACGTGACCGACCAGGCATCCGTGCTCGGGGCGCTGCGCGACGTCGCCGGCCGGCACGGCCGGATCGATCTCGTCGTCAACGCCGCCTCGCCGTACGGCGGGAGCCGGAAGGGCCCGTTCGGGGGCGGGCCGCTCGCTGAAGCGCAGCCGAGCGGCTTCGAGGACTGGTCGGCGATGCCCGTGAAGGGGGCGTTCGGGTTCTTGAGCGCAGCGGCGCGCTTCCTGCGCGAGCAGGGCGGCGAGGCGACGGTGGTGCAGGTCACGGGCGGCTCGGCGCGCCGCGGGATGCCGGGCCGCGGCCTGTGGGCGGCCGGGGCCTTCGGGGTCCGCGCGCTCACGCAGGCCGCCGCGGCGGAGCTGCGCGAGCACCGCATCCACGTCGCGCTGCTGATCGTCGACGCGACGATCGACCGCACGGGCGGCGACAACGCCGGCAGCGCCGACCCCGGCAGCCTCGCGGACGCGGTCGCCTACCTCGCGAGCCAGAGCCCGCGGGCGATGACGCACGAGCTGCAGGTCACGCCCGCGCTCGACACCTGGGTGCCGTAGTCAGCCGAAGGTGAAGACGTACGCCCGCACGCCCGGGCCGTCGAACGCGATCTCGAAGCCACGCTCGCCGACCGCTTCCGGCTGGCGGATGAGCTGGTACATCCGCGGCTCGTCGACGGTGCCCGCGCCGGACTCGTCGGCGTCGACGCCGTGGGCGTCGCCGGGCGGCCGGCCGTCGAGCCGGACGGCGAAGCGCACCGGGGCGCCCGAGGGCGGCAGCGCGAGCACGAGGTTGAGGTCGCGCGCCTGGAAGCGGTAGGCGATCGAGCCGCCTGCGGTCCCGAGCTCGGCGGACTCGTCGCCGACCGACCAGTCGCCGCTGAGCGCCCACTCGTTGAGCGCGAGCTCGTCGGGCGGCCGGTCGCGGCGACGCTCGCCGCGGGCGTCGCCCACGTAGGTCTCCGGCGAGCCCACCACGCTCCAGTCGGCCGCCTCGAAGCGGCCGCCGGCATCCACCCGCACGAGCTCCTCGTCGGTGCCGAGGAGCGCCTGGATGGCCCGCTCGGTCTCCGCGTAGGCCTCCTCGCCGAAGTGGTGGAAGCGGACGCGCCCGTCGCCGTCGACGAGATAGACGGCCGGCCAGTAGTGGTTGCCGAACGAGCGCCAGATCGCGAAGTCGTTGTCGATGACGATCGGATAGCCGACGTCCAGCTCGCCGATGGCGCGGCGCACGTTGTCGAGGTCGTGCTCGAAGCCGAACTCGGGCGCGTGCGCGCCGACGACGACGAGCCCGCGCTCGCGGTAGCGCTCGTGCCACGCGCGGACGTAGGGCAGCGTGCGCAGCCAGTTGACGCACGAGTACGTCCAGAAGTCGACGAGCGTGACGCGGCCCCGCAGGCCCGCCGCCGTCAGCGGCTCGGAGTTGAGCCACACGCTCGCACCGTCGAGACCGATCAGTGCGCTGGGATGGGGCTTGGTCGTGAACATGCCTCAAGTCTCCTCGCAGCAGGCGGCCCATCGCGCCCGGGACCCCCCTGGCCGCGACCCCGCGCCCAGGGGGAGCTGCTGGCCACGGGCGAGAAGGTGCGCAAGCGCACCACCGCCACGCGCGACGACCTGACCCCCCAGGAGCGCCAGATCGCGCACCTCGCCCGCGACGGGCTGACGAACCCGGAGATCGGCGCGCAACTCTTCCTCAGCCCCCGCACGGTGGAGTGGCACCTGCGCAAGGTGTTCGCCAAGCTCGGCATCCAGTCGCGCTGGGAGCTCACCCGCACGCTCCCGGGGCCCGGACCCGAACCTGGTCCCGGCCTGAGCGGCCGCCGGGGCTACGCTCCGGCCGTGCCCTTCCTCCCCATCACCGGCCGCTGCCTCTGCGGGGCGGTTCGCTTCAAGATCGTCGAGGCGCCGCTGAGCGCGGGCTACTGCCACTGCACGCGCTGCCAGCGGCGCACGGGCGCGGCGGCGTCGGCGCAGGCGCGGCTGGCGAAGGACGCGCTGCGGATCACCGCGGGCGAGGAGCACGTCCGCACGTGGCAGCCCGACGAGGGCTTCGCGAAGCTGTTCTGCGGGACGTGCGGGAGCGCGCTGTTCAGCCACGACCGCGCGAAGGAGCATTGGGCCGTGCGGCTCGGCGGGCTCGACCCCGGCCACGGGATCCGGCCGGCGTTCCGCCAGCGCGTGGAGTCGGCGTGCGAGTGGGAGCCGCTCCCCGATGACGGGCTGCCCCGCTTCGAGGGCCGCGCGCCGCCGAACGAGTAGCGGCGAACCTCTTCGACTTGACTGACCGGTAAGGTAAGTGGGCATGGCCGCCCGCGACAAGCTGCTGGACGCCGCCTCCGAGCTGTTCTACGCGGACGGCATCGGCGCGACCGGCGTCGACGATGTCGTGCGCGCCGCCGGCGTCTCCAAGCCCACGCTGTACGCGCACTTCGGCTCCAAGGCCGAGCTCGTCGCGGCCGTGCTCGAGCGCCGCCACGCGACCCGCGCGGCCGAGCTGGAGGCGCTCGACGGCGGCCCGCTCGCGATCTTCGGGTGGCTGGCTGACTTCTACGCCCGCGACGGCGCACGCGGGTGCGGGTTCGTCAACGCCGCGGCCGAGCTCCCCCACGGCGGTCCCGGCCGCGCCGCCGCCGCGCGCGAGAAGGCGTGGCTGCGCGGGGAGCTCGCCCGCCGCGCCCGGGGCGAGGGTCTGCGCGATCCCGACGGGCTCGCCTCGCGGCTCGGGCTGCTGATCGACGGCGTCGCCGCGCGCGTGGTCGTCGACGGGCACGAGGCGGCGGCCCGAGCGGTCGAGGACGCGACCGACGCCGCCCGCACGCTCGTGGCAGGCGCATGACGGGCCGCTTCGACCGCCCCGTCGAGCGCGCCCTCCGCCTGCTCGCCGGCCTCGTCCTGTTCGGCCTCGCGATGGCGCTGCTGCTGGAGTCGCGCACCGGCCTGGACCCGTGGAACGTCTTCCACCAGGGCGTCGGCGAGCACACCGGCCTCACGATCGGCCAGGTCACCGTGATCAGCTCGCTCGCCCTGCTCGCGCTGTGGATCCCGCTGCGACAGCGGCCCGGCCTCGGCACCGTCGCCAACGCGCTCGTCGTCGGCCCGGTGGTCGACCTCGGGATCGCCTGGATCCCGACCGCGAACGGCACCTTCGAGCAGGCCGTGTTCATGGTGGTGGCGATCCTCGCGTCCGCGCTGGCGACCGGCCTCTACGTCGGCGCGGGCTGGGGCCCTGGGCCGCGCGACGGGCTGATGACCGGCCTCGCGGCGCGCGGGATCCCGGTCGGCGTCGCGCGCGCCGGGATCGAGCTGACCGTGCTCGCCGCCGGCTGGCTGCTCGGCGGCACAGTCGGGCTCGGCACCGTGGCGTTCGCGCTCGCGATCGGCCCGCTGGTGCACCGTACGCTGCCGTGGCTGGCCGTGGACGCCAGAGCGCCCGCCCCCACGCGCGGCCACCGCCCCCGGCCCGCGCCCGGTGCGGTAGAAAGCCGTCCGTGACGGGTGACTTCGACGGCCTCGTGGCCGCAGTGACCGGCGGCGCCTCCGGCATCGGCGCGGCGGTGGTGACGGAGCTCGCGAGACAGGGCGCGCGGGTGGCCGTTCTCGACCTCCAGGACCCGCCGGACGGCTCCCAGCACGCGCTCGCGATCCAAGCCGACGTCGCCGACGACGCCTCCGTCCGTGCCGCCATCGAGCAGATCACCGGCCGGCTCGGCCGCCTCGACGTGCTCGTCAACAACGCCGGCATCGGCGCCCAGGGCACGGTCGAGGACAACGACGACGCCGAGTGGCACGGCGTACTCGACGTCAACCTGCTCGGCATCGTCCGCACCAGCCGCGCCGCGCTGCCGGCGCTGCGCCGCTCGCCGTCGGCCGCGATCGTCAACACCGGCTCGGTCGCCGCCACCGCCGGCCTGCCGCAGCGCGCGCTCTACAGCGCGACCAAGGGCGCCGTGCTCGCGCTCACGCGGGCGATGGCCGCGGACCACCTGCACGAGGGCGTGCGCGTCAACTGCGTCAATCCGGGCACCGCGGACACGCCGTGGATCGGCCGGCTGCTCGACCGCGCCGACGACCCGGCCGCCGAGCGCGCGGCGCTGGAGGCCCGCCAGCCACACGGCCGGCTGGTCACGCCGGAGGAGGTGGCGCTCGCCGTCGCCTATCTGGCGGGCCCGCGCTCCGGATCCACCACCGGGACCGCGATCGCCGTCGACGGCGGGATGCAGGACCTGCGCCTGCGGCCGCGCCGCCCATAGCCGTGCGCGCGCTGGTCATCCGCGCGTTCCGCGAGCCGCCCGAGCTCGAGGATGTGCCCGAGCCGGAGCTGCCGCCCGACGCCGCGCTCGTCGAGGTGCGCGCGACCGGGCTCTGCCGCAGCGACTGGCACGGCTGGATGGGCCACGACGCCTCGATCCGCCTCCCCCACGTGCCCGGCCACGAGTTCGCCGGCGTCGTCGCCGAGGTCGGGCCGGAGGTGCGCGGGATCAGCCCCGGCGACCGCGTGACCGCGCCATTCTGCTGCGGCTGCGGGGCGTGCGAGCCGTGCCGGCTCGGCCAGACCCAGATCTGCGAGCGCGACTACCAGCCAGGCTTCACGGGGTGGGGCTCGTTCGCCGAGCGCGTGCTGATCCCGGTCGCCGACCTCAACTGCGTCCCGCTCCCGGACGGGCTCGCGTTCGAGGCCGCGGCGGCGCTCGGCTGCCGCTTCATGACCGCGTTCGCGGCCGTCGGCGAACGCGGCAAGGTCCGTGCGGGCGACTGGCTGGCGGTCCACGGCTGCGGCGGCGTCGGGCTGTCGGCGGTGATGCTCGGCCGCGCACTGGGAGCCCGCGTCGTCGCCGTCGACGTGGCGCCAGGGCCGCTCGCCCGCGCCGCGGAGCTCGGCGCCGACGAGACGCTCGACGGCCGCGAACACGACGTCGCGACGAGCATCCGCGAGCTCACCGGCGGCGGCGCGCACGTCTCGATCGACGCGATCGGCAGCGCCGCCACCGCCGCCGCGTCGGTGCGGTCGCTGCGCCGCCGCGGCCGTCACGTGCAGGTCGGCCTGCTCGCCGGCGACGAGCGCGAGTCGCGCATCCCGATGGCCGAGATGATCTCGCGCGAGCTCGAGATCGCCGGCGTGCACGGGATGCCGGTGCGCGACTACCCGGCGCTGCTGCGGCTCATCGCCTCGGACGCCGTGGACCCGGCGCGGCTGATCGGCAGCCGGATCACGCTCGAGCAGGCCGGCGCGGCCCTGGCGGCCATGGATCGGCCGGCCGAGGGCATCACCGTGATCGCCGCCCCTAGCGGCGATCAGATGCGCGGGTAGCGCCGCTCCTCTTCGTTGGACTCGCCCTCGCCGCGGCCCACGATGACGGCGTAGACGATCAGGCCGGTCACGAACGCCGGGAACAGGATGCCCCAGATCAGGACATAGACGATCGTCGTCTCCAGGGCGATGTCGGCGAAGGTCAGCATCCCGGCAACGATAGTGACTTCAGCGGCGCTCGAGCACGACGACCGGGATCTCGCGGTCGGTCCGCTCCTGGTACTCGGCGTAGTGCGGCCACTCGCCGACCATCGTCTCCCACAGCTGCGGCTTCTCCTCGGGGCCCGCGGTGCGCGCACGCGCGGAGAAGACGTCGTCGAGCACCTGCACCTCGACGCCGGGGTCGGCCTCCAGGTTCACGTACCAGCCGGGCGGATCGTCGGCCCCGCCCTTGGAGGCGACGATCACGTAGTCGTCGCCCACGGTGCCGTAGATCAGCGGGGTGGTGCGCTCCTGGCCGCTCTTGCGGCCCTTGGTGGTGAGCAGGAGGACAGAGGAGCCCTCCTTCCAGTCGTGCCCCAGCTCGCCGCCGGTCTCGCGGTAGCTGCGCACGTGCTCGTCGCCGTAGAGATGCGATGCGTCCTGTCTGGCCATGCCCACGACGCTACCCGCCGCGTCCCGCGGGGTATCGTGCCGCCCCGCATGACGCGCCATGACGCCGTGATCGTCGGCGGCGGCCACAACGGGCTCGTCGCCGCCGCCTACCTCGCCCGCGCCGGGTGCTCCGTGCTCGTGCTCGAGCGCCGCGAGCACGCCGGCGGCGCGGCCGTGTCCGAGCGCCCGTGGCCGGGCGTCGACGCGCGCCTGTCGCGCTACTCCTACCTCGTCTCGCTGCTCCCGGCCGCGATCGCGAGCGAGCTCGGGCTCGGCGTGGAGCTGCGCCGCCGCGCGATCTCCTCCTACACGCCGCGCCCGGACGGCAGCGGCCTGCTCGTGCGCACCGATGCCGCCCCGCACGACGCCTGGCGCGAGTTCTACGCGATGACCGCGCGCGTGGGGCGACGCGTGTTCCCCACGCTGACGCGGCCGCTCCCGAGTCGCGAGGAGCTGCGCGCCGAGATCTCCGAGGACGCCGCCTGGGAGGCGCTGTTCGAGCGCCCGCTCGGCGAGGCCGTCGATGCCGCCTTCGCCGACGACGTCGAGCGCGGGATCGTGCTCACCGACGGGCTGATCGGCACGTTCGCGGCCGCGGACGACCCGTCGCTGCGCCAGAACCGCTGCTTCCTCTACCACGTGATCGGCAACGGAGAGGGGCACTGGGACGTGCCGGTCGGCGGCATGGGCGCGCTCACGGACGCGCTCGTGCGCAGCGCGCTGGCGGCCGGCGCCGAGATCCGCACGGGTGTCGAGGTCACGGAGATCGACCCCGAGGGCGCGCTCCGCTGGGAGGGCGGGTCGGCTGCCGCGGAGCACGTGCTCGCCGCGGTCGCCCCGCCCGTGCTCGCCCGCCTGCTCAGGGAGCCCGAGCCGCAGCCGCCGGCGGAGGGCGCCCAGCTGAAGCTCAACATGCTGGTCGCGCGGCTGCCGCGGCTGCGCGACGCCTCGGTCGACCCCCGCGAGGCGTTCGCCGGCACCTTCCACGTCAACGAGTCCGCGAGCCAGCTCCAGACGGCCTACGAGCAGGCCGCGGCGGGCGAGCTGCCCGCGCTGCCGCCATGCGAGATCTACTGCCACTCGCTGACCGATCCGACGATCCTCGGGCCGGAGCTGCGGGCGGCCGGCGCACAGACGCTGACCTGCTTCGGGCTGCACATGCCCGCGCGGCTGTTCCGCGAGCCCGCAGCGAAGGAGCGAGCGGTCGAGGCGACCTTGCGGTCGCTGAACGCGGTGCTGGCCGAGCCGATCGAGGACTGCCTGTGGCGCACGCCGGACGGCGAGCCGTGCCTGGAGGCGCGCACGCCGCCCGAGCTGGAGGCCGAGCTCGGCCTGCCGGCGGGCAACATCTTCCACCGCGACCTGTCGTGGCCCTACGCCGAGGATGGCGACGAGCCCGGCGGCTGGGGCGTCGAGACCGCGCACCCGCGCGTGCTGCTGTGCGGCGCGGGCGCCCGGCGCGGCGGCGGCGTCAGCGGCATCCCGGGCCACAACGCCGCGATGGCGCTCATCGGCGGCCGAGTCGCAGCGGCGCGCTGACCGCCAGCGGCGTCGCGCCGTCGGCGAGCGTGAGCACCACGCGGGCGCGCACCCGGCGCGGCGTCGCGAGCGCGAAGCGGGCGCGACCGCGCCGGTCGAGCCTGGCGCGGGCGACCGGCCACCAGCCGAAGCGCTCGCGCAGGCGCAGCTGGAGCACCACCGTGCCGCCGTGCCCGGGCGGGGTCACGCGGACGCTCACCCGGCTGCGCGCGCGCGCGGAGCGCGCCGTGGCGGCGACCGAACGGTCGAGCACGAGCAGCGGCACCGGTGGGCTGGCCGTGACGCCGTCGGCGACCGCGCGCACCTGCTCCGAGATGTGCGGAAGCGCCAGCAGGCTGAACGTGCCGTCCTGCTGCGCAACCGTCGAAGCGACCCGGACGTAGCTGCCGGTGCCGCTGTCGGCCTCGATCCCGATGGGCGTGCCGGGCGCGAGCGCCGTACGGCCGTGCAACGGGAACGGACGCCTGGGCACGGCGGGCTCCGCGGGCCGGTCGAGCAGCAGGTCGTGGACCGAGACGGTGCCGCGCATGAACGGGTGGATCGTGCAGAAGTAGGCGACCTCGCCTGCGCTGTCGAAGGCGCGCGCGAACGCCGCGCCGCCGCGCAGCGGGCCCGAGTTGAAGCTGCCGTCGACCGCCGCGACGTCGTGCTGGCGGACGCTGACGTTGTCCCAGGTGATGCGGTCGCCCCGCAGCACGTCGACGAATGGCGGGTCGAAGGCCGCGAACGCGATCGAGACGGTGGTACCGCCCGGATCGGCGCCGTGGTCGCCGTGCTGCGCGCTCGCGGCGGCGGGCGCGAGCGCCAGTACGGCGACGGCGGCGAGCAGCGCGCACCTCATCGGCGCTTGACCTGGTAGATGCCGATCATGCCCTGCTCCATGTGGGTCTCGACGTGGCAGTGGTAGAGCCACGTCCCGGGGTCGCGCTCGCGCCAGCGGATGCGGAAGCTCTCGGCCGGGCCGACGGTCTTGGTGTCTGCGGGCACGCCGTGCTCGCGCCAGCGGTGGCCGTGGACGTGGAAGGTGTGGTGCTCGGACCCCATCGCCATCACGTCCCACTGGACGCGCTGGCCGGGGAAGGCGGTGAAGACCGGCGTGTTGCCGACGAAGGCGCGCCCGTCGATGCTCTGGAAGCGGCCCATCGGCGCGAACACGACCACGAACTCGCGGTCGGGCAGCGGCTCGTGGCGGCCGCGGATCGAGAGCATCCCCCACAGACCGCCCTCGACGGACTCGTGCATCGAGGGCGAGTGGTCGTGGTAGGGCCAGACGCCGGCCGAGCTCGGCAGCGCGGTGAGCCGGTAGGTCCACGTCTTGCCGGGCTTGACGTCACCGTCGCCGCCCGAGAACCCGGGCACGTAGGCGCCGTCGGAGCTCGGCTTGTAGCGGACGCCGTGGAAGTGCATCGAGTGGGAGCGGTCGAACCGCGTGTCGAGGTTCTTGAAGTGCACGCGGATGCGGTCGCCGACGCGGGCGCGGATCAGCGGACCCGGCATCCCGTCGTCGTCGCCGGAGCCTGGCGGCAGGTTGCGCATCGGGTGCTTCCAGCCGCGGCTGTAGCGGCGATAGACGACCGTTCCGAAGACGGTCTCCGACGGGTCGTGGCGGACGCCCATGATCGCGTCGCGCCCGTTGGGCACGATGTTCCAGCTCACGGGCACCGCTGCGACCCAGACGTGCCGGACGGCGGCCCCCGCGGGGGCGGCGGAGAGACCCGCCGCCCCGATCGCGATCAGCGCCGCCGTCGCGGCTACGGCTCTCACTGCACCGTGATCCTCGCGTGCATGAACGGGTGGACCATGCAGTAGAAGTCGTAGGCGCCGGGCGCCCCGAACTTCACCGAGTCGCTCGCCGCGAGCGGCGAGTTGGTGGAGGTGTCCATCAGGCCCGAGTTCCAGAACCCGTTGCCGTGCAGCGCCGGGGTGAGCGTCGCCTGCGAGGCGGGCGGCTCGCTGCGGTACACGGCCTGCCCGGGCGGGACGGGCTCCTCGGCGAACTTCTTGGCGAGCTGGCCCAGGTAGGAGTTCGGCTCGGACTCCGGGTTGCCCGGGCCGGCGGTCGCCGTGTGGATGTCGAAGGACGCCGGGTGCATCCGGAACGTGACCGTCGTTCCCAGGGGCACCGTGAGCGCGTCGGGGACGAAGGCGAACAGCTCCTCGCCGTGCTTGCCGGCGGCGCCGACGTCGATCGTGTTGGCGGGAACGGCCGTCTTGGGCAGCTGCTTGGACGTCTTCAGCGCCGTCGCGACCTGGCGCTTGAGGGCCTTGCGATCGGCCTTGGCCGACGGCACCTTCGCGCCCTTGCCCTTGACGGAGACGACGCCCTTCATGCCCGCGTGGATGTTGCAGAAGTAGGTGAACTTGCCCTTCTTCTTGAAGGTCACTGTGATGGGCTTGAGGTCCGGGCCGAGCGGCAGGCCGCTGATGACCCGCTTGCCGCCGTTGTAGCTGACCTTCTTGCCGAACGTCGCCCCCGCCACGAGCGCCGGGTTGAACGAGACCTGGTCCTGTCCGTTGAACCAGAACGGGGTCCCGGCGGCGTCGTTCTCGCCGGCGATCTTCTGGCCGGTCGGAGTGATCAGCGGCAGCATGTCGCCGCCGCGGGCCGGGAAGTCGAAGGAGTGGAACCCGACGGGCAGGAACTTGACCTTGTCGCCCTTGTGGATCGTCACCCCGTGCGGGAAGAAGTCGTTGACATCGACCCCGAGCGGCTGGAACGCCTTGCCCGACTTCGGCGGGATGCCCATGTTGACCGACTTGGTGGCGGCCTGCGCTGCCCCCGGTAGCGCCAGTAGTACGACCATGGCACCGATCCCTGCTTTGCAACGTCCCGTCACGTAAGACCTCTCCCTCAATGGATTGGGCGGCTGTTGAGCCGACCCTAATCGGGAGCTAAGGGCGCAGGCAAGTCCAGAGTGAACGGAAGGCGAGGTCAGGCGCGCATGCGGATCCACAGCGCCTCGGCGCGCGCGAGCATGCGGCCGTCGGGCGCAAGGATCGCGGTGGCGCTGCGGTGCTTGCGGTCTTGGGAGCCGAGCGTCCAGCCGACGACGGCCAGCTGCTCGCCGCCCGGGACCGGCTCGAGCAGCTCGGCGCACATGCTCGCGAGCAGGCTCGGGACGTCGCTGCTCCACAGCGGCGGCGTGTAGCTCGGGCAGTCCAGCGCGGCCCAGACCAGCTCGGGGGCGAGCGTGCCGCCCTCGCCGGCGTGCAGCACCGCGGCGGTCATGTCCGGGCGCGCGCGCAGCGGGCCGAACAGCACGCCGAGCCCGTCCTCGCGCGGCGAGCAGACCCAGCAGGAGTCGAATGCCGCCGGCCAGGCGCCCGGGCGGCGCGCGGCGGCCTCGCGGGCCTCCTCCAGTGCCGGGCGGTACGGCGGCTCGAGCCCGTCCAGCGGCAGCGCCGGGTCGGCCTCCGCGATCAGGGTCCCGTCGTCGTGCAGGGTGACGTGGCCGTCGTCGTGGCGCTCGAGCTCGAGTGGCGCGCCGAGCGGCACCGGGCGGCGGAGGCTCACGTGTGCCGGGCCATCCACGTGCGACGCGACGACGCCGCAGGCGTAGCCGCCGTTGGCGGTCTCGGGCGGGCCGTTGTAACGGCGCTCGAGGACGACCCTCGTCGTGGTGGCGGTGGGCGACACGGGCACTCAGGCTACGCGCGCTTGTGCTTGCCGCCGGAGACCGGCGGGCAGGCGAGCAGGCTCGCGGCCACGAGCGCGCGCTGGCTGCGATGGAGCTCGCTGGCCTTGGCGCTGGGGACGGCGGTGAACATGGACACAGCCTCCTCCTCGGCGGGCCGCGCCCCCAGGGGGCAGGCCCGCGTCTGCACACGCCGGATCCCGTACCCGCGGGTGTGGCCCTCCGCACCCCGCACCGGCGGGTCCGCCGTCATGAGCCGACGGGGTGCGGCCGATACGGTGGTGACGTACCGCATGCCGACCGTCGAAGGCCTCCAGTTCGCCTACGCGCTCTACGCGCTCCCGCCCGGCCGGCTCCCCTTCGGGCGCTGGCGCTGGGAGCTCTGGCACGGCGCGACCATGGTCGCCGCCGGCTGGCGCCTCTCGCGCCCGCAGGCGGGCCGCGCGCTGCGCCTGCACGCTGCCGAGTTCGGCCACAAGCTGTTCGGCCTGCAGGCGCCCGCGCGCGAGGCGCACACGGGCGCCGGCGACCTGCGCCCCGGCGCGGCCGAGCGGCTCGCGATCGGCTCGATCACCTGCCTGCTCGTGCCGCGCGCGCTCGAGGCGCCCGCCGCCAACGCCGCAGGCGCGCTGCAGTAGCCCCGCGCGCGCGTCTGGTAACACGTGAGCGCGTGAACGCCGGTACCACAGATCTCGCCGCGGCGGCAGCCGCCCTCCGATCCCGCCTCCCTGAGCCGCTCGCGCCGCTTGCGGAGATCGCCTACAACTACCGCTGGTCGTGGACGCCCGGAGGGCCGGAGCTCTTCGCCTCGATCGACCCCAAGCGCTGGCAGGCGTGTGCGGCCAACCCCGTCCGCCTGCTGCAGGAGGTCCACCCCTCGCGACTCGCCGACGCCGCCGAGGACGCCGCCTTCGCCGGCGCGCTCGCGGAGCTCCAGGAGGAGCTCGACGCGGCGCTCGCCCGCGAGACGCTCGAGGAGGCGACCGTTTCCCACGAGTCGCCGGCCGCCTTCTTCTGCGCGGAGTACGCCGTCCACGGCTCGCTGCCGGTCTACTCGGGCGGCCTCGGCGTGCTCGCCGGCGACATCCTCAAGGAGGCCTCAGACCTCGCGCTGCCGCTCGTCGCGGTCGGCCTGATGTACCGGCACGGCTACTTCCGCCAGCGCATCGACGCCTCCGGCTGGCAGCACGAGTACTGGGTCGACACCGATCCGGACCGCGTCCCGGGCGCGCTCGTCACGGGCGACGACGGCGAGCCGGTCACCGTCACCGTGCCGCTCGGAACCGGCCGCGACCTCGTCGCGCAGATCTGGCGCGTCGACGTCGGCCGCGTGCCGCTGCTGCTGCTCGACGCCGACCGCCCGGAGAACGACGTCGCGGACCGCTGGATCACCTCGCGCCTGTACGTCGGCGACCCCGACGTGCGCCTGAGCCAGTACCTGCTGCTCGGCATCGGCGGCGTGCGCGCGCTGCACGCGCTCGGCGTCGAGCCCGGCGTCGTGCACCTCAACGAGGGCCACGCGGCGTTCGCGACGCTCGAGCTGGCGCGCACCTCGACCGAGGACGATCCGTTCGAGGCCGTCCGCCGCCGCACCGTCTTCACCACGCACACGCCGGTGCCCGCCGGCAACGACACCTACCCCGCCGGCCACGTCGCCGAGCGCTTGGCCGGGATCGCCGGCGAGATGGGCGTCGACGTCGGTGAGCTGGTCCGCCGCGGCCGCACCCATCCGGACGACGAGCACGAGCCGTTCGGCGTCACGCAGTTCTCGCTGCGCTCGTCGCGGATCGCCAACGGCGTCAGCGTGCGCCACGGCGAGGTCGCCCGCGGGATGTGGCAGGAGCTGTGGCCCGACCGCGCCGTCGAGGACGTGCCGATCGCGCACGTCACCAACGGCGTGCACATCCCGACCTGGATCGGCGCCCCGCTGCGCGAGCTGCTCGACCGCCACCTGGGCGAGGGCTGGATCGGCCGCGCCGTCGAGCCCTCCACCTGGGACGGCGTCGCCTCGATCTCCGACGCCGAGCTGTGGGAGGCCCGCAGCGCGCAGCGCCGCGAGCTGATCGCGCTCGTCAAGGCGCGCAGCGTGACCGAGCGCCTGCAGCGCGGCGACACGCCCGAGTACGTACGCGCGGCCGTCGACGCGCTCGACCCCGACGTGCTGACGATCGGCTTCGCCCGCCGCGTCGCGACCTACAAGCGCCTCGACCTGCTGCTGCGCGACGTCGACCGCGCGCTGTCGCTGCTCGGCGACGGCGAGCGCCCGGTGCAGTTCATCCTCGCCGGCAAGGCGCACCCGCGCGACGACGACGGCAAGCGGCTCGTGCAGCGGCTGTTCGAGATGAAGGGCCATTCGCAGGTCGGCCGTCGCGTCGTCTACCTCGACGACTACGACGTCGCGCTCGGCGCGGCGATGACGCGCGGCTGCGATATCTGGGTCAACGTGCCGCGGCCGCCGCTCGAGGCGTCGGGCACCTCGGGCATCAAGTCGGCGGTCAACGGCGGCCTGCAGCTGTCGGTGCTCGACGGCTGGTGGCCGGAGGCCTACGACGGCACCAACGGCTGGGCGATCGGCGGCGAGGTCGATCCCGACCACGGCGCGCAGGACTGGCGCCACGCGCAGGAGCTGTACTCGCTGCTGCTCGAGCAGGCGCTGCCCGCGTTCTACGAGCGCGACGCCGACGGCCTG
>DATFQI010000415.1:0-26032 GCA_035264365.1 Solirubrobacteraceae bacterium
CTCCTCGTCCTCGTCGCGCCACGCGACGAAGCCCTTGCGGCGGTCGAGCGCCTTCGAGAGCAGCTCGCCGAACTCCGCGTCGTAGATGATCGCCCGCGGCTTCTCGCGCTTGACGACCTCGGTCAGCTGCGGCCCGGCGAAGGCCGTGTTGAGCAGCATCGCATCGGCGCCGAGCTTGGACAGCGCCACGATCGCCTCGACGAAGCCGCGGTGGTTGCGGGCCATCAGCCCGACGCCGTCGCCCTCGAGCACACCGGCGTCCGAGAGCGCGTTCGCGAGCCGGTTCGTGCGGTCATCCAGCTCGGCGAACGTCAAGCCGCCGCGCTCGTCGACCACGCCCTCGGCGTCCGGATAGAGGGCGGCCGCGGCCGCGAACCCGCCGGCGGGCGTGAAGCCCCAGCGCTGGACCGCGGCGAGCGCGCGCGGAGGGCGGTCCGGCCGCACGGGGCGCACGAGCCCGGCACGGCCGAGCACGAGCGCCGCGTGGATCCCGCCCTCGACGATCCCCGCTCCCGAGGCGAGCAGGTCGAGCGGCCGGAGTCCTCCCTCGTCGGTCATCCGCCCGGGGAGTACCACGAACGCGACCGCGCCACACACCATTTGAGAGGGTCTTGACGTGAGCACGCGCCCGACGGCGAGCGATGCGATCCGCCTGGCCCGCCGCCGGTGGCTGGGGGGAGAGCGCGTCGACATGAGCGCGATGGCCGCCGAGCTCGACGTCAACCGCGTCACGCTCTACCGCTGGGTTGGCTCGCGCGAGGCGCTGCTGGTCGACATCGTCTGGGCGCTCGCCGAGCGCACGCTCGCCGACGTGGAGGCCGCGACCGGCGGCCGCGGGGCGGAGCGGGTCGTCGCGGTCGTGACCCGCTTCACCGAGGTCGTGATCGCCAACCCGGGCATGCAGCGCTGGCTGGCCGAGGAGGGCGAGCTCGCGATGCGGCTGCTCACGCGCTCCGACCGCGGCTTCCAGCCGAGATTGATCGGCTACGTCGAGGGGCTGCTCGAGCGCGAGCGGGTCGAGCTCGAGGCCGGCCGACGCGAGGTCGCCTACGTGATCGTGCGGGTGGTCGAGTCCTACACGTACCTGGACCTGATCCTCGGCGAGCGCCCCGACGCGCGCAGGGCCGAGCCGATCCTCCGGTTGCTTCTGCGCTGATCGTGGTACGTCAACGTTCATGAAAGCGGTGGTGACCGGCGCGACCGGCTTCCTGGGCGGCCACGTGACCAAGCTCCTCGCCGAGCGCGGCGACGAGGTGCGCGTGACGTACCGCAACCCCGAGCGGCTCAAGCACCTGAAGGGCATCAAGGTGCGGCGGGCGAAGGCCGACGTGCTCGACTACAAGGCGATGCGCCGGGCCGTGAAGGGGTCCGACGTGCTCTTCCACACGGTCGGCTTCGTCGGCTCCAACCCGGCCGAGCTGGTCTGGCTGCTGAACGCCCACGCCCCGGTCGTCGCGGTCGAGGCCGCCGCCGCGGAGGGCCTGAAGCGCGTCGTGCTGACCTCGACGATCTCGGCGATCGGACCGGCCACCAACGGCCAGCCGGCGAGCGAGCTGACCGAGTACCCGCGCGACTGGCTCGGGCTCGCCTATCCGGACTCCAAGCACGAGGGGGAGCTGGCCGCGCTCGCCGCCGGCGAGCGCCACGGGATCGAGGTCGTGGTCGTCAACCCCGCCTATCTGCTCGGCGTGCCGGTCGACCGCGAGCAGCCCGGCGAGACCTCCACGCGCACGGTCGGCAACTACCTGCGCCGCCGCCTGCCGGGCGTGATCGACGCCCCGATGAACTTCGCCGACGTCGAGGACGCCGCCCAGGGCCACCTGCTCGCCGCCGACAAGGGCCAAGCCGGCGAGCGCTACATCCTCGGCGGCGTGAACCTGAGCTGGCCGGAGCTGATCGAGCACGTCGCGGAGGTCTCCGGCCGCCGCCATCCGGTGCTGGTGCTGCCACCCGAGACCGCGCGCGTGGCGCAGATCCGCGAGGCGATGAAGCTGCCGTCCGCGCTGCCCGCCGAGGGCTTCGGGCTGATGTCCAAGGACTGGCGCTTCTCCTCCGAGAAGGCCAAGCGCGAGCTCGGCTACACCGCGCGCCCGCTCGACGACACGATCCGCGCGACCGTGGACTGGTACCTCGAGCTGATCGAGGAGGGCGCCTTCCTCGACGACGTCCGCTCGGGCATGTCGACGATCGCCGGGGCGCTCGGCCAGGCCGCCGCCTTCGGCCTGCTGCACCCGGTCCGGCTGGGCGGGTTCATCGCTCGGCGGCGCATGGTCGTGGGCATCTGATGGCGCTGCCGCCGCCCGACCCGGGCACGACGTGCCTGATCACCGGCGCCTCCTCGGGGATCGGTGCGGAGATCGCCCGCGAGCTCGCCGGGCGCGGGCTCGGCGTCACGCTCGTGGCCCGCCGCGAGGAGCGCCTGCAGGAGCTCGCCGACGAGATCCACGAGGAATTCGGCGTCGAGACGGAGGTCGTCGCCGGCGACGTGGCGAGCGAGCGGGCGCGTACGCGGCTGTTCAACGAGATCGAGCAGCGCGGGCTCACCGTCGAGGTGCTCGTCAACAACGCGGGCTTCGGCAGCGGCGGGCGCTTCACGACGCTCGACGCCTCCAAGGAGGCCTCGATGGTGCGCACGAACTGCGAGGCTGTCGTCGCGCTCACCGGCCGCTACCTGCCCGAGATGGCCGAGCGCGGCCGCGGCGCCGTGCTCAACGTCGCCTCGCTGATCGCCTTCCAGCCCGTGCCCTTCCAGGCGACCTACGGGGCGACGAAGGCGTTCGTGCTCTCCTACACCGACGCGCTGCACGAGGAGATGCGCGGCACCGGGGTGACCGTCACCGCCGTCTGTCCGGGCCCCGTGCACACCGAGTTCGGCGAGCAGGGCGGCTTCGGCGGCGCCGACGAGCGCATCCCCGGCGCGCTCTGGCTCGAGGCCGGCAAGGTCGCCCGCGACGCGGTCAACGCGCTCTCCAGCGGCGACCGCATCACCGTCCCCGGCCCCCACAACCAGCTCGCCGCGCTGTGGGGCCAGCACCTGCCGCGGTCGGTGCTGCTGCCGCTCGTGAAGCGGATCTGGCCCGTTAGCTAGGCCGGTTCCGCCCGAGCAGGTCGTGCGCGTTGACCCACTCCTCCGCCACGATCGCCGAGCCGAGCGAGAGCTCGCCGCAGAGGACCGTCGCGGCCACGATCTCGGCCAGCTTGTTGACCTTGCCGGTGCCGTAGCAGCCCATCAGCTCCAAGCACTCGCGCTGGGTG
Source organism: Solirubrobacteraceae bacterium (assembly GCA_035264365.1). Classification (GTDB taxonomy): domain Bacteria; phylum Actinomycetota; class Thermoleophilia; order Solirubrobacterales; family Solirubrobacteraceae; genus DATFQI01. The sequence goes on from DATFQI010000415.1 coordinate 3,256, forward strand.
GCCAGACCGGTGCCGCCGCCGTAGGTGGCGACGATCAGCGACGGGATAGTGACGGAGTAGTAGTAGTCGCCGTTCTCGCGCAGCTCCGCGTAGACGAAGGCCGCGCTGGACTCCGCGACGTTGGCCGCGTCCTGGCCCGTTGCGATGAACATCGCGGTGATGCCGTTGGCGGAGTGGGCGCCGTTGTTGTTGACGCCGGACATGAAGCCGCCCAGGTTGGAGACCTGGCGCGCCCGGTACATGACCTCCGAGCTCGAGCGCATGACGTCGCGGAAGAGCGCGTCCGGGACCGTCGCCTCCGCCACCACGCGCTTGCCGCGCGTGTGCAGCATGTTCACCTGCGAGCTCTTCTTGTCGGTCGCGAAGTTGGACTCCAGGAAGAAGCGCTCGATCCCCGGCTCGTAGTTGGCGACGATCCAGGCGCAGGCGGCCGCCGTCGCCTTGCCCGTGAGGTTCTGCCCGGCCGCGTCGCCCGTCGTGTAGTCGAAGCGCGTGTAGAGGATCCGCGAGGCCGAGTAGCGCTCGATCTCGATCAGCCTCCCCGACCTCGTGGTCGTCTGCGCGGCCTCCGCGATCTCGTCGAAGTGCTCGTCGAGCCAGCGGCCGAACTCGCGCGCCTCGCGGGCGCTCGCGAACACGAACGCCGGCGCGCGCTGCATGCGGTCGTCGAGGATCGTCGTCGTCACGCCGCCGGCCTCGCGCAGCAGCTTCATGCCGCGGTTGTAGGAGGCGATCAGCGTCCCCTCGGCCGTGGCCAGCGGCACGTAGAAGGAGCCCTGCGCGTGCTCGCCGTTCACGAGCAGCGGCCCGGCGACGCCGATCGGCACCTGCGCGACGCCCGTGAAGTGCTCGACGTTGCCCTGCGCGAGCGCCGGGTCGAACGAGTAGGAGCCGACGTGCTCGAGCTCGACGCCGGTCTGCTCGGCCAGGAACGCGCGGCGCCGCCGCGCCGCCTCGGGGGTGTAGTCGTTCTCGCGGTCGCGGGGGATCGAGGGCATGGCGCGTTCCTACCCGCGTTCGGGTATCCATCGGGCTCGATGTCCGCCACCGATCTCCAGCGCTTCCTCGACGGCCCGCACGCCGCCGCCCGCGACCGCGTCCGCGAATGGCTCTCCCAGGAGGGCAACGCGCCGGTCTACGACCTGCCCCTGGAGGAGCACCGCGCCCAGGTGCTCGACTGGGCGCGCGAGCTCGCCGGCCGCGGCGAGACCGTCGCGGGCTACCCCCGGGAGTACGGCGGCCAGGACGACCTCGGCGGCTACATCTCCGGCTTCGAGACGCTCGGCTTCGGCGACCTCTCGCTGCTCGTGAAGGTGGGGGTGCAGTTCGGGCTGTTCGGCGGCGCGGTCCTGCACCTCGGCACGGAGCGCCACCACGAGCGCCACCTCGCCGCCATCGCCTCGCTCGAGCTGCCGGGCTGCTTCGCGATGACCGAGGACGGCCACGGCTCCGACGTCCAGCACCTGCGCACCACCGCGACCTACGACGCGGACGCCGGCGAGTTCGTGATCGACACGCCCGACGACGACGCGCACAAGATGTGGATCGGCAACGCCGCCCGCGACGGCCGGATGGCCGCGGTCTTCGCGCAGCTGATCGTCGGCGGCGAGGAGCGCGGTGTGCACGCGCTGCTGGTGCCGCTGCGCGACGACGACGGCAGCGTGCTCGAGGGCGTACGGATCGAGGACTGCGGGCCCAAGCTCGGCCTCGACGGCGTCGACAACGGCAAGCTCTGGTTCTCCGGCGTGCGCGTGCCGCGCGAGGCGCTGCTGGACCGCTACGCCCACGTCTCCGAGAACGGCACCTACTTCTCGGAGATCGAGAGCCCGACCAAGCGCTTCTTCTCGATGCTCGCCACGCTGATCCAGGGGCGGGTGAGCGTCTGCGGCGCGGCGATCAACGCCTCCAAGGTCGCGCTGGCGATCGCCGTCCGCCACGCCGGCGCCCGGCGGCAGTTCGGCCCACCCGAGGGCGAGGAGGTGACGCTGATGACCTACCGCACCCACCAGCGCCGCCTGCTCGTGCACCTGGCCGACGCCTACGCGCTGCACTTCGCGCAGGAGCGGCTGGTCGCGACGCTGGCCGAGCGGTTCGGCGAGGAGGGCGAGCGCCTCCGCGAGCTGGAGACGATGGCCGCCGGCCTGAAGGCGGTCGGCACCTGGCACGCCACCGCCACGATCCAGGCCTGTCGCGAGGCCTGCGGCGGGCAGGGCTACCTGCGCGCGAACCGCTTCGCCGCGCTGAAGGCCGACACGGACGTCTTCACGACCTTCGAGGGCGACAACACCGTCCTGCTGCAGCTCGTGGCCAAGAACCTGCTGACCGGCTTCAAGCACGAGCACGAGGAGCTCGACACGCTCGGCACCGCGTCGTTCTTCGCCGGCCAGCTGTTCGCGTTGATCGCCGAGCGCTCGGCGCTGCGCGAGCTCGTCGGCCGGATCGGCGACGACCTGATCCCGGGCCGCGACGAGGACGCCGACCTGCTCGAGCGCGACGCGCAGCTGGACGCGGTGCGCTGGCGTGAGGAGCACGTCCTGGCCAGCCTCGCGCGGCGCCTGCGCGGCGGCCTCGACGACAAGACCGACCCGTTCGAGCTGCTGATCGAATGCCAGGACCACCTCGTGCTGGCGGCGCGCGCGTACGTTGAGCGGCTCGTGCTGGAGGCCTTCGCGGACGCGGTCGAGCGCGCACCCGAGGCCGAGCGTGCGCTGCTGTCGCGGCTCTGCGACCTGCACGCGCTGGCGCTGTTCGAGCGCGAGCGCGGCTGGTTCCAGGAGCACGGCCGCTTCTCCTCGACCCGCTCGAAGGCGGTCATCCGCGCAGTCAACACCGCGTGCGCCGACGTCGCCCCGCAGGCGCGCCACCTCGTCGACGCGTTCGGGATCCCCGCGAGCTGCCTCGCGAGCGCGGCGACGATCGCCGGCGGCGCCTAGCCGCGGCCGCGCCGGGCGCCGGCCTCGCGCAGCGCCTCGAGCAGGGCGAGCGGCGCCGGAGCGCGCTGACCGCGCGCCACGAGGGCCTGCACGTGGCGGACCGGGCGGCCTCCGGCCAGCGGCACCACGGCGATCCGGTCCAGATCGACGATCAGGTTGAGCGCGTGCGCGACCGTGACGCCGCGGCCCGCCGCGACGAGCGCCTGCGCCTCCACGGGCTCGTCGCCGTGCCCGGCGAGATGCAGCTCGGGCGCGATCCGGGCCGCGGCCAGCACGTGGTCCACGAGCCTCGCCGCAGTCCCCTGGTGGGCGCGGATCCAGGTGTCGCCGCGCAGGTCGCGCGGGCGCACCTCGGCGGCGCGGGCGAGCGCGTGGCCGGCCGGCAGGAGAAGGCGCGGCGGGTCGTCGAAGAGCGGGACCAGCTCGAGGTCGTCCGGCACCGGGGCGCGCTCGAACGCGTGCTCGAACACGACCGCGACGTCGAGCTCGCCGGCACGCAGCCCGGCGATGGCCGCGTCGCGGTCGACCAGCTCGTCGACGATCACCTGGTGCCCGCCGGCGAACAGCGCCGGCCGGCGCGACTCGAGGACCGCCGCGGCCTCGGCCGAGAGGTACGCGAGCGCCGTGAAGAACGACCCGAGCCGCACGGTGCCGCGGCGCAGGCCCGCGAGCTCGCCCACCTGCGCCTCGGCCAGCGCGAGCCGGGCGAGCACCGCGTCGGCGTGCTCGGCCAGCAGCCGGCCGGCCTCGGTCGGCGCGGCCCCGCGCTTGGAGCGCCGCACGAGCTGGGTGCCGAGGCGCTGCTCGAGCTGGGCCACGTGCCGCGAGACCGCCGGCTGGGTGAGCCCGAGCGTCCCGGCGGCGGCCGAGAACGAGCCCTCCGCGATCACGGCCCGCAGCGTCGCGAGCTTGACGGGATCCAGCATGCCGAAAGCGTATGGATCTTCAGCGGAATCCGCATGAATCGTTCTGGCTGCGCCGGGCAGCCCGGTGGGCATGCGCTCCGCCCGCGCCGCCACCTTCGCCGTCTTCGCCATCACAGGCGCCCTCTCGGCGACGTGGGCGGTGCGGATCCCGGCGGTCCAGGAGCGCCTCGACCTGTCGCCGGCCGAGCTGGCCCTGGCCATCCTCGGCGTGGAGGCGGGCGCGATCGCCGGGCTGCCGCTCGGCGCCGCGATCACGGCCCGCGCCGGCAGCCGCACCACGCTGCGCTTCGCGTTCGCGGTCTTCCCGGCCGCCCTGGCCGTCGTCGCCCGGGCGCCGGGCCTCGGCTCGCTCGCCGCCGCGCTCGCGCTGTTCGCCGCCGCCAACAGCGTCGTGGACGTGGCGATGAACGCGCAGGGCGTCGAGCTCGAGCGACGGGCGCGCCGTCCCGTGCTGTCCTCCCTGCACGCCGGCCACCCCCTCGGGCTGATCGCCGGCGGCCTCGCCGGGACCGCCGCCGCCGCGGCGGGCCTCGGCGTCCCCGTGCACTTCACCGCGGTCGCCGCCGCCGGCGTCGCGGTCGCCCTGGTGGCGACCCGCCGGCTCGTGCGCGAGCCGCCCCGCCCGCCGGGACGCCTCCTCACCCGGCCCGGCCGCCCGCTGGCGCTGCTCGGGCTGGTCGCGTTCTGCGCGACGGTCGTGACGAGCGTCGCGGAGAACTGGAGCGCCGTCGCGATGCGGGCCGGGCACGGGGCCGGCCAGGCGGCCGCCGCGGCGACGTTCACCGCCTACGCGCTCGCGCTCGCGGCGGGCCGGGCCGCGGGCGACCGGCTCGTCGAGCGCCTCGGGCGGCTGCGCGTCGTGCGCGCCGGTGCCGTGGTCGGCGCGGCCGGGGCAGCGGTCGCCGTGCTCTCGCCATGGGCGCCGGGAGCCGTCGCCGGCTGGGTGCTGGTCGGCGCGGGGCTGGCGACCGCCACGCCGGCCGTGATCGGCGCCGCGCCCGGCCTCGCCGCAATGCCGGTCCCCGCCGCGATCGCCGCGATCACCTCGATCAGCTACCTCGGCTCGTTCACGGGTCCGCCGCTGGTCGGCGTCCTGGCCGGGGCGGTCGGGCTGTCCGCGGCGCTCAGCCTGATGGTCGTGGCCGCCGTGGCGATGGCGGCGCTGGCCGGACCGGGACTCCGGCCGGCGCCGCGCAGCCGTCAGCCCGCCGGCGGCTCGTAGAGCTGGAGGCTGTTGCCGTCCGGGTCCTTGAACGGGGCGATGCGGCCCCACGGGTGCTCGCTGATGCCGTCGACGAAGTCCACGCCCGCGCCGCTGAGGCGCTCGACCGTCTCGTCGAGCCCGGCCTGCGGCCGGAACGCGACCACCGCGCCGCCCTCGGGGGACGGCTCCTCCTCCGGGCGTGCGTTGAGCCCGATCGTGAGGCCGTCGGCGTCGAGCTCCGCCCACTCCCCGTGATTGTCCTTCAGCTGCAGCCCGAGCGTGTCGGCGTAGAAGCCGGTCGCTCGGTCCATGTCGGTGACGGGCAGCCAGACCGTCGCGATTCCTTGCACCATGCGGCCGGGCTACCCACGGCGCGCGCTCGCGCGCGCCAAGCTCGTCGGGGTCAGCAGCCGGCGTGCTCGGTCGCGTCGAGCGCGGCCCGCAGGGCGTCGGCGGAGAGGTCGGCCAGCGGGGCGGCGAGCGCCAGGGCCACCGCGTAGGCGTCTCGGTCCTCCTCGCGCGTGAAGCCGGCCTCGTCGCGCATCTCGACGAAGACGTGCAAGGTGTCGCGCAGCCCCACGAGGCGGGCCGGGCTGAGCTCGACGGAGACGGCGCTGCCGTAGCCGGCGAGCGCGGTCATCTGGTCGGCCAGCGCGGTCAGCTCGCGCATGGCGACGACATCGTCGGTGGAGAGCTCCTCGTGGCGGAACTGCTCGGTGCGCGAGACGTCGACCGCGCGCGCCACGGCCGCGATCTCGGCGTCGCCGAGGTCGAAGCGCGCGACGACGAGCTTCGTGCCGTCAGGGCCGCTGATGGTGTCCACATGCGCGTTGTGCATTGGCCTTCTGGATACCCGCCCCGCGTACGGGCCTACCCCTGCTCCGCCGCGTCGGGGCCGGTGCGGGTCGTCATCGCCTGCGCCGCGCCTCCGCCCAGCACGCGCCGCGTCAACGCCGGCGCGAGCACGCGCAGCACCGCCGCGATCCCGTACGGGCGCGGCACGTAGCGCTCCGGCTTGCGCCCGAGCCCGGCCTGCACGATCGCCTCCGCGCCCTTCTCGGGCGTGGAGACGAGCCGCCGCGTCAGCGGCTTCGCGGTCAGCTCGGCCTGCGGGAAGCCCTCCGTCGTGATGAAGCCGGGCAGCACGAGCCCGACGTGGACGCCGTGCGGCGCCTCCTCCAGGTACAGCGAGTCGCTCCAGCCGGCGAGCGCGAACTTGCTCGCCGAGTAGGCGCCGGAGCCGCCGCGGGCGACGCGCCCGGCGGTGCTGGCGACGTTGACGATCGCGCTCGGCGCCGCGAGGCGCAGAAGCGGCAGCAGCGCCTCGGTGAGCCGCAGCACCGCGTCGAAGTTGATCTCCATCGTGCGGCGCACGTTCTCGTAGCCGGCGTCGGCGAACTTCCCCCGCCAGCCCGCCCCCGCGTTGTTGACCAGCAGGCCGAGCGGCTCGCCGAGCCCCTCGACGTGCTCGCGCACACGGGCGGGAGCATCCGGCGCCGTGAGGTCGGCGGCGACGTAGGTGGCGCCGCGCCCGATCCGCTCCGCGAGCGCGCGCAGCCGGTCCTCGCGGCGGGCGACGAGCACGAGCTGCAGGCCCTCCTCGCGCGCCAGCCGCAGCGCGGTCGCCTCGCCGATCCCGCTCGAGGCGCCGGTGACGATCGCGAGCCGGCTCATGACGCCGCCATCGCGTGCGGCGGGAACGGGGCCAGGTCGTTCTCGAAGCCGGGCGTCGCCTCCACGCGGTCCAGCCAGGCGCCGATCGTGCCGTGCTCGCGCGCGTCGGCGCCGGCCTCGTGCGCGCAGTGCACGTAGGCGTAGAGCGCGATGTCGGCCACGCTGTACGCCTCTCCGGCGATGAACGGCCGTTCGTCGGCGAGCCCGCGCGCCAGCGAGGAGAGCGCGCCGCGCCCGCGCGCCACCAACGAGTCGGTCACCGTCCGGTACTTCTCGTCGCGGCCCGTCAGCACGAGGAAGCGGGCGACCGCGAGCGAGGCCTCGATCTGGTTCTGCTCGAAGAACATCCACTGGTGCACGACCGCGCGGGCCAGCCGGTCATCCGGCAGCAGGGGCGTGCCCTCGGCCAGGTAGAGCAGGATCGCGCCCGACTCCGGGATCATCTCGCCCGAGTCGAGCTCGAGCACCGGTACGCGGCCGTCGGGGTTGCGCCCCATGTGCTCGGGCGTGCGCGTCTCGCGCCGGAAGAGGTCGACGGTCACCGCCTCGAAGGGGACCTCGAGCTGGCGCAGCGCGATCCGCGCCTTCATGCAGTTGCCCGACGCGGGATGGTCGTAGAGGCGCATCAGGGCGGACGCTACCCGCTGCCACCATGTGCCGGGTGATCCGCCACGCCGACCCGGCCGCCGACGCCGCAGCCTGCGCGGAGATCTACGCGCCCTCGGTGACCGCCGGCGTGGCGTCCTTCGAGGAGGAGGCGCCGGACGCGGCCGAGATGCGGCGGCGGATCGAGACGACGAGCGAGCGCTACCCGTGGCTGGTCGCCGAGCACGACGGCGCGCTCGCGGGCTACGCGTACGGCACCGTGCACCGCACGCGGCGCGCCTACCGCTGGGTCGTCGAGGTGACCGTCTACGTGGACCCGCGGCGGCAGCGCAGCGGCGTCGGCCGCCAGCTCTACCAGGCATTGTTGCCGCTGCTCGCGCGCCAGCGCCTGCAGGTGGCGGTCGCCGGCATCACGCTCCCCAACGACGCCAGCGTGGCGCTGCACGAGGCGGTCGGCTTCCAGCCGGTCGGGATCTACCGCGACTTCGGCTACAAGTTCGGCGCCTGGCACGACGTCGGCTGGTGGCAGGCGCGGCTGGCGCCCGTCACCGCCGAGCCTCAGGAGCCGCTCGGGCCCCAGCGGCTCGGGTAGCGCTCCTCGGAGCCGAGCGCGAGCAGGGACTCGAGCGCCGCGACCGCGTCCGCGTCGAACTGCACGCCGGAGAGCCGGCGGCACTCCTCGAGCGCCTCGGCCGCCAGCAGCGGCGCGGAGTAGGGCCGCGCGACGGTCATCGCGTCGTAGGCGTCGGCGACGCCGAGGATCGCGGCGCCGTCTGGGATCTCGCCGGCGGCGAGGCCGTCGGGGTAGCCGCGCCCGTCGGGGCGCTCGTGATGGCCGCGGACCCACGAGACCTGCTCGTCGTCGAGCAGGTCGCGGACGATCTGGGCGCCGAGCTCGGAATGGGCCTTGACCTGCTCGTACTCCTCCGGGTCCAGGCGGCCGGGCTTGAACAGCACGGCGTCCGGGATCGCGAGCTTGCCGACGTCGTGCAGCACGGCGGCGTCGCGCAGGCGGCGCAGGCGCGAGGGCTCCCAGCCGAGCGCGACCGCGATCCCCTCCGCGAGCGCGGACACGCGCTCGGAATGGCGCAGGGTCGACGGATCGCGCGCGTCGACGGCGGCCGCCAGGGCGCGCAGGCCCGACAGCGCGCGGTCGCGCTCCAGCCGCGCCGCGCGCTCGGCGGCGGACAGCTCCTCGACGATCGCGGGGTCGTAGCGCACGCAGCGGTCGCGGCCGTGCGCCTTGGCCCAGTAGAGCGCGCCGTCGGCGAGGCTGCGCAGGACCTCGGCGTCGCGGGCGGAGGCGAGCGTGCAGATGCCGGCGGAGATCGTCACGGGCGCCTCGATCGCGGCGCTGGCGCCGGCGACGGCCGAGCGCACGAGCTCGACGAGCAGCGCCGCCTCGCGGTCGGTCATCCGCGGCAGCAGCAGCGCGAACTCGTCGCCGCCGATGCGGGCGGCGCTCCCCGCCGCCCCGACGATGTCCTCGAGGCAGCCGGCCACGACCTCGAGCACGCGGTCTCCGACCAGGTGGCCGCGCGTCTCGTTGACGGTCTTGAAGCCGTCGATGTCCAGGTAGACGAGCGCGAGGTCGGCGTCGCGCCCGAAGGCGTCGCCGACCATCGCGGTCAGGCGCTCCTGGAAGGAGCGGTGGTTCATCAAGCCGGTCAGCGGATCGGCGGTGGCGAGCTGCTCCAGCCGGGTGCGGGCGTCGGCCTCGGCGAGCATCAGCCCGATCAGGCCGGCGAACTCGGCGAGCGATGCGATCGCGCTCTCCGCGATGTGGCCGGGGCGGTGGTCGCCGGCGACGAGCGCGCCCCATAGGCGCCCGTCGACGTGCACGGGCACGGCGATCCCGGAGCGCTGGCCCATCGCGACGAGCCGCCGCGGGACGTCGCCGTCGAGCAGCGCGAAGTCGTCGACATGCGACGGCAGCCCGGTGCGCGCGGTCACGGCGGCCGAGTTCTCGCCGAGCAGCGTGAAGCGGCGGTTGGGCATCGCGACGCCGGACTGGCCCATCACGCGGCCGTGCGTCGGGCCCTCGTAGCGGACCACGCCCGCCGAGTCGACGTCGAGCAGCTCGCGGGCCGTGCCCGCGACCAACTCGAACACCTCGGACGGCTCGACGTTGGCGGCGACCGCCGTGGCGACATGGCGCAGCGCGCGGTCCAGCGCGGCTCCGGTCTCGCGGAAGACGGCCAGCAGCGCCGGCGCGCCGCCGTCGGGCGCGGCGATCTCCCCGGCCACCGCGTCGGCCGCCTCGCCGGGCCACCAGGCGAACGGCGGCAGCGTGCCGACGGCCTCGGGCGCGCGCTCGAGCAGGAGGCGGTTGGCGAACAGCACGCGCAGCGTGCCCGGCTCGAGCAGGGCGGCGGGCTCGGCGAGCGCGTCGAGCACGTTGATCGGCAGGGGCGGCCCGCGTTGGAGCCGATCGCTCATCTTCTGCGATGCGGCGGCACCTTGCGCCGCGGACCCGGCCTTAGGCGGCCTGCGCCAGCGCGCTCTCCCGCTCGCCGGAGCCGCGGATCTTGTCGCCGCGGTAGGGCCCGGGCTTGGGCCGAGCCTTGCCGCCCGGGAAGGCGAGCCGGATGATCGTGCGGTGCACCATCCCGAGCTGCTTGGAGAGCGGCCCGGTGTTGTAGGGCAGCTCGTAGCGCTCGCAGATCTCGCGCACCTTCGGGGCGATCTCGCCGTAGCGGGTGCTCGGCATGTCGGGGTAGAGGTGGTGCTCGACCTGGTAGCCGAGGTTGCCGCTCATCACGTGGAAGAGCGGGCTGCCGTCGATGTTGGCCGCGCCGATCAGCTGGCGCACGTAGCGCCCGCCGGTCGTCTCGTCCTCCACCTCCTCCTGGCTGAAGGTGTACGTCTGGTCCGGGAAGTGCCCGCAGAAGATGATCGAGTGCGACCACACGTTGCGGATCACGTTCGCGGCGGCGTCCGCGAGCGCCGCGCGGTTGTAGGCGCGGGCGGCGGCGTTGAGCGCGTGCTGGGCCCGGCTGGGGGCGCGCCGGCGCAGGCGGTCCATGCGGCTCACCTTCGTCGGCCCGACCGCGTAGGCCACGGCGCCCGAGGCGGCGGCGCTGAGCAGCGGCCAGGCGATGTAGTCCTTGACGATCTGCCGCTGCGCCTTGCCCCAGATGCCCTTGAGCTCGTAGAGCACGTCCTTCTGCGACTTCTGGCCCGAGCGGACCGCGTCGAGGTCGAGGTCGTGGAAGGCGACGCCCCACTCGAACAGCGCCATCAGCAGCAGGTTGTAGAGCGGCTGCAGCAGGTAGACCGGGTGCCACGGCTGGTGCGGGTCGATCCGCATGATCTCGTAGCCGAGGTCCTTGTCCTTGCCGCGGATGTTCGTGTACGTGTGGTGCACGTAGTTGTGCGAGTGCTTCCACGCCGCCGCGGTCGAGGCCGTGTCCCAGTCCCACGCCTGGGAGTTGATGACCGGGTCGTTCATCCAGTCCCACTGGCCGTGCAGGACGTTGTGCCCGATCTCCATGTTCTCGAGGATCTTGGCCACCGAGAGGGTCGCCGTGCCGAGCACCCAGGCGGGCCAGAAGCTCGCCGCCAGCAGCTCCATCCGGCCGAGCAGGCCGAGCCGGCGGTGCAGCTCGATGATCGAGCGGATGTACTTGGCGTCGCGCTCGCCGAGGTCCTCCTTGACGTGCTCGTGCAGCTCGTCGAACTCGCGCCCGATCGCCTCGAGCTGCTCGTCGGTGAGCTTGTGGAGCGGGTTCTCGGGTTCGTTGGCGAGCTTGACCATGGTCTCCTCAGAGTTCGATCTCGATGGGTCCCTCGGGGGCGTGGATGCAGGTGCGGATCGTCTCGCCCTGGTTGCCGTGCACCTTGCCGGAGCGCAGGTCGCGGACCTTGCCCTCGCGCAGCGTGCCGACGCACGTGTGGCAGATGCCCTCGCGGCAGCCGAAGGGCAGCTCGAGGCCGGCCTCCTCACCCGCCACGAGGATCGGCGTGGAGCCGTCGCACTCGGTCTCGCAGTCGGAGACCTTGAAGGCGATCGTGCCGCCCTCGCCCTCCTCACCGCCGCCGATCTTGGGCTGGAAGCGCTCCATGTGCAGGCGGTCGCAGTCGCCGTGCGCCTCCCAGTGCTCGTCGAGCGCGTCGAGCATCTCGCCCGGGCCGGAGACGTAGGCCTCGCGCTCGCGCCAGTCCTCGCACAGGCGCTCGAGGTCCTCCGGCTTCAGGCGGCCGGCCTCCTTCGTGTGCTGCTCGTGCAGGCGGAAGCCGTCGTGCTGTTCGGCGAGCTCGCGCAGCTCGTCGCCGAAGATGACCTCCTCGGGCGTGCGCGCGGAGTGCAGGAGGACGACGTCGTCGAGCGCGTTCCGGTGCTCCAGGCTGCGGATCATGCTCATGATCGGGGTGATCCCGCTGCCCGCGGAGACGAACAGCAGCTTGTCCGGGAGCTCGTCGGGCAGCACGAAGTCGCCCTCGACGCCGCCGAGCGAGATGATCGAGCCCGGCCGCCCGCGGCGCACCAGGTGCGGCGAGACGACGCCCTCGTCGACGTTCTTGACGGTGATCGAGATGCAGCCGTCGGGGCGCTCGGGGTCGCTCGTGAGCGAGTAGGCGCGCCAGTGGCGGCGGCCCTGGATGTCCAAGCCGACGCGCAGGTACTGGCCCGGGTCGTGGCCCTCCCACTGGTAGCCCGGCTTGATCAGGACGGTCGCGGCGTCCGGCGTCTCGGCCTCGATCGACTCGACCCGCCCGCGCAGCTCGCGCGTGGACCAGAGCGGGTTGATCAGCTCGAGGTAGTCGTCGGGGAGCAGGGGCGTGGTGAGCGCGCCGATCACGTTGAGCAGCTTGCGCTGGATCCGCGGGACCTTGGGTCGTGCGCCCCTCTCAGCCACGGCGGAAACGTAACATCAAACGATGTAATGGTCGTGTGCGGCGCAACACTTCGCGGACCTGTTTACCGTGGTTCGCATGCGCCCAATCCTCGTCGTCGTCGCCCTCCTCACCGCGCTGATCGCGCCGGCTGCAGCGGGCGCGGCGCCGCCCCCGCCGGGCGCCAACGTGCGCTGCGCGCCGACCGCGGCGCATCCCTACCCGGTGGTGCTCGTGCACGGCACGTTCGAGAACCGCTTCGACAACTGGCAGGCGATGTCGCCGGCGCTCAAGGCGGCGGGCTACTGCGTCTACGCGCTCGACTACGGCGCCCGCAACGTCTGCCCGAACGACACCTCCGAGCACCTGCGGGTCCCGTACGACCGGCCGGCGATCGCCATCACGCTGCACGCCCTCGGGCGCTCCGGCCCGGCCGACCCGGGCTTCCGCCCCGCCTGCACGACCTTCTGAGGCGGGCCGCTACGGCAGGATGAGGTGGCTGTCGCCGAACTCGTGCCAGAGATAGCCGTGCGCGAGCGCCTCGGCGTAGCTCGCGGCGAGCAGCTCCGAGCCGGCGACGGCCTCCAGCAGCTGCAGGTGCGAGGCCTCGGGCTCGTGCCAGCCCGTGATCAGCCCGTCGACCGCGTGCAGGCCGCGCTCGGGGGTGACGACGAGCCGGGTCCAGCCCTCGCCGGCGACGACGGTGCCGTCGTCGGCGGCGACGGTCTCCAGCGCCCGCACGGCCGTGGTGCCGACGGCGACGACCCGGCCGCCCCACCAGCGGACGGCGTTGACGAGCCGGGCGGTCTGATCCGGCACCCGGTAGCGCTCGGGGTAGGGCGCCTCGCCGCGCTCGAGCGAGGAGACGCCGGTGTGCAGGGTCAGCGGCGCGATCAGCACGCCGCGGGCCGCGCAGGTCGTGACCAGCTCGGGCGTGAACGGGCGGCCCGCGCTCGGCATCTCGGCGCTTCCCGGATCGGTGGCGAAGACGGTCTGGTAGTGCTCGAGCGGCCACTCGCGCGGGACGTACCCGTAGCGGATCGGGTGGCCGTGGGCGGCGAGGAACTCGCGCAGCGGTGCCGGTCCGTGGATTCGGGCGAGCCACAGCCGGGTGCCGCCGGCGTAGGGCGCGACGAGCTCGACGTCGGTCTGGCCGGGGAGCGCGACCCGCTCGCCCGCGGCGGCGCCGCGGTGGGGGCGGGCGCCGTCGGCCGAGCGCAGCTCGACGATCCACCAGCTCCCGTGCAGCTCGAGGTCCGGCGCGGCGGTCGCGAAGCGCAGCTCGACGCGCTCGCCGCGCCGGCCGAGCGTGCCGGGCACGGCCGCGGGCAGCGTCGCGGAGACGTTGACCACCAGCAGGTCGCCGGCGCGCAGGTGCGCCGGCAGGTCGCGGAAGGTCGCGTGCTCGAGCGCGCCGGTGCCGCGCTCGCCGACGAGCAGGCGCACCTCGTCGCGAGCGAGCCCGCGCGCCTCCGGCGGGGCGGTCGCGTGGTTCGCGGGCGGGAGCTGGAAGGCGGGCGCGTTCACGCGGCCGCCCCGATCAGCTCCGCGACGCGGTAGCGGCCGCTCGGCCGGTCGCCCTCGATCAGCGCGAGCAGCCCGGGCACGCTCTCCGACGGCTCCGGCCGGTCGGAGATGTCCTCGCCCGGGAACGCGTCCTGGTGCATGCGGGTGCGCATGTCGCCGGGGTCGACGGCGTAGATCCGCAGCGCCGGGTGCTCGGCGGCGAGGATCGCGGTGAGCTGCTCCAAGGCGGCCTTCGAGGAGCCGTAGCCGCCCCAGCCGGGATAGGGCTCGACGGCGGCGTCGGAGGTCACGTTGAGGATCCGCCCGCCCGCGGGCAGCCGCGTGACGGCGACCTGCGCGAGCGCGAGCGGCGCGACCACGTTGACGCGGTAGACGTGCTCGAGCACCTCGACGGGATAGTCGGCGAGCGGCGGCTGCGGGCTCGGCCCGAGCACGCTGGCGTTGTTGACGAGCAGGTCGAGGTCCGCTCCCGCGGCCTCGATCAGGGCGGCGCGGTGGTCGGGATCGACGACGCTGCCGCGCACGGCGACGACGTCGCCCAGCTCGGCGAGCTCACGTGCGGCGGCCTCGAGCTCGCGAGCGCCGCGAGCGTCGATCACGACGCGGCGGCCGTCGCGCAGCAGGGCGCGGGTCAGCTCGAATCCGAGGCCACGGGACGCTCCGGTGACGATGGCGGTGGGCATGACCCGCAAGCTAGGCGCGGCCAGGTCCCGGTTCCCAGCGGCAATTGGTCCTAGGACCGCGCCTGCAGGGCTCACGGCAACGGCGCGGGCTACGCCCCCGGCCCGTCGGGAGCCAGCCCCGCGCGCACCGCGAACACGGCGGCCGAGGTCCGATCGGGCACGCCGAGCTTGAACAGGACGTGCCCCACGTGCGTCTTGACGGTCTTCTCCGCGATCCCGAGCTCCAGGGCGATCCGCTTGTTGGAGAACCCCCGCCCGATCAGCCCGAGCACCTCGCGCTCGCGGCGCGTGAGCGACTCGCCGGGGGCCTCCCCCGGCGGGGACGCGAGCGAGTCGAGCAGGCGGGCGGCCACGCCGGGATCGAGCAGAGCCTCGCCGGCGGCCGCGGCGCGGACTGCGCGGGCGATCTCCTGCGGCTGCGCGTTCTTGAGCAGGTAGCCCGCGGCGCCGGCCTGCACGGCCGGGAGCAGCTTGCCGTCGTCGGTGAAGCTCGTGAGCACGATCACGCGCGCGGCGGGCAGCCGCCGGCGCAGCTCGCGCATCGCGCCGACGCCGTCGAGCCGCGGCATCACGAGGTCCATCAGGATCACGTCGGGCCGCAGCCGCTCGGCGGCGGCGACGCCCTCGTGGCCGTCGGCGGCCTCCCCGGCCACTTCGATCCCGTCCTGCAGCTCGAGGTAGGTGCGCAGTCCCTCGCGCACGACGGCGTGGTCGTCGACGAGCAGGACGCGGATCGGCCCGTCAGCCACCGGGCGCCTCCAGCCGCACGGTGGTCCCCGCGCCCGGCACGGAGCGGATCGAAAGCGTGCCGCCGAGCCGCTGCGCGCGCTCCTCCATCGAGGTCAGGCCGAGCCGCCGCGAGCGCAGCTCGGGCTCGGCGGGGTCGAAGCCCGCGCCGTCGTCGGTGACCTCGAGCTCCAGGCGCCCGTCGTGGCGGGCGAGCCGGAGGCCGAGCCGCTGCGGCGCCGCGTGCCGGATCGCGTTCTGCAGCGCCTCCTGCGCGACCCGGAGGATCTCGCGGTCGCGCGCGCCGCTGCCCGCGCCGGCGGAGACGGCATCGTCGATGTCGACCTCGATCTCGACGTGGTGCAGCCGCCGCAGCATCTCGGCGTGCTTGCGCAGCGCGCCGCACAGCCCGTCGCGCTCGAGCTCGGGCGGCCGCAGCTCGAGGATCAGCGAGCGCAGCTCCTCGAGCGCCTCGCCGGCGAGCCCGCGCAGCCGCTCGAGGCTCGCGCGCGCGGCGTCGGGATCGCGGGCGAGCTGCTCGCCAGCCGCCTCCGCCGTGAGCACGAGGCTGAAGAGCTTCTGGCTGACTGCGTCATGGAGCTCGAGCGCGAGCCGGTTGCGCGCCTCGAGCATCGACAGCTCGCGGCTGCGCTCGTAGAGGCCGGCGTTGGCGATCGCGATCGCGGCATGCGCGGCGAGCAGCTCGATCACCGCCTGGTCGGCTGCGTCGAAGGCCTCGCCGGTCTCCTTCTCGGTCAGGTAGAAGGCGCCGATCACGCCCTCCGGAGCGACGATCGGCACGCCCAGGAACGAGCGCATGTCCGGATGCCGCGACGGCCACCAGCCGCGGAAGCGCGGGTGCCGGTGGATGTCCTCGGTCATGTACGGCTCGCTCGTCTCGATCATCGCCGCGAGCATGCCGTGGCGGCGCGGGAGCGGACCGAGCGAGGCGATCAGCTCGTCGCTCATGCCCGCCACCAGGAAGCGGGTGAAGCCGCCCTCGCCGTCCGGCGTCCCGAGCGCCGCGTAGCGCGCGCCGGCCAGCTCGCGCGCGGAGTCGACGAGCTGCTGGAGCACGTCCTCGACCGAGCGCTGCGCGGCGACCGCCAGCACCGCGTCGCTGACCGCACGCAGCGCCGGGTTGAGCGGATCGGCCATGCGCTCGACGATAACCGGGGCGGGTATAACCGTCCGCCATGGACGACCGCTTCGACCGCATCGGACTCGCGGTGCACCCCCGGCGCGAGCTGGACAACGCGCTCGCGACCGTGCGCGACTGGGCCGAGCGCCAGAACGCCGAGGTCGTGCAGATCGCGTCGCTCGAGCGCGAGGTGGCGCCGCCCGGTGACGCCGCCGGCTGCGACCTCGCGATCGCGCTCGGCGGCGACGGCACCACGCTCGCGGCGCTGCACGCCGCCGCGCCGGCCGGCCGGCCCGTCCTCGGCGTCGCCTGCGGCAGCCTCGGCGCGCTGACCTCGGTGACCGCCGCCAAGCTCGACGACGCGCTGGACCGCGTCGCGGCCGGCGACTGGACGCCGCGCCCGCTGCCCGCGCTGCGCGCCGAGGCCGACGGGGCCGACGGGGCCGAGCCGCTGCACGCGCTCAACGACCTAGTGCTCGTCCGGGCCGGAGCGGGACAGGTGATGGTCGAGGTGACCGTGGACGACGAGCGCTTCGTGGGCTTCGGCGGCGACGGCATCGTGGCGGCCACGCCGCTCGGGTCGACCGCCTACACGCTGGCCGCGGGCGGCCCGATGATCGCTCCGGGCGGCAACGCGCTCGTGCTGACCCCGCTGTCGCCGCACGGCGGCGTCTGCCCGCCGCTCGTCGCGAGCGACGCGAACGAGGTCGCGGTCACGCTCTATCCCGGTAACGGCGGCGCGCGCGTCGAGGTCGACGGCCAGATCAGCGCGGAGCTCGACCGGCTCGAGCCCGTCACGTTCTCGCTGCGCCTGGAGCCCGGCTTCGCGACGCTCGTGTCGCTCGGCGAGGACGAGTCGCTGATCGCCGGCCTGCGCCGGCGGCGGATCCTGATCGACTCCCCGCGCATGGTCGTGCGCGACGAGCGCGAGGCCGCCAAGCCCCACTGACGCAAGAAAGGTGTCAGGCACCTTTCTTGCGTGAGAGGATCGCCGCGTGCGCGCGCTGCCCGCCCTGCAGTCCGAGCGCAAGAAAAGTGTCAGACACCTTTCTTGCGCGCACGAGGGAACCGGAGAGCCTGGCGCGGCGCCGCGCGCGCCCGAGCCGCTGAACGCGGTGCTGGCGCTCCAGCGCGCGGCGGGCAACCGCGCGGTGGCCGGGCTCCTCGCACGCGATCCGCTCGACGTGCTCGCTCCGCAGCCGCCGTCGTCGTTCTCGCGCGGCGGGCGGCGCCGGACGCTCGAGGCGCTGGGGCCGGCCGAGACGGCCGCCGCCTGGCTGCAGCTGCGCGACGGCGCCGGCCTCGACCTCCCCGACGGCTCGTTCGCGATCGACGCCGACGAGCGCGCCGAGCTGCTGCCGTTCCTCTACGAGCGCAAGGAGGCGGTCTTCATCGACTTCGCCGACGGCCGCCGCGCGCTGTTCGCAGCGATGCAGGCGGCCGCCGACCCGGCCGCGCGGCTCGCCGCGATCCAGGCGCTGAGCGCCTACGACGCGCCGAAGCTGCCCGAGCTGATCGCGATGCGCAACGCGATGAAGGGGCGCTGGCAGGTCGACGACACCGACGCGCGCGACGCGGTGCTCGCCGCGATCCAGCTGCAGGCGGCGACCGACGCGCAGGGCGAGCTGCTGTCGGACTGGAAGACCGTCCGCGACCGCGTCACCAAGGCCACGAGCATGCCGGTCTCGAGCGAGTGGTGCGGCATGTTCAGCGGCGACCACCTGATCCGCGCCGCGCTCGACAGCGACTTCCGCTTCTCGTTCATGCACACCCACAACGTCGAGGCGTTCTTCACCTACCACCCGGAGAAGTTCCCGACGCGGATCCCGAAGTGGATCTGGGACGACGACGGCTGGCAGAGCGTGAAGGAGTTCCACAACGCCCGCGGCGAGCCCCGCAGGTGGCTCGGCCACTCGGAGCTCTCCAAGGGCGGCGAGCTGGACATCCAGCCCGGCGACATGGTGCTGATCGACTGGAACCTCGACGGCGACCCCGACCACATCGTGCTCGCCACCAGCTACGACCCGTCGACGGGCCATCTGGTGACCATCGGCGGCAACGACTCGGGGTACGTCGTCGCCCCGCCCGGCAAGCACAAGGAGGCCAAGGAGGGCTCCAAGCGCGACGTCGCGGAGGAGGCGAGCGGCCTCGAGCTCACCGAGGGCGGCGGCGGCAAGGTCGCGGTCGGCGTCAACAAGGTCACGCCGGAGGGCAAGGCCAAGCGGGCGGCCGTCTACGGCGTCGGGCGCCCCTCGCTGCTCGACCTCGAGGAGCACACGTACGCGTTCAAGCCGCAGGACAAGCCGCCACCGCCTCCGAAGCACGCCAAGTGACGGCGAACTCGCCCCCGCCCTCCCAGCCCGCCGCCTCCGAGATGCCGCCACGGTCGCTACCGTCGACGACGGCGCGCAGGCGCGGCTCCGCGTAACCCGAGATCGTCGCCGCGGACGCCTCGATCCCGGTCCACGCCCGCCCCAGCTTGTGCGCCACCGCGGCGGTGGTCGCCGAGCCCAAGAAGGGATCGAGCACGCGATCGCCGGGATCGGTGGCGATCGCGACGATCCGCGCCATCAGCCGCTCCGGCTTCGGCGTCGAGAACGGCCGCGCGCCCGGGAACAGCCGCCGCTGCTCCGCGCTCGCCTCCGCGTTGTGGCCGGCCTCCTCGTGCGTCCACCAGGTCGAGGGCACGAGGCCCTGCGCGTCGGCCAGGAACACCTTGCGCCGCGGCACGTTGTCGCCCGCCGGCCCGCACCAGACGAGCCGGGCCGCGGCGAGCGCCTCGTAGCGCTCGCGCGTGACCCGCCAGCACGAGCCGCGCGGCGGCTCGACCACGCGCCCGGACGGCAGCGCGATCGCGTAGAACTGCGAGCGGGTCGCGTGCCCGCCCTGCGCAACCAGCGAGACCGTCGACCAGGGCCCGCGCGGGTCGCCGTCGTCGCGCCACGTGCCCGGCGGGTCGTTGCGCGGCAGCCGGTTGCGGTGCTCCCGGAACGCCGCGCCGGCCGGCGCGTAGACGTGCAGGTAGTCGTGCGCGGTCGAGAACGCGCGCCGGTTCTCGCGCGAGTAGCGGCGCTGCCACACGACCGTGGCCACGAACGCCTCGCGCCCGAGCGCGTCGTCGAGCAGCACCCGCAGCGCCGCCTGCTCGGCGTCGTCGCAGTGCACCCACAGGCTCCCGTCCTCACGCAGCAGCCGCCAGGCGGCCAGCAGCCGCGGCTCGATCGCCGCCAGCCACGCGTTCCGGTCCATCGCGTCGTGGAAGTCGGCGAAGCGCTCGCCGGTGTTGAACGGCGGGTCGAGGTAGGCGAGCCGCACCCCGCCCCCGAGGCCCGCCATCACCTCCAGGCAGTCCCCGTGGACGAGCCGGTTCACCGGCCGGAAGCTACTGGGCCTCCCGGCGGGTCAGGGCGACGTTGACCGCCCACAGGACGAGCCCGACGAGCAGCAGGAGCCCGGCCCGCAGCCAGATCTCCGCCTCGCGCTGGGTCAGCAGCCCGGCGCACACGATCACGCCGATCACCGGGATCGCGCTCGGCACGTGGAAGTGGTCGTGCTCGACGACGTCGCGCCGGCTCGCGAGCACCGCCGCGTTGACGCCGATGAAGGCGATCAGCAGCAGCGTCACCGTCGTGTCGGCGAGCGACTCGAGGTCGCCCGTGAGGATCAGCGCCATCGCCACGCCGGTCGAGAAGACGATCGCCGCGATCGGCGTGCGCCGGCCCGCGTGCACCTTCCGGAACACGCTCGGGATCACCCGCTCCTCGCCCATCCCGTAGAGCAGCCGCGACGCGGTGATCAGGTTGATCAGGATCGTGTTGGCGAGCGAGAACAGCGCGATCGCCGCGAACAGCTTCGTGTCGACGGCGAGCGGCCCGAGCTGGACGACCTCCAGCAGCGGCCCGTCGGACTCCGCGAGCTTGTCGGTCGGCACGGCCATCGAGGCGATGATCGCGACCGAGACGTAGATCAGTCCGCCGATCGCGATGCCGCCGAAGATCGCCCGCGGGTACGCGCGGCGCGGCTCCTGCGTCTCCTCGGCGAGGTTGACGGAGTCCTCGAAGCCGATCAGCGCGTAGAACGCGAGCGAGGCGCCGGCGAGGACCAGGAACGGGACCGAGTCCGAGCCCTCCTTGAACTCGAATGCGCGGCCCGGGTCGCCGTCGCCGCCGGAGACGAACGCGACGCCGATCGCCACCACGAGCAGCAGGCCGAGCAGCTCGATGATGGTGCACGCGACGTTGACCTTCACCGACTCGCCGATGCCGCGGAAGTTGATCGCCGCGATCAGCCCGACGATCACCAGGCCGGTCAGGATCACGGGCAGGTCGACGAACTCGGTCAGGTAGTCGCCGCCGAACGCGCGCGAGAGCGCGGCGGCCGAGGTGATCGAGGACATCATCACGGCGAAGCCGGGCAGGAAGGTCACGAACGGCCGCCCGAACGCGCGGTGCACGTAGAGCGCCGCGCCGCCCGCCTTCGGGTACTTCGTGACGAGCTCCGCGTAGGAGCCGGCGGTGAACAGGGCGAGCAGCAGCGCGAGCGCGAACCCGCTCCAGAGCGCTCCGCCGACGCGGCCGCCGACCTCTCCGACGAGCGCGTAGATGCCGCCGCCGACCATGTCGCCGACGACGAACAGCAACAGCATCGCGGGGGTGACCGCCCGCTTCAGTCCCGAGGACTCCCGCTCCCCGGACTCACGCTCGTGAGCCCCGTGTGTCCGCCATGAGCAGCACCTACCCATCGGCCCGCCCGTCCACCACTATCGTCGACCTCGTGCCCTCGCCCGTCGACGCGTACCTCTCCGCGGTCCACGCCGCACACCTGCCCGACCGCAGCGGCGCCGTGTACGACGGGATCCCCGAGCTGGCGGACGTCGACGCGGAGGCGTTCGGGATCTGCCTGGCGACCGTCGACGGCCACCTCTACGAGGCGGGCGACACCCGCACCGACTTCACGATCCAGTCGATCTCCAAGACGTTCACCTACGCGCTCGCGCTCGCGGATCGCGGGATGGAGGCCGTCGACCGCAAGATCGACGTCGAGCCCTCCGGCGAGGCGTTCTTCGAGATCTCGCTCAGCCCCGAGACCGGCCTGCCGTCGAACGCGATGATCAACGCCGGTGCGATCGCCGCCTGCTCGCTGGTCGCCGGTGACACGCTCGACGCGCGCGAGGAGCGCGTCCGCGGCACGTTCTCGCGCGCCGCCGGGCGCGCGCTCGAGCGCGACGACGCGATCCTCCGCGCCGACCTCGCGGTCGCCCACCGGCACCGCGCGATCGGCCACCTGCTGCGCGGCTCGGGCGTGATCGAGACCGATCCGGACCCTGCCGTGGAGCTCTACTTCCGCCAGTGCGCGCTGCGGCTCGACTGCCGCGACCTCGCGCTGATGGCGGCCACGCTGGCCAACGGCGGCGTTCAGCCGCGCACCGGCGAGCGGCTGTTCGAGCCGGAGGTCGTCGAGCGCGTGCTCAGCGTGATGGCCACCTGCGGCATGTACGACGCGGCCGGCGAGTGGGTGGTCGACGTCGGCCTGCCGGCCAAGAGCGGCGTCGGCGGCGGCGTGCTCGCCGTGCTCCCGGGGCAGATCGGGATCGCGCTCTACTCGCCGCGGCTGGACCGCCACGGCAACAGCGTGCGCGGCGTCGCCGCCTGCCGCCAGATCTCGCGCGAGCTGGAGCTGCACTTCCTGCGCGTGGCGAGCGAGCGCCGCTCGGCGATCCGCGACGCGTGGGACGTGCGCACCTGGCCGTCGAGCCGCCGCCGCACGCCCGACGAGCAGGAGGTGCTCAACGAGCACGGCGGCAACGCGCGCGTCTACGCCCTGCACGGCGACCTGCTGTTCGCGGGCGCCGAGTCGGTCGTGCGGGAGGTGACCGAGCGGGCGCCCGAGCTCGAGGTGATCGTGCTCGACATCGCGCGCGTGTCGGAGATCGCGCGCGTCGCCCGCACGATGCTCGCCGCCACCCGCGCCGAGCTGCAGGCGCGCGGCTGCCGGCTCGCGCTCGTCGACCCCGACGGCGACCTCGCCGCCGCCGCGGAGATCGAGGTCTTCGACGACGTCGACGAGGCGACCGCGTGGGCGGAGGATCGGCTGATCGAGCGCCACGGCGGCACGCTCGCCACCACCGCGCCGATCCCGCTCGCCGAGCATGGCCTCGCCGGCGACCTGCGCCCCGACGAGCTGGGCGCCCTGCGGCCGCTGCTCGAGCGCCGCCACGTCGCGGCGGGCGAGCGGATCGTCGCCGCCGGCGCGGAGCCCGCCGGGATCTTCTTCATCGTCTCCGGCCAGGCGACCGCCGACCTGACCGACGAGCACGGCGTCTCGCACCGGGTCGCCGTGCTGCCGGCGGGCACGAGCTTCGGCAAGCGCGCGGTGATCTCCGGCGAGCCGCACGCCACCGACGTCTGCGCCGACACCGACCTCGACCTGTTCGTGCTCACGCCTCAGGCGATGAACGAGCTCGAGCGCCGCTCTCCGCGCACCGCGATCGCGCTGCTGCGGACGATGTTCACGCAGCAGCG
>DATFQI010000416.1:0-4143 GCA_035264365.1 Solirubrobacteraceae bacterium
AGCCGCCGTCGGCCTGCACGGCCCGGGTGGCGACGATCAGGTCCGTCCACGACCGGGGGTTCTGGGGGTCGAGGTAGTAGGCGACCTGGAAGTCCTTCAACGCGGTGCGCGGCTCCGCGAGCGCGTCGAGCCGGAACTGTCCGAGCCGGCGCCATGCCTCGGCGCTGGCCGGCTGGACCTCGGTCGCCTTGATCAGCGCGGCCTTCGCCTCGGGCGTCTGGCCGCGGCCCTGCTGGATCGCGGCGAGCTCGAACAGCGGGTCGGTCGAGAGCGGGTTGACGTCGACGGCCTTCTCGGCGGTCTCGACGGCCTGCTCGTAGGCGCCCTTGTCGGCCTGGTCGGTCGCGGTGTCGCCGAGGTTCTCGGCCCGCACGGGCTGATAGGCGGCGAACGCCGCGACGAGCGCGGTGGCCAGGGCGAGCGTGGCGAGAACGCCGGCCACCGGCCGCGGCGCGTAGCGGCGCCACCCGGTGCGCGCCGGCGTGACCGGCTCCGCGACCGCCACCGCGGCGGGCTCGGGCTCCTCGACCGCCTCCAGCCGCGCCCGCAGGGGCCCCCGCCCTGCCACCCAGCCGGCCAGCAGCAGCGCCGGCAGCACGTTGCCGGGCACGAACCACGTCCAGTCGATCGCGGAGTGCACGCCGAAGATCACGACGCCGACCGCCATCGTCCACAGCGCGACGCGCTCGGCGTCGAACGGAAGCCCGCGGTCGCGCCGGCGCATGCCGAGCGCCCATGCCGCGGTCAGCACCCACGCGAGGCCGCACAGCAGCGTCAAGCCGATCCCCACCCAGCCGAGGTCGGAGAGCGTCTGCACGAAGTAGCCGTGCGCGTGGCGCACGATCACGTCGCCGTTCTCCCGGTAGCGCGTACGCGTGGTCGCGTAGGAGCCCGCGCCGGTGCCGACGACGGTGCTGTGCTCGTGGACCTTCAGCGCCTCGTTCCAGTACTGCGCGCGCACCGAGGACGTCGCCCGCAGGCGGTCCGGGGTGTTGCCGGGCGTGCGGGCCTGCGGGTCCGTGAGGCGGTTCCAGGCCTCGGTGGTCTGACCGCTGATCCCGCCAGGGGAGGCGGCGAGCGCGATCAGCACGGCGACCGGGACGAGCGCCAGCGCCCCGAGCAGTCCGCGGCCGGCGATCCGGCGGGCGCGTGCGTCGGGTGGGTGCTGGGTCGTGCGGAAGCCGACGAACAGCCCGGCGATCGCGAGCACCGCGACGAGCAGCAGCAGGAGCGCCCCGAGCTCGTGGCCGGCGTCCACGCGGGCCGACATCGGCGCGCGGTCCACGGTCAGCCCGTCCTGGGCGAACGCCCACAGCACGAGCGGCACCGCGGCGAGCGCGGAGCAGGCGAGCGCGGCGACCGCCCGCAGCCGCAGCGGCACGGCCGCGAACCAGACGGCCAGCCCGATCCCCAGCGCGATCAGCGAGCCGCGCGAGTAGGACAGCATCAGGCACACGAAGACCAGGCCGAGTGCCGGCCACGCCATCGCGGCGGCGACGCCGTAGCCGGTCCGCCGGGCGGCGAGCCACAGCAGCGGCGGGACGGCCATCGCGGCCGTCAGCCCGACGCTGTTCCAGTACTCGTAGGGCGCGCGCAGCCGGGCGAGCTGCTCGTCGGCGGCCAGCGAGGCCGGGAAGACCTTGGTCAGCAGCGCCCACAGGCAGATCAGCAGCGTGCCCGCGAGCACGCCGTACAGCAACCCGCTCCAGCAGCCGGGCAGGAGCCGCACCAGCGCCACCGCACCGGCGGCGACGGCGAGGTAGGCGAGGATCCGGTTGGCCTCCAGCCACGAGTCGGCGGGAGCCAGCGACCACACGATCGAGAGCGTGGTGTAGGCGGCCAGCAGCGCGAACGTGAGCAGGAACGGCACGCCGTACAGGCGACCGCCGCTGGGCCGCAGGCAGGCCACCGCGACCAGCACGGCGCCGCCGATCATCAGCAGGATCTCGACGATCGTGGTCGGCTCGAGCCGCACGCCGCCGCGGGCGACGAACGTCGCGAGCACGATCACGAGCGCGACGCCGCCCGTCAGCCACCCGTTGGGGCCCGCCCACGGGACGGTGATGGTCCGCGTGTGTGGGCCGGCGACTCGCTGATCAGCGCCCGAGGCGAGCGAGGACACGGCGGCGGACGGGTGGCAGGAGGGTGGAGAGGGCGCCGGCGCCGAGCAGGATCAGCCCGGCGAGCATGCCCGGCGGGAGCTCGTTGCGCACGCCGCCGGACGACAGACTGGCGCGGCCGGGGACGACGGAGCGCCCGCCGATGTTCAACGGCCCGGGCGGCGGCTGGGCGCCGGCCTGGCCGACGATCTCGCGGCCCTCGGCCGAGTGCGGGTCGGGCGGCGGCTGGTCGCCGGCGCCGCCGGAACCGCCGGAGGCGCCACCGGACCCGCCGCCGCGCGAGGACACGCCGGCCGCCGCGGCGCGCGCCAGCACGTCACGGCAGTCCGTGTACTCGTCGGTGTCCGTCGGGATGTTCTGGCGCGCCTTGCGCAGCTCGGCGGGCGTGTAGTCGCCCTGCAGGACCCCGTCGTCAGCGCAATCGCGCAGGATCTGGGTCGTGCTCGCCGCGTTCGCCGCCGGAACGACGGCGAAGAACCCCAGCACCAGGCACGCCAGTGCCAGGCGAAGCATCGAAACCACGCTAGCAAAGGGCATTCGACGCTCCCACGGCCCGCAGCGCCGCGCTCATGCCCTCCGCCCACGCGGCGTGGGAGTACGCCCGGACCGCCTCGCGCGCGTTGGCGCCGAGCCGCTCGCGCAGCTCCCGGTCGTCGTGGAGCCGCCGCAGCGCGGCCGCGAGCGCGCGCTCGTCGCCGGCCGGCACGACGAGGCCGGTGCGCTCGTGCTGCACGAGGCCGCCGGCGGCGGCCCCGACGGCGTCGGTGGCGATCACGGGGACTCCCTGGTCGAAGGCTTCGTTGACGACGAGCCCCCACGGCTCCAGGAAGTCGCGCGTGGGGATCGACGGCACCACCACAACGTCGCTGCCCGCGTAGAAGTTGCGCAGCCGCTCCGGTGCCAGGGGGCCTTCGAGGTGCGCCGCGCCGGCGGCGACGGCCCGGGCTCGGATCGGACCGTCGCCAACCAGTACCAGCGCGGTTGACGTTGCTGGCAGGCCGGCGAGTGGCCAGGCCTGGAGCAACACGCAAAGGCCCTTTTCCCGAGCCAATCGGCCGACAAACAGCACCTGGTAATCGACTTGACGTTCGGGCACCGCGCCGCTCGCCCAGAAGGCGTCGTCGACGCTCTGGGGCGCCTCGAAGACCGGCCCGCGGGCGCCCTTGGCGCGCACATACGCCGAGACGTGCGGGCCGTAGGTGGCGATCGCGTCGGCGCCGCGGTAGATCGCGCGCATCGGCAGGTAGGAGAGCGCGTGCGCGGGCGTGCGGGGATGCGCCCAGATCGTCGCCCAGAGCACGAACGGGACGCCGGCGCGGCGGGCGCCGAGGTAGGCCGCCGGGAGGGCGACGCGGCCGCTGATCCCGGCGATCACGGCGCGGAAGCGGCCGGAGGCGGCCAGCCGCGCCACCTCGCGCTGGCTCGGCCGCAGCACCGGGAACGGCAGCTCGCCGCCGCCCGCCCCGCCGCCGTGGCGCACGTCACCGCCGATCAGCGCGAACACGACGTCCTCGCGCTCGTGCAGCTCCCGGAACGCGCCGACGCGGAACGGCGGCGCGTGGTTGGTGACGAACAGGACCGGGCGCGGGTCGCGCGGCCCCACGCCGGCGCTCACCGCAGCGCCTCCTCGTAGGCGGCGACCGTCGCCTCACCGCAGCGCGGCCACGTGAACGACGCCTCGACCGTGGCCCGCGCCTCGCGGCCCAGTTCGCGCCGCCAGCGGTGGTCGTCCAGCAGGGTGCGCAGCTCCTCCGCGAGCGCCTCGGGGTCCCCGGGCGCGACGAGCCGGATCCCGCCGCCCGCCGCCGCGATCTCCTCCGGGCCGGGCTCGCCGCGCGCGCCGATCGCCGGCACGCCGGCGGCCATCGCCTCCACGTAGGCCACGCCGAACGCCTCGTCGACGCTGGGCAGCACGAAGACGGCGCCGCGCTGCGCCGTCGCGACCGCCTCCGCGTGCGGCAGCCGGCCGGTGAAGTGCAGCCGCCCCGACAGCCCGAGCTCGTCCGCCAGGCGCTCCAGCGCA
>DATFQI010000417.1:0-2988 GCA_035264365.1 Solirubrobacteraceae bacterium
GTGTCGATCGTCAGCGTCGCGGCCTTGACCTTGACGGTCACCGGGTCGTAGAGGTGGCGGTCGGCGAGCCCGCGGATCTCGGGCGGCATCGTCGCGCTGAAGAGCGCGGTCTGGCGGCCGCCGGGCGTGAGCGAGAGGATCTTCTCGACGTCCTCGAGGAAGCCGAGGTCGAGCATCTCGTCGGCCTCGTCGAGCACGAGGTAGCGGCACGAGTGCAGCATCAGCGAGTGCCGCGAGATCAGGTCGAGGACGCGGCCGACCGTGCCGACCACGATCTGCCCGCCCTCCTTGAGCTGCGCCTGCTGGGTGCGGATCGGCGCGCCGCCGAAGACGGCGACGGGCTGGATGCCCTTGCGGGCGCCGTACGCGCGCAGGGCCTGGGTGACCTGGATGCACAGCTCGCGCGTCGGCGTGAGCACGAGCGCCTGCACGTCGGGATCGTCAGGATCGACGAACTGGATCATCGGCAGGCCGAAGGCCGCCGTCTTGCCGGTGCCCGTCTGCGCCTGGCCGATCACGTCGTGGCCTTGGAGCAGCTCGGGTATCGCCTGCTCCTGGATGGGGCTCGGGTTCTCGTAGCCCACGTCCTTGAGGGCGTCGAGGAGGGGCTCGGACAGGCCGAGGTCTTTGAAGGTCGTCACTGAGGACGAGAGCTTACGACGCGCGCGGCGCCGCGCCCTCTTCGGCGCGTGCCTTCAGCCCGTTCGCGAACTGCTCGAAGCTCGGGCCGAGGTCGGGCATCGAGCGCCAGATCAGCGGCAGCATCGGCCCGCTGTACTCCTCGCGCATGGTGAAGCGCGTCCCTCCGGCCTCGGGCGTCAGGCTGAACGTGCGCACGCCCCTTGAACAGCCCGAGCGGCATCCCGCCGCTCCAGACCATCCGCTCGCCGGGGGCGAACTCGGTCACCTTCACGGGGAAGGCGCGCTTCGGGTTGGCCTCCGAGACGACCTTGATCTTCTCCTGCGGCGCGATCGTCCCCTCGACGCGGACGACGCCGGAGTCCCAGTCCGCGTAGGCCGGGGCGTCGGTGAGGACGGTCCAGATCGCTTCGGGGCTCGCGTCGATGACGGCGGTCGATTCGTAGTGCTCCATCCGTAACCGGCAAGTTACCATCTTCGTCGATGAACCCGTTCGAGGCACTCGGCGACCCCAACCGGCGGGCGATCGTGGAGCTGCTCCACGAAGGCGACCGCTCGGTGCAAGAGCTCGCCGACGCGCTGCCGATCAGCCGTCCCGCCGTCTCCCGCCACCTGCGGCTGCTCAAGGAGGCGGGGCTGGTGACGGACCGCCCGGAGGGAACGCGGCGGCTCTACCGCCTGCACGACGAGGGCATCGAGGCCGTGCGCGCGTATCTCGTGCAGGTCTGGGGCGACGCGGCGACCCGCTTCCGGATCGCCGCGGAGAACACCGGGTGAAGCCGCTCGTCCACGAGTTCACGGTCGCCTGCGCGGCCGAGCACGCCTGGACGGTGTGGGCGGAGCGGACCTCGCTGTGGTGGCCGGCGACGCACTCGGTCTCCGGGGCGCCGGAGGCGGTCACGATCGAGCCGCGCGCGGGCGGGCGGATCTACGAGCGCGCGGCCGGCGGCGAGGAGCACGAATGGGGCCGGGTGATCGCCTGGGAGCCGCCGCGCCGGCTCGTCTACTCCTGGCACCTGCGCCAGGACGCCGCCGACGCGACCGAGGTCGAGATCACCTTCGCGGCCGTCGGCGACGGCGGGACCTCGGTGCGGATCGAGCATCGCGGCTGGGAGCGGCTGGGGTCGCGCGGTGCGGAGCTGCGCGAGCGCAACGTCCGCGGCTGGGCGGGGCTGCTGCCGGCGTACGTCAGCGCGACGGGTCGATGACGAGCTTGCCCGTGGTGCGGCGGGCGGCAAGGTCCTCGTGCAGGCTGCGGACCTCGGAGATGCCGTAGGTCTCGCCCTCGACGACGCGCAGGTCGCCGCTCCCGACGAGCTGCCCGAGCTCGCGCAGCGGGCCGGCGACCATGTCCGGCTCGCGCAGACAGTGCATGAGCCAGAAGCCCACGACCGCGTGGCTGCGGCGCATCAGCGAGCCCGTGCGCAGCTCGTTCTGCTCGCGCGACGCGATCCCGTAGGTCACGAGCCGCCCGAACGGAGCGAGCGCCTCCATCGACTTCTCGAACACGCGCCCGCCGGCCATCTCGAACACCGCGTCGACGCGCTCGCCGCCGTTGGCCTCGATCAGCGCGTGCGCGAGCTCCTCCGCGTTGACGTCGACCGCGGCGTCGGCTCCGAGCTCGAGGGCGAGCGCGCGCTTCTTCTCCGTCGAGGCGGTGGCGATCACGCGCCCGGCGCCCATGTGGCGCCCCAGCTGCACCGCGAGCGAGCCGACCCCGCCCGCCGCCGCGTGCACCACGACGCTCTCGCCGGGGGCGAGCTTCGCAGAGGTCCGGTACAGGTGCCAGGCCGTCAGCCCCTGCAGCAGCAGGGCGAGCGCGGTGGCGTCGGAGACGCCGTCCTCGATCGGGAAGACCGTGGACTCGTCGGCGGCCACGTACTCGGCGTAGCCGCCGGTCCCGACGAGCGCCACCACGCGCTGACCGGTGTCCTCGCGCAGGCCGGCGACCTCGGCCCCGGGCGTCAGCGGCAGCTCGTACTTCGCCAGGTAGGAGTTCTCCCGCGCGTGGGTGTCGGCGAAGTTCACGCCGGCCCGCGCGACGCGGATCAGGACCTGGCCGTCGCCGGGCTCTGGGAGGGGCGCGTCCTCGACGAGCTCGAGCACCTCCGGGCCGCCCCATTCGCTGATCCGGATCGCCCGCACGGCGGCGGACGATACCCTGCTCGCCCGCATGAGCCTGACCGTTGTCGGATCGATCGCCTTCGACGCCGTCGAGACCCAGACCGCCAAGCGCGACCGCCTGCTGGGCGGCGCCGCGGTGCACTTCTCGCTGGCCTCCTCCTTCCTCGCCGAGACCCGCGTGATCGGGCCGGTCGGCGACGACTTCGGCGACGCCGAGTACGAGGT
>DATFQI010000418.1:0-10526 GCA_035264365.1 Solirubrobacteraceae bacterium
CCCCGGTTCGAGTCCGGGTCTCACCACTCCTGAACAGTCGGGTCAGGAGAGTCCTGACAGCCCGGCGGCGACCGCGAAGCCGAGGACGGTGACCAGGCCGGACAGGTCGCCGCCCTTGCGGACCGCGTCGGGGATCATCGAGTCGATGAGCATCACCAGCAGCGCGCCGGCGGCGAACCCGTCGACGGTCGCGTTCAGGTTCCCCGAGACGTTGTCGGCGATCGCATAGCCGGCGGCGGTCGCCCCCACGCAGATCAGCGCGACGATCAGCCACAGGCGCCGGATCGCCGCAGGCCGCCTGCCCGCGGCGCGCATCTCGGTGGACGAGCCGATCGCCTCTGGAAGGTTGGAGACGAAGATCGCGACGAGCAGCCCGACGCTGACTCCCTCGCCGGCGGCGATGCCGATGCCCAGCACGGCCTGCTCGGGAATGCCGTCGAGGAACGCGCCCAGCGCGAGCGCCGTTCCGCCCGGCGCGGCGCCGCCGCGCTCACTCCGCCGGCTTCGCCGTCCCACCATCCGGTTGAGCGCGAAGTAGGTGAACGCGCCGAGGGCGAGCCCCAACCCCATGAAGCCCCGGTCGCCGACCCGAGCGCCCTCCTCCGCGAGGTCGAAGCTGACGGCACTGATCAGCGCCCCGGCGCCGAAGGCGAGGACGATCCCGATCTGCCGGTCCGGCCACGCTCTGAGCAGACCGAGCAACGCGCCGATGACGAGCGACGACGCCGCGACCGCGCCCCAGGCCAAGGCGGACGTCACGTCATTGCTCCGCTGCTCACGCCGTCGCGCATGGTCGCCGAGACGGTATCCGCAGCGCGACGCGGTCGTCACGCCGGGACCGGCTGCGTCGCGCTCGTCGACCGTCCCCTCGACGCAGACCGCTCGACTGCGCAGCGCGGCGTCCGTAGAGTCGGCTTCCCTTGATCCGCGATGAGCGTCCTCCGATCCCCGGCGGGGCGCCGCCCGATCCGCTCAGCGGGGGGACGGCGACCTACGCTCGCGTGGCGTCCTTGCCGGTGGTCGTCGAGCGCTGCGAGCTGCTCCCGCTCGTGCGCGACACGACGAGCGGGTTCACGAAGGTGTCGATCGTCGTGCGGCTCAGCGGCGGCGGACACACCGGCGAGGGCGAGGACATCACCTGGGACCAGATCGACCAGATCGAGTTCCTGCGCGGAGGGGAGCAGCTCGGCTGGCTGCATGGGACCCGCACGTTCGACGAGCTCTCGACGTTGCTCGGCCTCGCGAACCTGTTCCCGGTCGAGCCGATGCGCGAGAGCTCCCGGAACTACCGGCGCTGGGCGATCGAGAGCGCGGCCCTGGATCTCGCGCTGCGCCAGGGAGGGCTATCGCTGGAGGAGGCCGTCGGCCGCCCGGCCCGGCCCGTCAGCTTCGTGGCGTCGATCCGCCTCGGCGAGCCGCCCAGCCTGCTGCCGCTGCGAAACCTGCTCTCGGCCGCGCCCGGGCTGCGGTTCAAGCTCGACCCGACGCCCGGCTGGGACGCCGCGCTCGTGGAAGAGCTCGCGCGCCTCGATTGCGTGGACGTGATCGACCTCAAGGGCCGCTACCGCAACGCCAACGTGACGATGCTCCCGGAAGCCGGCCTGTATCGCCGGGTCATGGAGGGGCTGCCCGGCGTATGGATCGAGGACCCGGCGATCGACGGCGGTACCGCCGCCCTGGTGGAGCAGTACCGCGACCGGATCAGCTGGGACGAGCCGATCCGCTCGGTGCGGGACATCGAGGCGCTGCCCTGGCGGCCGCGCATGCTCAACGTCAAGCCCGCCCGCTTCGGCAGCGTGGGCGCTCTGTTCGACGCCTACGACCACTGCGCCGCGCACGGGATCGGCACGTACGGGGGCGGCATGTTCGAGCAGGGGCCCGGGCGCGGGCAGCTGCAGTACCTCGCCTCGCTCTTTCACCCGGACGCGCCGAATGACATCGCCCCCACGGGCTTCAACCTCCAGTCGCCGTCGTCCGATCTGCCTCGCTCACCGCTGACGGCCGAGCCGCATCCGGCCGGGTTCCGCTGGGGCACCTACGACGGTCGGCGCAGCATCCGCGAGCCGCTCGTCGGCGGAAGCGGCGCCGAGTAGGATCGCGCGATGGCGTCCGAGCGCGCGTTGCTACTGATCGCCGACATCGGCGGTTACACGGAGTACATGCGCACGCACCGGATGAGCCTCGCCCACGCCGAGGTGAACACCGCGCGGCTGCTCGAGGCCGTGATCGATGCGGCACCCCAGTTCGAGCTGATCGAGATCGAGGGCGACGCGGCGTTCCTGTCCCGCGACGCCGACACGCTCGGCGACGGTGGGCCGGTCGCCGCGGTCGCCCGGGCCGCCGCCGGAATGCACCGCGCCTTCCACCTCGAGCGTTGCAACGTGGTGTCCAACCTCTGCCCCTGCGACGGCTGCTCGCAGGCGGAGGAGCTGAAGCTGAAGTTCGTGGCGCACATCGGCGAGGTGGCCTCGCAGAGGATCAAGGACCGGCGCAAGCTCGTCGGTATCGACGTCATCCACGTCCACCGGATGCTCAAGAACGCCGTCGACGCGCCCGAGTACGTGCTCTTCTCCGAAGAGCTGTACCGGACGGGCGAGGACGCGCTGCCACACGTGCGGGAGGTCTCGCAGGAGCTCGAGGGGATCGGGTCCGCGAGGGCGTTCTTCGTCGAGATCGAGGACGTCGCGGGCGTGCTCCCACCGTCGCAGGACCCCTCCTGGCCGTCGCGCATCGGGCGGACGCTCGACGTGGCGGGCCGCGGCCTCCCGTACATGCTCGGGCTGCGCCGCCGGCGTCGCGTCGCGGCGCAGTGAATCAGCCCGCGGGCTGGAGCCGGCCGGCGTCCGCCTCGAGCCGGTTCGCCGCAAGCGCCTGGCCCGCGGACGCGGCGGCCGGGTAGCCCGTCACGGCGGTGAGGAACGGGCCGCGCCTTAGGACGCCGGCGCGCAGCTCCTCGTCCGCGGCCGCCCGCACGGTGGCGGTCCGCGGGCGGTCGTGCAGCAGCGCGATCTCGCCGAAGCAGTCGCCGCGCGCGAGTGTCCGGACGACACGCCCCTCGAGGACGACCTCCGCCCGCCCGGACTCGACGATGTAGAAGCCCTCGCCGGGGTCGCCCTGACGGAACACGGTGGCGCGCGGCGCGAACGCGGCGTGCTCGAGCCCGCCGGCGAGCTGCTCGATCGTCGCGACCGGGAGCACGCCGAGCATGCGGGCGCCGCGCAGCACGTCGATGTCGGCGTCGCGCACGCGCATGCGCCCGTCGAGCCGGCGCAGCGCCGGCCAGCTGGCCGCGACGGCGAGCGGCGCGAGCAGCCCGATCCCGACGAGCGCGGGCCGGATGCCGAGCAGCTCCACGATCAGCGGCGTGAGCAGCCCGCCGACCGCGACCCCGAGCGTGAGGATCGCCTCGAAGCCGGCGAACATGCGCGCCAGCACGGTCTCGTCGGCGAGCCGCGCGAGCAGCGTGAAGCCTCCGACGTCGATCAGTGCGTTGCCGACGCCGACCAGGCCGAGCAGCACGATCGCCGCCGCCTGCTCGGGAGCGAGGCCGACCACCGCCAGCGGCGCCCCGAACAGCGCGATGCCGACCCCGAACCAGGCGGCGAGCCCGCCGCGGCCGACGAGCGCGAACGCGGCGACCGACCCGAGCAGGCCGCCGGCGCCGACCGCGGCGTTGAGCACGCCGACGCCCGGGTCGCCGGTGTCCAGGAGGTCGATCGCGACGACCACCGCGAGCACCGTCAGGGCGCCGCGCGTGATCGTCTGCACGACGCCGAGCGCCGTGATCAGCGTCAGACCGCGGTCGGCCGCGATGGTGGCGAACCCCTGCAGCATCCCGACGCGGGTGGCGGCCTCCGTCCGCGGCGGCGCGTCGTAGGGGAGTGCCACGACCAACAGACCCGCCAGCAGGGCCGCGGCGGCGCAGGTGCCGAACACGGCCGCCGGCCCGCTCACCGCGAGCAGCACCGCCGCGATCGCCGGGCCGCCGAGCGTCGCGAGCGAGTCGAGCATGCCGCGCGCCGCGTTCGCGCTCGTCAGCTGCCGCGGCGACGTGCACAGCGCCGGCAGCAAGGCCGAGTGCGCCGGCCGGAAGAGCGTCTGCGCGATCGTGGCGACGACGGCCAGCGCGTACGTCACCGCCGCCGGCCCGTCCGCCGCCGTCACCGCCGCGGCCGTTGCAAGCGTCACGGCGCGCACGAGCCCGACGCCGGTCAGGACGTGCTCGCGGCGCACGCGGTCGGCCACGGTCGCGAGGAACGGCGCAAGGAGCGCGGCGGCGGCCATGCGCGCGCCGGTGACGACACCGACGGCGACCACGCCGCCGTCGCGGAACGCCACGACCGCCAGCCCGACCATGAACGCGGTCTCGCTCGCCCACATCGCGCCGAACGAGGCCTGCGCGCGGCGAAGCGGCCCGCTCTGCGCAACCTCCCCGAGGGCGCGCGCCCAGTCGCGGATCCTCGCCATCAGGCGACTATCTCAGGTACGTCGCGGTTCCGCCGGTGTGACCATCGGACCAGCTGGTTCGCCGCGGGGTACTCGCCCGGGCGAGCGCACGACATCATGCCGGGCCGTGCTCGCCTTCCTCCTGCGCCGGCTGCTCTTCGCTGCGGGCACGGTCATCCTCACCGCGTTCTTCGCCTACGGGACCATGCGCGCGCTGCGGCCCGAGCAGTACCCGGGCCAGGCGACCGTGGCAGACCTCTTCTCGGACGTCGATCGCGCCCTGTTGCACTTCGACTTCGGCGGCGCGTGCATGTTCGCCGGCTGTCCACCGATCAGGCGGCTGTGGCTCGACGGCATCTGGGCCGACCTGTTGCTGCTGGCCGGTGGCGTCGTGTTCGCCGTCGCCTTCGGCGTGCTCGGCGGGCTGTGGTGCGCGTCGCGGCCCCGCTCCCGCAGCTCCCGCGTGCTGGAGGGGTTCTCGACGGTGCTCTACTGCGCGCCGGTCTACGCCGTGGGATGCGGGGTGCTGCTGCTCTTCGCGCCCCCGTTCGGCCTCGTCCAGCTGCCGTTCTTCTTCGACCCCGCCAGCTACGCGCCGCCGCTGGAGAACCCGTGGGACTTCGTGCGCTCGATGATGCTCCCGTGGATCGTGGTCGCGGCGCCGCTGGGAGCGGCGATCCTGCGCCTCACGATGGCGCTGACCGTCGACGCGCTGAACGAGGACTACGTGCGCACGGCGGCCGCGAAAGGCCTCCCGCACGCGAGGATCGTGCGCCGCCACGCCGGGCCGCCCACCTACGTGTCGGTCGCGTCCCTGGTCGGCGCCTCGGCGCCGCTCGTGATCACGAACGTGGTCCTGGTCGAGTACGTCTTCGCGGTCCCGGGCTTCTTCCGGCACATGCGGCGCGCACTCGGCCAGGTGCCCAACTGGCCGCCCCCCAAGATCCCGCCGCTCGACATCCTGACGCTCCAGGCGCTCGCGCTCTGGGCGGCGGTGCTGATCGTCGCGCTCGGCCTGCTGGCCGACCTCGCGATCATGCGCCTCGACCCGCGCATCCGCACGAGCGGTCGGCCGATCGGCTGACCAGTGCGATCGGCCTCAGATCAGGACTTCTTGCGGTCGACGGCGCGCTGGAGCTGGTCCTTGTTCATGGACGAGCGCCCGTCGATGTTGAGCTGCTTCGCCTCTTGGTAGAGCTGATCGCGCGTGCGGCCCTTCTGCCGCCCGGTGCCGGACCGCTGTCCCCCGCGGCGCGATGACGACATGTCCTGCGTCGACGTGCGCGACCGCTGGCGCGACTCGCCCGAGCGCGCGCGCTCCTTGTTGACCGTCCGCGCCGCGATCTCCTCGGCGCGCGACTCGGACGCGCCCTGGTCCTTCTGGCTGTCCTTGATGTGCTCGTACTGACGGGCGCGCTTGGTGCCCTTCTTGACCCCGCGTGGCGGCATCGTCGTCTCCTTTCGGCCGTCGATCAACGGCTACCCGCCGCGCCGGGGGCCCAATGCACGGTTCACCCGGTCCGGGTGATGCGGCGCCCTCCGGCTGGGCGCATGCTCGGTCCATGCCTCACCCTGCCCGCAGCGCCCAGGGTGCTGCGCTCCACCTCGGCCCAGGAGGCGTCGACGGAGCTCCGGCAGGCCGCCGACCAGCTCGAGACGACGTACAAGAGCACTCTGTCCCCGATCGACTGCAACTGAAAGGGCCGCGATGGACCTCGTCGAGATCGAGAACAAGGAGCGGATGAAGCGCGAGCAGGCGGCGGCGCGGCTGCACGAGCTCGCCGACCACCTCGCCCGCCACAACGACCTCGAGTTCCAGCGCGGGGGCGCGACCTTCAAGGTCCGCGTGCCAGACGAGATCGACGTGAAGGTCGAGTTCGAGGCCGGCGACGACGGCAGCGAGCTCGAGATCGAGCTCAGCTGGTAGCGCCTACCACCCTGCGACGAGCGTCAGTCTGACCATCCCTTCGCCGATTCCTTGACGCGAGCGCGTCGCCCGGTAGAAACCCTGGTGGGGAAATCCACCTACGGGAGGGGTGTCATGAAGGTCAGACGGCGCATCGCTGCCTCGATCGCGGTTGCGAGCTTGTTCCTGTTGCTGCCGGCTGCAGCGCACGCGCAGCAGGTCACGGGACTCGAGGTACGCCAGGACGACGGGTTCGCCTCGCTCAGCTGGGATCCGGTGCCGGGAGCGACGGACTACCAGATCGAGCGCACGCCGGGGGGCGCGCCGCTCGGGACGGGTGTCATCGTCGGGATCTGGCGGCCGAACCGCCAGGTCAACCAGGAGTCGCCCGCGTTCGCAGACGCGGGGTTCAACCCGGGTGACGAGCTGCAATGGCGCGTCCGCGCGCGCTTCGGCACGGTGCCGCAGCCCTACTCGGAGCCGGTGAGCGCGACCACGAACCCGGAGTTCGGCGATCCCGCCACGCCGGGCGAGAACCTGCGCACGCAGTGGGAGGAGACGAACGCGGCGTCGTTCACCAGCGACGTGAACGAGTACGCGTACACCGCGGCGCTCGACGCCGCCAGCGACCGCGTGCGGGTGGTCGAGATCGGGCGCACCGTCCTCGGGCGGCCGATCAACATGTTCATCATCGGCCATCCGGCGCCGAAGCCGACGACCCAGGCGGTCGCCGGGAACCCGGCCGCGCTGCTCAACTGCAACGTGCACGGCAACGAGCCGTCCTCGCGCGAAGGCTGCCTGATCATGGCCCGAGAGCTCGCGTTCTCCGACGACCCGCGCACGCTCGACCTGCTGAGCAACATGAACGTGCTGATCGTCCCGGCGATCAACGGCGACGGTCGTGCGGCCAACACCCGCGGCAACTCCACGGGGCAGGACCTCAACCGCGACCACTCGCTGATCCGCCAGCCGGAGACCTTCGCGCTGGCCGCGATGATCCGCGACTACACGCCTGAGGCGGCGTACGACGGACACGAGTTCGGCAACAGCCAGGCCGGCGACCTGCCGACGCTGTGGCCGCGTCACCTCAACGTCGCCGAGTCGATCATGGGCGAGTCGAAGAGCCTCGTCGAGGACTGGCTGTACACGAACGGGTCCGAGGACGGCTGGTGGTACTGCCCGTACGGCTGCGAGAACGGCGGCGCGGTCGGCCTCAGCCAGGAGACGATCCTGCGCAACACGATGGGCCTCAAGAACACGGTCAGCATGCTGCTGGAGGCGCGCAGCTCCGGCGGCCAGACGCGGCCCAACGAGGCGATCCCGGCGAACAACCGCCGGCGCAAGACGTACTCGGCGATGTACACGATGAGCCAGCTGCTCGACTACTACCGCGAGAACCGCTCGGAGGTCGTACGCGCGATCAAGGACTCCGTGGCGTTCCAGAAGAGCAACACGGGCCGGATCGTGTTCCGCGGCAGCTACGACGTCCCGGCCTACCCCGCGCCGCACCCGGGCGAGGCCCCGCCGCCGGACGAGCCGGCGGAGGGCGTGCTCGACCCGCCGCCGTGCGGCTACCTGCTCACCGACGAGCAGCTCCGCTCGCAGCAGGACGGGAGCCGTTCGGCGGGCGACCGCCTGAACGCGCACGGCATCAAGATCCAGCGGCGCGGGCGCGACCACTGGTACGTGCCGATGAAGCAGGAGCTGCGGGGCCTGATCCCGCTGCTGCTCGACGGCGAGGCGGCCGAGCCGATGGTCGCCGGCCAGCGCGTGGCCTGCTAGCCGACTGCGCCATCCGCCGGCGCCACGCCCACCAGCGTGGCGCCGGCGGCCCGCGATCTCTGGCCTAGCGGTCTTGACAGGTTTTGTCCTAGTCGCTTAGGCTAATTCCATGGGGCCGGGATCGTACGGGGAAGATGCCGTCATCCGACTGCGGCTCGCGCCGGCCGACGCGCGCTACGCGGGTCGGCTTGCCGCGGGGTCGAAGGCGATGGAGATCTTCGCCGACCTGGAGA
The DNA here is from genome assembly GCA_035264365.1 of Solirubrobacteraceae bacterium. Classification (GTDB taxonomy): domain Bacteria; phylum Actinomycetota; class Thermoleophilia; order Solirubrobacterales; family Solirubrobacteraceae; genus DATFQI01. Next base: position 8,368 of record DATFQI010000418.1, read on the forward strand.
CCGAGCTGGCCCTGCGCGAAGGCGGTGACGAGGGCCTGTGCGCCGGCTACGACAGCGTCGAGTTCCTCGCACCCCTGCGCAGCGGCGACTTCGTCGAGGGCCGGGCGCGCGTCGTGAGCCGCGGCCGCACCAGTCGCCGGATCACGGCGGAGATCCACAAGGTCTTGCAGGTCGACGACGACGGGATCCTGGTGCCGCAGGACCGACCCATCCTCGCCGCCAAGGCGAGCGTGACGATCGTGGTCGGCCGCACGCCGCGCCCCGAGGGCCGCTGAGCGTGCCCGCGACGCTCGTCGACTGGATCGGCACGGTGGCGCGCGCGCAGGCAGGACGGCCGGCGGTCCACGGCGACGGCCTGACCTGGAGCTACGAGCAGCTCTGGGCGCGGGCCGGCGGGATCGCCCGCCACCTGCTGCGCGACCGCGGGCTCGTGCCGGGCGACCGCGTCGGGATCGTCGGGGCGAACGAGCCGGCCTACCTCGCCGCGTACTTCGGGGTGCTCCGGGCCGGCTGCGTCGCCGTCCCGCTGAACGCGATGCTCGACGTCGAGGACATGCGCGCGCAGCTGGCCCATGTCGGCGCCGTCGCCACGATCGCCGGCGAGGTCGGCGCGGCCGCGCGCGACGGGCTCGCGCCCACGTGGGCGATGCGGGACCTGGTCGCCGGCGGCACCGGCCCGCTGCCGCAGCCGGCCTCCGGCGACCCCGCGTGCATCTACCTCACGAGCGGAAGCACCGGGCGGCCGAAGGGCGTCGTGCACACCCAGGGCTCGCTGCTGCACATGGCGCTCCAGCTCGCGTCCACGCTGCCGTTCGGCCCCGAGGAGCGCAGCATCGCGTTCCTGCCCTTCTTCGCCTCGGCGGAGCAGGTACTGCCGGTGCTCTGCACGGGCGGCTCGCTCGACGTCCTGCCCGGCTTCGACCCCGAGCGCGTCGCCAGAGCCGCGCGCCACGCCACCTCCTTCGACGCCGTCCCGACGGTGATGGCCCGCCTGCTCGACCGGGCGCCGCTCGAGGACCTGGCCCGCCTGCGCTGGGTGTCGTTCGCCTCCGAGCCGATGCCGGCGAGCCTCCTGCGGCGCTGGTGGGACGCGCTGCCGGACGTGGCGACCTACCAGTTCTACGGGATGACCGAGCTCATCCCGGCGACGGTGGCGAGTAACCGGCTGCAGCGGGAGGAGCCCACCAGCGTCGGCGTCCCGTTCCCGTCCGCGCGGCTGTCGGTGCTCGAGGGCGGCGAGCTCGCCTGCCACAGCCCCGCCCAGATGGCCGGCTACTACGCCGACGAGGCCGCGACGGCCGCGGCGCTCACCGCCGACGGGGCGATCCGCACCGGGGATGCCGGGCGGATCGACGAGCGTGGCCGCGTCTTCCTCACGGGGCGCCTGAAGGACCTGATCATCAGCGGCGGCCTCAACATCGCCCCGGCCGAGATCGAGGCGGTGGCCTGCGAGCACCCGGGCATCCTCACCGCCGTCGTCGTCGGCATTCCCGACGACCGCTGGGGCGAGACGCCGGTGGTGGTCGCGGTGCCCACGCGCGACAACGGCGTGGCCGCACGCGACGTCCTGCACCACTGCCGCCGCGAGCTGACGCCCTTCAAGCGCCCCTCCGCCGCCGCGCTGGTCGACGTGCTCCCGGCCACCGGCATCGGCAAGTCCGCCAAGGCGGAGATCCGCCGGCGGATCCTCGACGGGGAGATCGTCCTTGTCCGTGCAGACTGACGTCGCGTCGCTGCTCGCGCGCCACGGCGAGGGCCGGGGCTGGGGCGCGCTCGCGCGCGCGATCACGCAGGTCGAGAACAGCCCGCCGTGGGAGGTGTCGCTCCCGCCGGTCGAGCGCCCGGTCCACGTCGTCGGCATCACCGGCCCGCCGGGCGCGGGCAAGAGCACGCTCACCGGCCGGCTGATCGAGGCCTACGCGAAGGCCGGTGCGCGCGTGGCGGTGCTCGCGATCGACCCGTCGAGCCCGATCAGCGGCGGCGCGGTGCTCGGGGACCGGCTGCGGATGGAGACGCACCTGCTCGGCCGCGACGACGTCTTCGTGCGCAGCCTCGCCAGTCGCGGCTCGCATGGGGCGATCGCCGGCGCGACGCGCAACGTCGCCCGCCTGCTCGAGCTCACCGGCTCGTTCGACGTGATCCTGATCGAGACCGTCGGC
>DATFQI010000419.1:0-7597 GCA_035264365.1 Solirubrobacteraceae bacterium
CGCGATCCTGCGCGGGCTGCGCGCCGCCTACGAGACGCACCACGAGGTCGAGATCGACGACGCGGCGCTCGAGGCCGCGGCGCGGCTCAGCGACCGCTACGTGACCGAGTACCGGCTGCCCGACAAGGCGATCGACCTCGTCGACCAGGCGGCCGCGCGCGTGAAGCTGCGCCGCGGCGGCGAGGAGGCCGCGGAGCTGCGCGCCCGCGCCGAGTCTCTGGCCGCCGAGAAGCAGGCCGCGGTCGACGCCGAGGCCTACGAGGACGCGGGCCGCATCAAGGCTGAGCACGAGCGCCTCGAGGCGCGGCTGGCCGAGCTGGCCGGCGACGAGCCCTCGCGGGCGGTCGGCGAGACCGAGGTCGCCTCGGTGGTGGCCGCGCGGACCGGGATCCCGGTCGGCGAGCTGGTGGCGGGCGAGCTCGAGCGCCTGCAGGAGCTCGAGGTTGACCTGCACGAGCGCGTGGTCGGCCAGGACGAGGCCGTCGGGATCGTGGCGGACACGATCCGGCGCGCTCGGGTCGGGCTCGCCGAGCACGACCGGCCGCTGGGCAGCTTCCTGTTCCTCGGCCCGACCGGCGTCGGCAAGACCGAGCTCGTGAAGGCGCTCTCCGAGCGGCTGTTCGCGAGCGAGCGGGCGCTCGTGCGGATCGACATGTCCGAGTACCGCGAGCCGCACACGGTCGCGCGCCTGATCGGCTCGCCGCCCGGCTACGTCGGCTACGGCGACGGCGGGCAGCTGACCGAGCCCGTGCGCCGGCGGCCGTACTCGGTGGTGCTGCTGGACGAGATCGAGAAGGCCCACCCCGAGGTCTGGAACGTGCTGCTGCAGCTCATGGACGACGGGCGGCTGACCGACGGCGAGGGCCGCACGGTGGACTTCACCAACGCGGTGGTCGTGATGACGTCGAACCTCGGCGCCGGCAGGGCGCGGCGCGGGATCGGCTTCACGGCCGGCGAGCCGGCGGCGGAGGACGAGCGGATGCTCGCGGCCGCCAAGGGCGCGTTCCTGCCGGAGTTCCTCAACCGGATCGACGAGATCGTCACCTTCCGGCCGCTCGCCGCGGCGCAGGTGGAGGAGATCGCGACGATGATCTGCGCGCGCGTCGCCGACCGGCTGTCCGAGCAGCGCGGGATCGAGCTCTCGGTCGAGCCGGCGCTCGTCGCGCGGCTGGCGCGCGAGGGCTTCGACGAGGCGTTCGGCGCCCGGCCGCTCCAGCGGCACGTGCGGCGCACGCTCGAGAAGGAGCTGACCCGCGCGATCCTCGCGGGCGAGCTGCCCGACGGGGCGACCGTCACGGCGGTCGACCGCGACGGCGGCATCGCGCTCGAGCTCGCGCCCGAGCGGCACCTCGCGCTCGCGGCCTAGCCGCGCGGCGCGGTGATCCTGGCGACGGCCTCCACCAGCAGCTCGTGCGTCTGGCCCGGATGGGCGAGGCGGTCGAGCAGGAGGCCGTCGACCATCGCCGCCATGCCGCGGCCGTCGCGCTCGGGGTCGGGCGAGCCGGCGGCCGCCGCGAGCGGCTCGCACATGCGCCAGAAGACCCGCGCCGCGTCGGTCATGCGCTCGCGGATCCGCTCGTCGCGCGCCGCGGCGAGCTCGAGCTCGAGCCGCGCCATGTGCAGCTCGCGGTTGTGGTCCATCCAGCGCGCGATGTTGCGCGCGACGGAGTCGATGTCGGAGCCGGCCGCCTGCTGCTCGGCGATCGCGGCGACCTGGTCCTCGCACTCGGCGACCATCCGGTCGACCAGCGCGTGGACGAGCCCGTCGCGGTTGCCGAAGTAGTACGTGACCGAGCCGTGCGGCACGCGCGCGGCCTGCTCGACCGAGCGGTGCGTGACCGCCGCCAGCCCGCCCTCGGCGATCAACCGGCGGGCCTCGTCGAGCAGGAGTGCGGCCTTCTCGTTTGACAGCTTGGCCGTCATCTTCTACAACTGTAGAACTTCTCCACTTGTAGAACTCCCCCGAGAGGCCCCGATGACCGCCACGCTCGCACCGCCCGAGTCCGCCGCAGCCCGCATCGCCCGCCCCGGGCTGATCCTCTTCCTCGCGTGCGTCGCGCAGTTCATGCTGCTCGTCGACGACACGATCACCAACGTCGCGCTGCCGACGATCGCGGCCGACCTCGGATTCTCCGAGTCCTCGCTGTCGTGGGTCGTCAATGCCTACCTGCTCACCTTCGGCGGCTTCCTATTGATCGGCGGCCGGCTCGCCGACCGCTTCGGTCCTCGCCGCATGTTCAGCGTCGCGCTGGCCGGCTTCGCGATCGCCTCCGCCGTCTGCGGCCTCGCGCAGGACGACGGGATGCTGATCGCCGCCCGCGCCGCACAGGGGATCATGGGCGCGCTGCTGTCCCCCGCCGCGCTCGCGATCCTGCTCGCCACGTATCCCGAGGGCCCCGGCCGGCGCAGGGCGCTGGGCGCCTGGGCCGCGCTGATGGGCCTCGGGGCCGCCACCGGCCTGCTCGCCGGCGGCGTGCTCGTCGAGGTCGCCGACTGGCGCTGGATCTTCCTCGTGAACCTGCCCGTCGCGGCCGCCGCGCTGCTGGCGATCCCGCGCATCCTGCCCGCCTTCGACGCGAGCACCGCCCGGCCCGCGCCGAACATCGCCGGCGCCACGCTGGCGACGCTGTCGCTGCTGCTGCTCGTGTTCACCGTCGTCGAGACGGAGGGCGAGGGCTGGACGTCCGCGCGCTCGCTGATCGGGTTCGCCGTCGCCGCGCTGCTGGCCGCGATCTTCTTCGCGACCGAGCGCCGCTCCGCCTCGCCGCTGATCCCGCGCGAGCTGCTGGGCCGCACGCGGGCGATGTGGGCCGACGCCGTGGTGTTCATCGCAGCCGGCGGCCTGCTCGCGATGTTCTTCTTCATGACGCTCTACCTCCAGCGTGTGCTCGGCCTGTCCGCGCTCCAGACCGGACTCGCGTTCCTGCCGTTCAGCGTCACGATGGGCGTCGCCTCCGGCCTCGTCGGCCGCCTCCCCGACCGCGTCGACGCGCGGGTGCCGATCGGCGCCGGGCTCGTGCTCGGCGCCGCCGGCCTGTTCCTGATGAGCCGACTCGGCGTCGACTCGAGCTACGCCGGCGGCGTGCTTCCGGCGCTGGTCGTGACGGCGGCCGGCCTCGCGTTCGCGTTCGTGCCGGTGATGGGCCTCGCGACCGGCGACGCCGAGGAGCGCGACGGCGGCCTCGCGTCCGGCCTGATGACGAGCGCGCAGCAGATCGGCGGCGCGATCGGGATCGCGGTGATGATCACGATCGCGACCTCGGCCACGACCGACGCGGCCGCGGCGGGCACGCCGCAGGCCGCCGCGCTCGTGGAGGGCTTCCAGTCCGCGTTCCGCGTGGAGGCGGCCGTGATGCTGGCCGCCGCGCTGCTCGCGGTCGCGGCCCTCCGGCGCCGCGGCGCCGCGGGCACGGCCGGCCACGGGGCCTAGGGGACGAGGAGCGTCTTCCCGGCCGTCGCCCGCCGCCGGGCGGCGGCCGCGTAGCCTGCGGTCATGCCCTCCGCCGAAGAACCCCTGACCGGCCGGTGCGCCTGCGGAACGGTGCGCTTCGAGGTCACCAAGCCGTTCGACACCGCCGGCTACTGCCATTGCAAGCGCTGCCAGCGCCGGAGCGGCGCGCTCTGGACCGAGAACGCGATCGTCGCCTCCGACGGCTTCCGCTTCACCGCCGGCGAGGACGCCGTGCGCACGTGGGCGCCCGAGCACGGGCTGCCGAAGTCCTTCTGTGGCGAGTGCGGCGGCCACCTGACGGGCGGCGGCACGGACGGGCCGTTCGTGGTCGTGCGCCTCGGCGCCGTCGACGGCGATCCCGGCATCCGGCCGGAGTGGCACACGTGGGTGTCCTCGGCCCCGGACTGGGAGGCGATCCCCGACGACGGCCTGCCGCGCTTCGAGCAGGGCCGCGGCGGCTAGCCGGTAACGCGCAGGCCCCCTTGCCCGCGCACCCTGCCGAGTAGGGTCCACCGGAGCGACCGAAGGAGCAGCGGATGGACGTTGGGATCGGACTGCCGGCGACGATTCGCGGGGTGCAGGGCGGCCAGCTGCTCGAGTGGGCCCGCCGCGCCGAGGCGCGCGGCTTCTCGACCCTGGGGACGATCGACCGACTCGTGTACGGCAACTACGAGCCGCTGATCGCCCTCGCGGCGGCCGCCGCCGTGACCGAGCGGATCCGGCTCGCGACCACGATCATGATCGCGCCGTTCCGCGCCAACGGCGCGCTGGTCGCCAAGCAGGCCGCGTCGGTGCATCGGCTGTCGGGCGGCCGGCTCGTGCTGGGCGCGGCCGTCGGCGGCCGCGAGGACGACTTCACCGCCTCGGGCGTCGACTTCCACACGCGCGGCCGGCGCTTCGACGAGATGCTCGACGAGTGGAGCCGCGTCTGGGCGGGCGAGGACTTCGGCACGGCCGGAGCGATCGGTCCGGAGCCGCCCGGCGGCGGACCGCCGGTGCTGATCGGCGGCAGCGTGGATGCGGCCTTCGAGCGCGCGGCGCGGCACGCCGGCTGGGCGATGGGCGGCGGGACCCCCGACCAGTTCACCGCGGGCGCCGCCAAGCTCCGTGCCGCCTGGCAGGCCGCCGGCCGCGAGGGCGAGCCGCGCACGCTGTCGCTCGCGTACTTCGCACTCGGCGACGACGCGCAGGAGGCCGCCGAGCGCTACCTGCTCGACTACTACGGCTTCTTGGGCGACGCCGCCGCGATGGTCGCCGGCAGCGCGGCGACCGACGCCGGGACCGTCGCCGGATACGTCGAGGCGTTCCGGCAGGCCGGCTGCGACGAGCTGGTCCTGTTCCCGTGCAATCCCGACCCCGGGCAGGTCGACCTGCTCGCGGACGCGGTGTTCACCTGACGGTGACCGGCACTCGCTGGACCGACGTGTTCGCGTAGCCGCCGACGTTCCAGTCCGCGTCGACCGGCTGCGCGTTGCCGGCCGCGTCGCGCGCGCGGCAGCACAGCTCGTGCTCGCCCGGCGCGGCGTCCCAGGCGAACGACCACGCGCACCAGGCGCCGGGCGATGGTTCGGGCCCGAGCGATGCCGGCTCCCACGTGGCGCCGCCGTCCGTGGAGACGTCGACGGCCTCGATCGCGCCCCAGCCCGACCACGCCCGCCCGGTCACCTCGCACGGGCCCGCCTCGAGGAACCGCGCGCGGCTCATGAAGTCCGGGATCCCGGGCGGCGCCATCAGCGCGCGCGGCATGATCCGCGTGACCGGCGTGCCCTCGTCGCCCTCGTGCGCGCGGATCCGGTAGCCCGTGGCCTGCTGGTAGCCGGCGAACGGCTCGGCGATCGCGTCGATGCGCGACAGCCACTTCACGCTCGTCATCCCGTACCACCCGGGCACGATCAGCCGCACCGGGAAGCCGTGCTGCGGCGGCAGCGGCTCGCCGTTGATCGCGAAGGCGAGCAGCGCCCCGTCGGCGGCCTCCGCGAGCGTGAGGCTGCGCTGGTAGCTCTGCTCCTCGCCGCCCTCGACGCCGCGGTCGAGCCCCGTGAACAGGATCTCGAGCGCATCGTCCGCGAGCCCCGCCTCCTCGAGCAGCGCCGCGACCGGCACGCCGGTCCACTCCGCGTTCCCGACGGCCTCCAGCAGCCACGGCTGCGAGACGATGTGCGGCTCCAGCCGCGCACGGCCGTTGCCCGCGCACTCCATCGTCACGGCGCGCGTGACGGCCGGCCGCGAGCACAGGTCCTCGAGCGACAGCGACAGCGGGCGCGAGACCCGGCCACCGACCTCGAGCCGCCACGCCGCCGGGTCCACGACCGGGATGTCGTAGTGGATCAGCAGGTAGTGCAGCCCGACCGGCGTGACGTCCCAGCGCAGCGCCTCCAGCGGCATGCCGTGGTTGCGCGCCGCGAGCTGGAGCTCCTCCTGCGAGATGGCCACTACGTCGCGACCTCCGAGAACTGCTCCCGCAAGGTCTTCTTGGAGAACTTGCCGACCGACGTCTTCGGGACCTCCTCGATGAACTCGAACGCCTCGGGGATCCACCACTTCGCGACGCGCCCGTCGAGGAAGGAACGGAGCTCGTCGGCGTCCAGCGACGCGCCCTCCTCGGGCACGACGCAGGCGAGCGGCCGCTCGCCCCACTTCTGGTCGCGGATCCCGATCACGGCCGCCTCCTTGACCTGCGGGTGGGCCATGATCTCGTTCTCGAGCTCGACGGAGGAGATCCACTCGCCGCCGGACTTCACGAGGTCCTTCGTGCGGTCGACGAGCTTCACGTAGCCCTCCGGCGTGATCACGCCGACGTCCCCGGTGCGCAGCCAGCCGTCGTCGGTGAACTGCTCGCTGCCCGCGCCGCCGTAGTAGCCGGCGGCGATCCAGGGCCCGGCGCACTGGACCTCGCCGCGCGACTCGCCGTCCCACGGCTGCGGCTGCTCGGTCTCGGGATCGGAGATGCGGATCTCGACCAGCGGCGACGGGATCCCCTGCAGCGCGCGGACGTCCGCGAGCTCCTCCTCGGAGCGGTCGCGCAGCGAGGTCCGGATGTAGCTCACCGAGCCGAGCGGGCTCGTCTCGGTCATCCCCCAGCCCTGCGTCATCGGGACCCCGATCTTCTCCCGGTAGGCCTCCGAGAGCGACTTCGGGACCGCCGAGCCGCCGCACAGGATCCGTGTCAGCGACGACAGGTCGCGGCCCTCGAGCTCGTCGAGCACGCCCATCCAGATCGTCGGCACCCCGGCGGCGAACGTCACCTTCTCGGACTCCATCAGCCCGGCGATCGCCTTCGGCGACAGGTCCGGCCCGGGCATCACGAACGTCGACCCGGCGAGCACGCCCGCCTGCGCGAGCCCCCACGCGTTGGCGTGGAACATCGGCACGACCGGCAGGATCACGTCGGCCTCGGAGACCGCGAGCGTGTCGGCGAACATCGAGCTCATGCAGTGCAGGACGCTCGAGCGGTGCGAGTAGACGACGCCCTTCGGGTTGCCGGTGGTGCCGCTCGTGTAACACATCGCCGCGGCGCTGTTCTCGTCCTCGACATGGAACTCGACCGGGTCCGCGCCGGCGAGCAGCGTCTCGTAGTCGCGGATGCGGTCGTCATCGGGGATCTCGTCCTCGACGCCGTCGTCCATCACCACGACGTGCTCGACCGACGGGAGGTCGTCGATCAGCGGCCAGAGGAGCTTCAGCAGCGAGCGGTCGGCGAAGACGACCTCGTCCTGCGCGTGGTCGGCGACGAACTGGAGCTGCTCGGGGAACAGCCGGATGTTGAGCGTGTGCAGCACGCGGCCGGTGCACGGTGCGGCGAAGTAGAGCTCCAGATGACGTGCGGAGTTCCACGCGAACGTCCCGACCCGCCCGTCGGCCGAGATGCCCAGCGCGTCGAGCACGCCGCCGAGGCGCCGGGTGCGCTCCGCCCATTGCCCGTAGGTGGTGCGCTGGATTCCGGTGGGGGTGGCCGAGACGATCGGCTTGTCCGCGAACAGTCGCTCCGCACGCTCGAAGGGATGAACGAGCGTGAGCGGGTAGGACTGCATCTGGCCCTGCATGGGTCTCCTTCCCTCGGTCCCGCGAGCTTATAGTCCTGGTCAGTGTCTGCCGCCGACATATCCGCACCAACCGCCGACGACGTCCAGCCCGTCGCCAACGAGG
>DATFQI010000420.1:0-7154 GCA_035264365.1 Solirubrobacteraceae bacterium
GGGACCGATCGCGTACGTTAGCCCGACACATGGCCGGGATAGAAGTTGCGGGATGAGCGAACGCAAGGCGTCTGATCTCTTCGTCGAGTGCCTCGAGTCCGAGGGCGTCAAGTACGTATTCGGCATCCCGGGCGAGGAGACGCTGGATCTCAACGAGTCGCTCGAGCGGTCGAGCGTGGAGTTCATCCCCGTCCGCCACGAGCAGGGCGGTGCGTACATGGCCGACATGTACGGTCGCCTGACGCGCCGCGCGGGCGTCTGCCTCGGCACGCTCGGGCCGGGGGCGACGAATTTGATCACCGCCGTCGCCGATGCGTTCCTGGACCGCTCGCCGCTGGTCGCGATCACGGGCCAGGGCGACCTCGAGCGGATGCACAAGGAGTCGCACCAGTTCATCGACGTCGTATCGATGTTCAAACCCGTCACGAAGTGGAACGCGCGGCTGACGAGCCCGCGGATCATCCCGGAGACGGTGCGCAAGGCGTTCAAGGTCGCGCAGGCGCAGAAGCCCGGCCCGACGCACCTGGAGCTGCCCGAGGACGTGATGGCGGCGATGGTCGACGCCGCGCCGCTGCCCGCGCGCACGACGCTGCGGCGCCCGGAGCCGAGCGCCCAGGAGCTGCTCAAGGCGGTCGAGGTGATCCGCGGCGCGATCAACCCGGTCGTCCTGGCCGGCAACGGCGTAGCGCGCGTCGGCGCCGCCCCGGCGCTGCGCGAGTTCGCGCGCGCGACCGGGATCGGCGTGGCCGAGACGTTCATGGGCAAGGGCCTGCTCTCCTACGAGGACCCGCGCCACCTCGGCACCGTCGGGCTGCAGTCGCGCGACTACTCGCTGGTCGGCTTCGACGACGCCGACGTCGTGATCACGGTCGGCTACGACCTCGTCGAGCACTCGCCCGAGCACTGGAACCCGAAGGGCGACAAGACGATCGTCTGCATCGACACCGTCGCGCCCGAGGTCGACGCGCACTTCATGACCGAGGTCGACCTCGTCGGCGACCTCTACCACATCCTCAGCCGCCTGGCCGAGGAGCTGCGCACCGATCCGCACCAGACGCCGCACTCGCGCCTCAACGACATCGTGATCGGGCGCTTCGAGGCGGCCAAGGACGACGAGCAGTTCCCGATGCAGCCGCCACGCGCGCTGTGGGACATCCGCCAGGTCCTACGGCCGCAGGACATCCTCGTATCCGACGTCGGCCTGCACAAGCTGTGGATCTCCCGCATGTTCCCGGCCAAGGAGCCCAACACGGTGTTCATCGCCAACGGGCTCGCCGGCATGGGGATCGCGCTGCCGACGGCGATCGCGGCCAAGCTCGTGCACCCGGACCGGCACGTCGTGACCGTCAACGGCGACGGCGGCTTCCTGATGAACGTGCAGGAGCTCGAGACCGCGGTGCGCCTGCGCACGCCGATCGTCAACGTGATCTGGGAGAACCGCCAGTACGGCTCGATCGTCTGGAAGCAGGACAAGAAGTTCGGCCGCCACTTCGGCGTGGACTTCACGAACCCCGACTTCGTCAAGCTCGCCGACGCGTTCGGCATGCCCGCGTGGCGCTGCGAGGCCACCGAGGACTTCTCGAAGCACCTCCGCCACGCGCTGACCCTCGACCTCCCGTCCCTGATCGTGCTCCCCATCGACTACTCGATCGACGTCGCGATCTCGGAGGAACTCGGAACGGAAACGGTGACCACATGAGTGCCACGCAAGAGAAATCAGCAGTCGATTCCGTCCCCACCCAGCTGTTCATCGGGGGCGAGTGGCGCGACGCCTCGGGCGGCGCCACGCTCGACGTCGAGGATCCCTCGACCGGCGAGGCGATCGCCTCCGTCGCCGACGCGACCCCCGACGACGCGAAGGCCGCGCTCGACGCGTGCTGCGCGGTGCAGGGCGAGTGGGCGAAGCACCCGCCGCGAGAGCGCGGCGAGATCCTGCGGCGCGCGTACGAGCTGATCAGCGAGCGCGCCGACGACCTCGCGCTGGTGATGACGCTCGAGATGGGCAAGCCGCTGGCGGAGTCCAAGGCGGAGGTCAGCTACGCGTCGGAGTTCTTCCGCTGGTTCGCGGAGGAGGCGGTGCGGATCGAGGGGCGCTTCGCGACCGCCCCCAACGGCGCGGGGCGGCTGATCACGATGCGCCAGCCCGTCGGGCCGTGCTACGCGATCACGCCCTGGAACTTCCCGATGGCGATGGGCACGCGCAAGATCGGCCCGGCGATCGCCGCCGGCTGCACGATGGTCATGAAGCCCGCGCAGCAGACGCCGCTGTCGATGTACGCGCTCGCGCAGATCCTCGAGGAGGCCGGGCTGCCGGCGGGCGTGCTCAACGTCGTCACCTCGAGCTCCTCGAGCGAGGTCTCCAAGCCGATCATCGGCGACCCGCGGCTGCGCAAGCTCACCTTCACGGGCTCGACCGAGGTCGGCCGCAAGCTCGTCGAGCAGGCGGCCGAGGGGCTGCTGCGGACCTCGATGGAGCTCGGCGGCAACGCGCCGTTCCTGGTCTTCCCGGACGCCGACGTCGACGCGGCCGTGGAGGGCGCCGTGATTGCGAAGATGCGCAACATCGGCGAGGCCTGCACGGCGGCCAACCGCTTCCATGTCGCCGACCGGGTGCGCGACGAGTTCACGGAGAAGCTCGCCGCCAAACTCGGCGAGATGAAGGTGGGGCGCGGCACGGAGGAGGACGTCAAGGTCGGCCCGCTGATCGACGCCGACCAGCGCTCCAAGGTCGACGAGCTGGTCCAGGACGCGGCCGGCAAGGGCGCGCAGGTGGTCCTGGGCGGCACCGCGCGCGACGGCGCGGGCTACTTCTACGAGCCGACCGTGCTGGGCGATGTGCCGGCCGAGGCGCGCCTCCTCAAGGAGGAGATCTTCGGGCCCGTGGCGCCCGTCATCGGGTTCGACGACGAGGAGGCGGCGGTCGCCGCCGCCAACGACACGGAGTACGGCCTCGTGGCCTACGTCTACACGTCCGACGTCAAGCGCGCCTTCCGCGTCTGCGAGGGGCTCGAGACCGGCATGGTCGGCCTCAACCAGGGGATCGTGTCCAACCCGGCGGCGCCGTTCGGCGGCGTCAAGGCGTCCGGCTTCGGCCGCGAGGGCGGCGCCGAGGGCATCCACGAGTACCTCGAGGTCAAGTACGTCGCGATGGCGATGGATTGAGCTCACAGCCCTTGGAGCAGGTACGCCGCTGGTTCGAGGAGGCGGAGGCGGCGGGGCTCTTCGAGCCCGACGCCATGGCGCTCGCCACGGCCTCGCCCGACGGCATGCCGTCGGTGCGGATCGTGCTGCTGAAGGGCATCGACTCGCGTGGCCTGCGGTTCTTCACGAACTACGGCTCGCGCAAAGGCCGTGAGCTGGACGCGAACCCGCGCGCCGCGGTGACGATCCATTGGGCGACGATGCACCGCGCGGTGCGCGCGGAGGGGGCCGTCGAGCGGCTCACGGACGACGAATCGGACGCGTACTTCGCCTCGCGCGGGCGTGAGTCGCGGCTCGGGGCGTGGGCGTCGCGCCAGGGCACGCCGATCCCGGACCGCGCGACGCTCGAGGCCGCGTTCGCCGCCGCGGACGCGCGCTACCCGGGCGTCGACGTCCCGCGGCCGGACTACTGGGGCGGGTACCGGCTCGTCCCGGACGCCGTCGAGCTCTGGCAGGGTCGCGCGAACCGTCTCCATGACCGCGAGCACTTCCTGCGCTCCGACGACGGGAGCTGGCGCTCCGAGCGCCTGTCGCCGTGACCCTCGAAGGCGTCGAGGTCGCCGGCCGCGGGCCGTGGCTCGGCGGGCCGCTCGACGTCGACGGGCTCGCGGTCGGTTCGGTCGGGACGGCACTGCTCGCGGCAGCGGAGCTGGCCGAGGCGCGCGGGCTCGGCCGGCCTGCGGTCTCGCTCTCGGCGGAGCACGTCGCGGTCTCGTTCACGTCCGAGCGCCACGCGCTCGTGGGCGGCAAGCCGTCGGGGGCGGGCTTCGCGCCGCTGTCGCGGATGGTGCGTTGCGCGGACGGCTGGGCCCGCACCCACGCCAACTACCCGCACCACGAGGCCGCGCTGCGGCGCGCGCTCGAGATCGGCGCCGACGTCGCCGAGCTCGAAGCGGCGGCGGCGTCGATGCGCGCGACCGACCTCGAGACCGCGATCGTCACCGCCGGCGGCTGCGCCGCCGCGCTCCGCACCGAGGCCGAGTGGCGCGCCCATCCCGCCGGCGCCTCCATCGCCGCCGAACCGGGAGTTGTTCAGCCTCAGGCTGAAGAAGTCCGGGTTGAGCGAGCGGGCGCGGCGGGCGCGGCGCGGCCGGCCGCGGGGGTGCGGGTGCTCGACCTCACGCGCGTGATCGCCGGGCCGGTGGCGGGGCGGACGCTGGCGGCGCTCGGCGCGGAGGTGCTGCGGATCGACCCGCCGGGGCTGCCAGAGCTGCCGGAGGCGCACCTCGACACCGGGCCGGGCAAGCGGACCGCGCTGCTCGACCTCGCCGACGCGGAGCGGCGCGAGGCGCTGCTCGCGGGCGCCGACGTGCTGCTGACGGGCTACCGCCCGGGGGCGCTCGACCGGTTCGGGCTCGACCGCCATCCGCACCTCGTGCACGTCTCGCTGAGCGCGTGGGGCACGCGAGGGCCGTGGGCGGGACGGCGCGGGTTCGACTCGCTGGTGCAGGTCGCGACCGGGATCGCGTCCGCCTGCGCGGCGCCGGACGGGACGCCCGGCGTGCTGCCCGCGCAGGCGCTCGACCACGGGACCGGGCACCTGATGGCGGCGGCCGCGCTGCGCGGCCTCGCCTCCCGCGAGCGCGGCGAGCCCGTCCGCGCCACCCAGCTGTCGCTCGCGCGCACCGCCGCGGAGCTGCTCGCACGCCCGCGCCGCGACGAGCCGGCCCGCCGCCCGGACCCCGACCGCTTCCGCGTCGCGTTCGGCGACGTCTCGCTGATCGCCCCGCCCGGTGCGCTCGACGGCGAGCCGCTGCGCTGGGCCCATGGCCCGCGCCCGCTCGGCGGCGACTCAGCCCGCTGGGCGTAGCACGATCAGCGCAAAGCCGATCGTGTCGCGGCCTCCCGGCGCGAGCAGGCGCTCGCGCGCGCGGTCGATCCAGGCGCGGACGTCCGCGCCGTCGTCGTGGGTGCGGGCGTACGCGTCGCCGTTGGCGATCAGCGTCCACTCGTATTCCTCCCAGTCGCGCTGCGTGCTCGTGGCGACCCAGACGGGCTCTAGGCCGGCGGTGCGACCGGCCCGCAGCAGGCCCTCGTAGGACGGGAGCTCGTCGGGGCTCGCGCCGCCGAGCTCCTCGAGGAACGCGGGGTCGGGCTCGCGCTGCCAGAAGCCGTCGCCCAGCAGGACCGCGCCGCCGGGAGCGATCCAGCCGGCGAGCCGCTCGAGCGCGGGGACCAGTCCGCCGAGCGCGTGCGACGAGCCGAGGCAGCAGGCCGCGGCGAAGGTGCCCTCGGGCTCGACGCCCCGGCGGACGGCGAACTCCAGATCGGCGCCGCGGGTCCGCGCGGCGGCCCGCCGGCGTGCCTGCTCGATCACGATCGGCGACGTGTCGACGCCGAGCCCGCCCGCACCGGTGCGCTCCGCGATCCGCACCAGCAGCTCACCGGGGCCGCAGCCGACGTCGAGCACGCGGTCGCGCGGGCCGAGCTCCAGGCGGTCGATCGCCTCGTCGATGCGCGAGACGTCGAGCGGGTTGTGGAACGGGCGGTCGCCGTGCGTGATCGCCGAGATCGCGTCGCGGTCCATGGCCGCCGGAACGGTACTGCGATGCAAGAAAGGGGTCAGACCCCTTTCTTACGTCAGGGCGGCTCGGCCATGCACGCCGTGCCGATGCGCTCGAACCCCAGCCGGGAGTAGATCCGCGCGACGTCCACGTCCTCGGCCTCGATGAAGACGAGCTCGGCGCCGCGCTCGCGCGCGTCCTGCACGAGCCGCGCCGTCACCAGCGCGGCGAGCCCGCGGCGGCGCGCGCTCGGCAGGGTGGCGACGCCGACGATCGCGCTCACGCCGCCGACGGGCTGGTGGCTGCCGCCGGCCAGCACACCGCCCTCGTCCTCGGCCACGACGGGCTGGGTGACGCCGTTGCGGATCCGCTCTGAGAGGAAGTCCAGCTCGACCGCCGACTGCCCGACGGCGGAGGCGTCGCGCTCCGCCGCGCCGGCCTCGCCGACCGCGGTTCCCGGGTGCGCGAAGCCGATGTGCTGCACGGCGCCGGTGGCGGCGAGCGCGCGGTCGCCGGGCTTGAGCAGCCGCACGGTGATGCCTTCGGGCGGGTCGGGCGTACGCCAGCGGCCCTCGCCCAGCACCATCAGCGGCACCGGCTTGACCTTCAGCCGCGCCGCCCGCGCGACGTCCTCGAGCTCGGGCTGGACCTCGCGGATCCACTCCAGCGCCTCGGGCAGGCCGAGGTCGCGCTGGCGTGCGCGCACGGCGGCGATCTCATCGAGCGTCGGCAGGCCGGCGCCCGGGATCGGGCGCGCGTAGTACGGCCAGCCCGGCCCCTCCTTGACGAACAGCCGCAGCGCGCCGTGGTCCTCGACGCGCGACGCCGCCCTCGGGACGGCGTCGCAGTACGCGTCGATGCGCTCGACGAGCGCGCGCTTGTCGACGACGGTCAGTTGGACGCCTTCGAGCCCGCGGCGATCCTGCGCAGGTCCAGGGCCTTGTCGAGCGTCTCCTCGTCGACGCCGTGCTCGCGCGCGACCTCGCGCAGCGTGCGGCCGCTCTTGGAGGCGTCCTTGACGATCTCCGCCGCCCGGTCGTAGCCGATGAACGGGTTCAGCGCGGTCGCGACGGCGAGCGTGCCCTCGGCCGAGCGCTCGCAGCCCTCGAGGTTGGCCTCGATGCCGTCGACGCACTTCTCCGCGAACAGCGCGCTGGTCGTCGAGAGCAGATGGATCGACTGGAGCAGGTTGCGCGCGATCAGCGGGATCCGCACGTTGAGCTCGAACTGGCCCTGGAGGCCGCCGACCGTGATCGCCGTGTCGTTGCCGATCACCTGCGCGGAGACCTGCAGCACGACCTCCGGGATCACCGGGTTGACCTTGCCCGGCATGATCGAGGAGCCCTTCTGCAGCTCGGGCAGGAACAGCTCGCCGATGCCCGCGCGCGGGCCGGAGCCCATCAGCGCGAGGTCGTTGGCGATCTTGGTCAGCGAGACGGCGATGACCTT
>DATFQI010000421.1:0-8477 GCA_035264365.1 Solirubrobacteraceae bacterium
ACGATCGCCGTCTCGGGCGTGGACTCGCGCAGCGCCGGGATCGCCTCCAGCGAGGAGCCGCCGGGCATGTTGAGGTCGAGCACCGCGACCTCGGGCCGATGGGCCCGGATCACCTGCATCGCGGTCGGCACGTCGCCGGCCTCGGCGACGACCTCGAGCCCTGCGTGGGCGTCGATCAGCATCCGCAGCCCGCTGCGCACGACCGCGTGGTCGTCGGCGATCACCACCCGGATCGGCTCGTCCGTCATGGCCGGAATATGACGGATCAGCGATCCAGGGCGGGGAACGGGCGCGCGGGGCGCGCCGGGCGCACGTGCACGCGGGCCGCGGCCACGGCGGCGCCCGCACCGGTCACGACCACCGGGTCGCAGTCGATCTCGGAGACCTCGGGGTGGGCGTCGGCGAGCGCCGAGATGCGCACCAGCAGGTCCTCGAGCGCGCCGACGTCGGCGATCGGCGCGCCGCGATAGCCCTGCAGCAGCGGGAACGTGCGCAGCTGGCGCACCAGCTCGGCCGCGTCGGCGCGGCGCAGCGGCGCCAGTCCGACGCCGACGTCGCCGAGCAGCTCCGCGGTTCGCCCGCCGAGGCCGCAGACGACGACCGGGCCGAAGTCGGGGTCGGCGAGCACGCCGGCGACGAGCTCCGCGCCGTCCGCGGGCGGAGGCCCCTCCGCGGTCGGGATCCCGTAGGCGGCGAGCAGCGCGGCGGCCTCCTCGGTCTGCATCCACCCCTCCCCGCGGGCGAGCGCGGCGGCGATCACCGCGGCGGCCGCGTCCTGGTCGGTGCCGCCGAGCGCCGCGCGCTCGTCTGATTGGCGCTCGCGCCAGCGCGCATACCGCGCGACACGGCCGAGCGCGCGGGCGGCCTCGACCGGGCTGCGGTAGAGCGGGACGTCGCCGCCGCGGGCCAGTGCGGCGAGATCGGCCTCCGCGAGCGCCATGAAGGCGCCGAGCAGCGTCGCGTCCGGCACCGCGGCCGTCTGCAGCGCGGCGGTGATGTCCTGCGGGCGGTCCGTGACGGGCACGTGGACGGCGACGAGCGCGTCGACCCGGGCGGCGACCTGCTCGATCGCCCGGCCGTAGTCACCCGCCCCGGCCTCCGCGCCGAGGTCGACCGGCTCCTGCGGCTCCAAGCCCGCGGCGACGAGGGCGTCCGCACACGAGATCGCCGGCCCGCGCCCGTTGGAGACGATCCCGACGCGGCCGCCCGCCGGCAGCGGCTGGCTGGCGAGCAGCGCGGTGACGTCGAGCTGCTCGGAGACCGTGTCGGTGCGGATCACGCCCGCGTGCTCGAACAGCGCGTCGACGGACACGTCGCAGGCGCCGAGCAGCGCGCGGGTGGTCGTGGCGCCCGCGGGCGCCGGCTCGGCCGCGCGGCGCCCGCTCTTGACGGCGACGATCGGCTTCGCCGCCGCGACCCGCTTGGCCACGGTCCCGAACCGCCGCGGGTTGCCGAAGGACTCGAGGTAGAGCAGCACGACGCGGGTGGCCTCGTCGCGCTCCCAGAACTGCAGGAAGTCGTTGCCGGACAGGTCCGCCTTGTCGCCGGTGGAGGCGAACGAGGAGAGCCCGACGCCGCGACGCGTCGCCTCCGAGATCGCCGCGATCCCGATCGCGCTGGACTGGGAGGCCATCGCCACCGGCCCGTCCACCGGCGCGACCGGCGCGGAGGTCGCGTTGAGGCGCAGCGCGCGCTCGGTGTTCAGGACCCCCAGCGAGCTCGGGCCGACGAGCCGCATCCCGCTGCGCCGGCAGATCGCGAGCAGCTCCTGCAGGCGCTCCTGCCCCTCCTCCCCGCCGTCGCGGAAGCCGCCCGAGAGCACGACGAGCGCGCGCACGCCTGCCTCGCCGCAGGCGCGCGCCTGCTCGAGCACGTCCCCGGCCGGCACGGCGAGCACCGCCAGCTCGGCCTCGGGCAGCGGCGCCGCATCGCCGCCGGGTGTGACGCGCACGTGCAGCTCGCCGCCGTAGCCGGCCATGCGCAGGTTGCGCATCACGGTCGCCCCGGCGGCGGTGCCTCCGACCGTGATCAGCACGACCGAGCTCGGCCGCAGCACGTGCGCCACCGCCGCGGCGGCGGCCGCGCGGCCGCGATCCTCGAAGCGGGCCCGCGCCGCGTGGCCGACCGCAGCCGGCATGACGACCTCGAGCTCGCCCATCTCCGCGTGCACCTCGACGGGGAAGCCGGACTCGCGGAAGACGCCGACCATGCGGCGGTTGGACGGGTGCACGTAGGCGACGAACGTCGTCACGCCGTCGCGCGCGGCGGCGCCCGCCAGGTGCGCGAGCAGGATCGTGGCGATCCCGCGGCCGTGCCACTTGTCGGCGACCTCGAACGCCACCTCCGCGCGCGCCGGCGTCTCCTTGACGTACATCGCGTGGGCGACGATCCGCTCCGGCGAGCCTGCCGTGACCACGAGCCCGAGGCCGTCCTCGGTGGCGGCCGCGGCGGCCGCCATCCTCTCGATGTCGACGCCGGTGGACAGGAAGCGCAGCCAGCGCGAGTTCTCCGACATCCCGGCCAGCAGCTCGCGCAGCCCGGCCACGTCGCCGGCCTGCACCTCGCGCACGCGGACGGTCGACCCGTCCCGCAGCGCGACGTCGACGGGCTGGATCACGCCGCTAGCCCGTCGGGGCGGTCGCGTGCGCGGTGCGTGATTCCGGCCCCCGCCCGCCCGCCGCGGCCCCGCCGCCGCCGCGCAGGATCCCGGCCTCGTGCGCCTCGCGCTCGAGCTGCTCGCGGTGGGCGGGATCGGCGATCGCGATCAGCCGCCGCGCCCGCTCGGCGAGCGAGAAGCCCCGCAGCCGTGCGATGCCGTGCTCCGTGACGACGTTGTCGACGGTGTTCTTGAGCGTCGTCACGACAGAGCCCCCGGTCAGCCGCGTGCGGATCCGGCTGCGGCCCTTGCTCGTCGTCGAGTGCAGCACGATGAACGCCTGCCCGCGGGTGGAGTACATCGCGCCGCGCGCGAAGTCGGCCTGACCGCCGCTGGACGACCAGTAGCGCCCGGCGATCGTCTCCGACGCGCACTGCCCGTAGAGGTCGACCTCGGTCGTCGCGTTGATCGAGATGAAGTCGTCCTCGCGGGCGATCCGGCGAGGGTCGTTGACGAGGTCGACCGGCAGCAGCTCGACGGCCCCGTTGTCGTCCAGCCAGTCGTAGAGCCGCTGGGTGCCGAGGGAGAACGTCGCCTCGACCTTGTTGCGGCGCAGCTGCTTGCGCACGCCGGTCGCGACCCCCGCCTCGACGAGGTCGACGATCCCGTCGGCCAGCAGCTCGGTGTGGATGCCGAGGTCGCGGTGCCCGGCGAGGCCCTCCAGCACCGCGTTCGGGACGCCGCCGATGCCGACCTGCAAGGTGGCCCCGTCGGGGATCCGCTCGACGATGTAGGCGGCGATCTGGCGGTCGCGCTCGTCCGGCGTCGCGGGCGGCACCTCGACCAGCGGCCGGTCGGTCACGCAGTAGCCGAGCAGCTGGGAGGCGTGGATCTGGTTGAGCCCGAACGTGCGCGGCATCCGCTCGTTGACCTCGAGGAAGAACGGCGCCTTGCCGATCAGCGACGCGACGTAGTCGGCGTTCGTCCCGAGCGAGAAGTAGCCCGCGCGATCGGGCGGGCTCGCCGCGGCCAGCACCACGGGGTGGCGCGTACTCTGCTCCAGCAGCCGCGGCATCTCCGAGAAGTGGTTGGGGACGAGCTCGCAGCCGCCCTCCCAGTACGCCTTGCGGGTCGCGCCCGAGAGGAAGTAGGAGACGTGCCGGAGCCGGTCTTCGAACGCGCCGTGGATGTAGGGCCGCTCGTGCAGCGCGTGCATCTGGTGCACCCTCACGCCCTGCAGCCGCTCGTTCTCGCGCTCGAGCACGTCGAGCAGCCCGACGGGCTCCCCGTTGGCCAGCGGCAGGATCACGTCGGCGCCCGGGCCGATGTGCGCGAGGACGTCCTCTGGCCGGCCGGCGGCGGGCAGCGCTCTCGCCATGGCCGCAGGATTGCGCACCCGCGCCTCGCGCGCGCCGACGTCACGACCGCGTCGCTTTGCGAAGATCCGTGCATGGGCAACTACGCGATCGTGAACCTGCTGGAGATCGACGACGGCGTCCAGGGCCGCGTCGAGGGGCTGGAGGGCCGCTTCGGCCGCAAGCACCTCGGGTCACGCGACCTCGGCGTCAGCCACTGGCGCTACGCGCCGAACCTGCGCACCCCCGGCGGTGGCCACAGCCACCGCGAGCAGGAGGAGGCCTACGTCGTCGTGTCCGGCTCCGGCCGCGTCCGCCTCGACGACGAGATCCGCGACCTGGAGCAGTGGGACGTCGTGCGCGTCGCCCCGGAAGTCGTGCGCGCCTTCGAGGCCGGCCCCGATGGCCTCGAGATGATCGCCGTCGGGGGCCCGAAGCCCGAGGGCGGCGACGGCCAGCCCAGCGACGAACCCTGGCCCGACGAGGGCTAGGACGCTCTCCGGGCTCGGAACTGCAGCTGGGTAGGGAAGTGGGGCAGCCGCCGCGCCGGTTTCCGCAGGCCGTTCCGTTCGCTCGCGCGCCCGTGAGGATCGACTGTACGGAAGGTTCTGGCTACCGGAACTTTCCGTACAGTCGCCGTGGCCTGGAGATCGCCTGTACGGAAACCGCCGGCAACCGACGGTTTCCGTACTAGCGGGTCTCGATCACGACGCCCGTGGCCTTGATCACGGCCTCGGCGCGCGCGCCGGGCTCCAGGCCGAGCTCGTCGGCGGCCTCGCGCGACATCAGCGACACCACGCGGTATGGACCGCAGGCCAGCTCGACCTGCGCCATGACCCCGTCGCGCTTGACCGCGAGCACGACGCCGCCGAGCCGGTTGCGGGCGCTCGAGTGGCCGCCGCGCGAGCGCTCGCGCAGCAGCCGCGCGACCTCGTCGGCGTGGATGTAGCGCTGGTTGCCGCGGCGCTCGAACTCCACGCGGCCGTCGCGCTCCCAGCGGCGCAGGGTGTCCACGCTCACGCCGAGCGCGGCCGCGGCCGCGCCGATGCGCATCGAGGTGTCGAGCTGTTCGGAGCTCACGCAGGGATCCTAGGCGGCGGTACGGTCTCCGGCGTGAGCGCCGCGCCCGCCCTGATCGTGATCGACGTCCAGCGCGGCTTCGACGACCCCGTCTGGGGCCAGCGCGACAACCCCGCGTGCGAGTCCAACATCGAGGCGCTGATCGCCCACTGGCGCGAGCTGGGCCGGCCGCTCGTGTTCGTCCGCCACGACTCCGAGGAGCCGGGATCGTCGCTCGCGCCCGGCACGCCGGGCAACGCGTTCAAAGACGTGATCACCGGCGAGCCCGACCTGCTCGTCACCAAGACGGTCAACTCGTCCTTCCACGGCCGGCCCGACCTGAAGGCGTGGCTCGACGGCGAGGGGATCGGCACCGTCTACGTCTGCGGGATCACCACCAACCACTGCTGCGAGACGACGGCCCGCGTCGGCGGCAACCTCGGCTACGACGTCCGCTTCGTGCTCGACGCCACCCACACCTTCGACCGCCCCGACCCGTTCGGCGGCATGGTGACGGCCGCCGAGCTGGCGCGGGTGACCGCGACGAACCTGCACGAGGAGTTCGCGACGGTGGTCGACACAGCCCGGGTGCTGCGCGAAGGCGCGTCTGTGCGATCCGACACTCAGTAGCCGCGTGGGAGACCCGCGGGAATAGTCGCTCCGGGGGCGGCGTTTACGGCTCCGTGACCCCAACCCCCCGCAAGGAGCAAGCAATGAAGGCAAGACGATCCCGCGCGGCGCGCCGGCTGCTGACCGGCGCCGCCGTCGCGGCGAGCTTCGCCGCCGCCACCACGGCCACGGCGCAGGCTGCCGTCACCGCGTCGTTCAGCAACGGCATCCTCAGCGTCAACGGCGACAGCCTCGACAACAACATCTCGGTCAGCCGCAACGCGGCCGGCACGATCCTTGTCAACGGGGGCGCCGTCTCCGTCCTCGGCGGCACCGCGACCGTCGCCAACACCTCGAAGATCCAGGTCTTCGGCCTCAACGGCAACGACACGATCACGATCAGCGAGATCAACGGTGCACTGCCCGCGGCGAACCTGTTCGGCGGCAGCGGCAACGACGTGCTGACCGGCGGCTCCGGCGCCGACCAGCTGTTCGGCCAGGCCGGCAACGACACGCTGCTCGGCAAGGGCGGCAACGACCTGCTGTTCGGCGGCACCGAGAACGACACGCTGACCGGCGGCGACGCCGACGACCAGGTGTTCGGCCAGAGCGGCGACGACCGCATGATCTGGAACCCCGGTGACGACACCGACCTCAACGAGGGCGCCGACGGCACCGACACGGTCGAGGTCAACGGCGGCAACGGCGCCGAGCAGTTCACGACCACGGCGAACGGCACCCGCGTGCGCTTCGACCGCCTCAACCCGGCGCCGTTCTCGATCGACATCGGCACCTCCGAGAACCTCGTCCTCAACGCCAACGGCGGCGACGACCAGGCCTCGGCCACCGGCAACCTCGCCGCGCTGATCAAGATGACGACCGACGGCGGCACCGGCAACGACTCGCTGCTCGGCAGCAACGGCATCGACACGATCCTCGGCGGCGACGGCAACGACTTCGTCGACGGCCAGCAGGGCAACGACGTGGCGTTCATGGGCGCCGGCGACGACGTCTTCCAGTGGGATCCGGGCGACGGCAGCGACGTCGTCGAGGGCCAGTCCGGCAGCGACCGGATGGACTTCAACGGCTCCGCGATCAACGAGCTCATGGAGGTCTCGGCCAACGGCGGCCGCGTGCGCTTCACCCGCGACGTCGCGAGCATCGTCATGGACCTCGACGACGTCGAGGCGATCGCGGCGCGGATGCTCAACGGCGCCGACACGCTGACGGTCGACGACCTGTCCGGCACCGACGTCGACTCCGTCGTGTCCAACCTGGCCGGCTCGGCCGGCGGGGATGACCTCGCGGCCGACAACGTGATCGTCAACGCCACCAACGGCGAGGACGTCGCCACCGTCACCGGCGACGCGACGAGCACGTCCGTGCTCGGCCTCGCCGCCCGCGTCACGCTCACGGGCGCGACAGCCGGCAGCGACCGCGTGACGGTCAACGCGCTCGCCGCCGACGACGTGGTCGACGCCTCGAGCCTGACCGCGGCCGGCGCGCTGCTGACCGCCACAGGCGGCGACGGCGACGACATCCTGATCGGCGGCGCCGGCAACGACACGCTGCTCGGCGGCGCGGGCGACGACGTCCTGATCGGCGGTCCGGGCAACGACACGATCGACGGCGCCCCCGGCAGCGATGTCGTGCTCGACAGCCTGGCGGCCAACACGGTCAGCTCGGCGTCGGCCGTCGGGAGCCGCTGGGTCGCGAAGCACGCCAGCACGGTCAAGGGCAAGACCGTCGTGAAGATCGACGGCGAGAAGCGCAAGCTCCCGCGCGCGAAGCTCGCCAAGCTCACCCGCGGAGCCGGCACGTTCTAGCCGGCGAGCGTCCGCGCGAGTCCGTACGATCGCTCGGAACATCGAAGGAGTGCCCCGGCGACGTAGCAGCGTCCCGGGGCCGGCGCCGAAGGGATCAGCTCCGGCACCGCGCGAACGATAGTCCGGTCCACGGACCTCGTGCGCGGTGCCGGGGCGCCCTCGCGTCAGACCGAAAGGATCGCTCATGGACCGTGCGCTTCAGGCGCTCGAGCTCCTCGGATCGCAGCCGCTCACCGCGGTGCAGGTCGCCGCGGCGCTCCGGATCGACGCCCGCACCTCCCGGCGCCTGCTGTCGCGGCTGACCGAGGACGGCTGGCTGAAGCGCAGCGACGACCGGACCCGCCGCTACAGCCCGACCATGCGCATCGTGCCGCTGGCCGCCCAGGTGGTCCGGCGCGACGCCGTGAGCGGGCTCGCGATGCCCCACGTCCGCGCGGTGAGCGCCGAGCTCGGCGGCCCGGCGCACCTGATGGCGCCGAGCTACCACTCGATGCTGTGCCTCGTCCACGACGACGGCACGATGGCGACCGCCGGCCTCCACGAGCTGGTGCCCTGCCACGCCTCGGCGGGCGGGAAGGCGCTATTGGGCTGGTGGAGCGAATGGCGCGCGAGCGTCCTGAGCTCGCCGCTCTCCCGGGCCACCTCGGCCACGATCGTGGACCCGCGCACCGTGCTCGCCGACGCGGCGGCCGCGGTGATCCGGGGATACGCGACCGAGGACGGCGAGCTGCGAGCGGGCGAGCGCGCGGTCGCCGCGCCGGTCTTCGACGGCGACGGCGCCGCGAGGTGGGCGCTCTGCGGCTCGGTCCCCGGGTCGCGGGACCTCGACCGGGCCGGACGCTTGGTCGCCGAGCACGCCGGAGAGCTGACCGCCCGGCTGGCCGCGCTCCGCTAGCCGGTGACGGCGCCTCAGGCCCAGAGGCCGGCGTGCGGCACAGCCTCGACGCGGAGCCGCTCCCCGCGCACGCGGCGGAGGATCGAGTCCGCGGACGCCTCGGTGGCCTCGGCGACGCGGGCGAGGAAGGTCTCCAC
>DATFQI010000422.1:0-7188 GCA_035264365.1 Solirubrobacteraceae bacterium
TCGGCCGCCTTCCAGGCCGCCGACGACGACGGCGTGATCGGGATGCGCCACCTCGTGCGCGCGGTCGCGCTCGAGTACGGCAAGCAGGGCCGGCTCACGCTCGAGGCCGACTTCGAGCACTTCCACGAGCTGATCCGCACGCCCGGCGGCACCCCGCGCAACGGCGCCGGGTGACAGCGCGCTGACCTGCGCTGGCGGAATGTCCTAGCGACAACTCGACCGCGCAGATATACGGTGCGGTCGATGTCCGCGAGCAGCGAGTCGCCCGTCGGCAAGACGGGCCGCGTCTCCCGCCACGGGGCGATCCGTCCCGGGCGGCTGGGCGAGGTCCTCGTGCCGATCCGCGGCGGTATCGAGTCGTTCCTCGCCCGTGACGCCGACGGCGGCGAGATCGCCGCCGGCGAGGAGGTCGTCGTGGTCGACGTGGTCGCCGCGCGCGAGGTCATCGTCACCCGCCTCTACGAGCAGGAGCCCGCAGCATGAGCCCCGACCTGATCCTGATCCTCGCCCTCGTGATCGGCATCCCGATCGTGATCGCGATCCTCTTCAAGACGCTCTGGCGCGTGCCGCGCGCCGACGAGGCGCTGATCATCACCGGCTTCGGCGTCAAGGGCGCGCCGGCCCGCCGGGCGGAGATCGAGCTCGGCCCCGACGGCCAGCCGACGCCGCAGGGCGTGGCGGCGGGCAAGACCTTCCGGATCATCACGGGCGGCGGCGCGTTCGTGGTCCCCGTGCTGCAGAAGGCGCAGTACCTGACGCTGCGCGCCGACGCGGCCGAGCTCGAGGTGACGGGCGTCGACAAGCAGAAGATCCCGGTCGGCGTGCGCGGCGTCGCGATCTTCAAGGTCGGCGACGACGACGTCTCGATCACCAATGCCGCGACGCGCTTCCTCGACGAGGCCGGCGGGCAGATGCACAGCCTGGTCAAGGAGGTCTTCCACGGCCACCTGCGCTCGATCATCGGCGGGCTCTCCGTCGAGTCCCTGATCGCCAACCGCAACGAGCTGGCGCAGGAGACGCGCGACGCGTCAGTGCAGGAGATGCAGAAGCTCGGGCTCGTCGTCGACTCGCTGCAGATCCAGGACATCATCGACCCGACGGGGTACATCGCCGCGCTCGGCGAGCCCCGCACGGCCGAGGTCAAGATGCTCGCGCGCATCGCCCAGGCCAACGCCGATCGCGAGGCGACCGAGCGCGAGCAGGAGGCCGCCGCGCTGAAGGCCGCCGCCGAGCGCGACACCGCGATCAAGCTCGCCGCCTTCCAGGCCGAGCGCGACCGCGCGATGGCGCAGACCGCGCAGGCGGGCCCTCTCGCCGACGCGGAGGCGCGCAAGCAGGTCGTCGTGCAGGAGACCGAGGTCGCCGACCTCGAGGCCCAGCGCGAGGAGAAGCGCCTGGAGACGACCGTCAAGAAGCCGGCCGACGCCGAGGCCTACCGGATCCGCGTCGAGGCGGTCGGCCAGCGCGAGGCGCGCGTCGAGCTCGCCGAGGCGAGCAAGCGCGAGGTCGAGCTCAAGGCCGAGGCCGACGCGCGGCGCGTCCAGCTCGACGCCACCGCCCAGGCCAAGCGCACGCGCGAGGTCGGCGAGGCCGAGGCGGCCGCGACGGCCGCCAAGGGCGACGCCGAGGGCTCCTCGATCCGTGCCCGCGGCCTGGCGGAGGCCGAGGCGATCGCCAAGCGCGCCGAGGCGCTCGAGAAGGAGTCCGACGCGGTCATCGGTCAGCAGCTCGCCGAGCAGCTGCCGCAGATCGTCGAGGCCGCGGCCAAGTCGTTCTCCAACGTCGACAACCTGACCGTGCTCAACGGCGCCCAGGGGATCGGCGAGATCATGAACCAGGTGATCGGGCAGGCCGGGCCGGCGCTCGAACTCGCGCGCCAGGCGCTCGGCTCCAACGGCAACGGGCGCGCGCGAGAGCCTAAAGAGGCGTCCGGCAACTGACGCCCCGCCTGCTGCGCTCCTCCCAGGTGGGTAGCCGTCCTAGACGGACCGACTGGGAGGAGCCGCAACCTCGATGAGCAGCAACCTGGCAGGGATCCTGACCGAGACGGCCGCCGAGCACGGCGACCGCCCGGCGCTCAAGCTCGACGACGCCGTCGTCACCTATTCGCAGCTCGACGACAGCTCCGCGCGCGTCGCGGCGCTGTTGCGCGACAAGGGCATCGAGCCCGGCGACCGCGTGGGCATCATGCTGCCCAACGTCCCGTACTTCGGCGTCATCTACTACGGCGTCCTGCGCGCGGGCGGCGTCGTGGTGCCGATGAACCCGCTGCTCAAGGGCCGCGAGGTCAAGTTCTACGTCGAGGATCCCGGGGCGAAGCTGCTGTTCGCCTGGGGCGACTTCGAGGAGGCCGCCGCCAAGGGTGCGGAGGAGGGCGGCGCGGAGCTGATCCTCGTCAAGCCCGGCGAGTTCGAGCAGCTCGTGGCCGGCTATGAGCCCGACACCGAGGTCGCCGAGCGCGCCGACGACGACACCGCCGTGCTGCTCTACACCTCCGGCACCACCGGCGCCCCCAAGGGCGCCGAGCTCACCCACGCCAACCTGCGCAACAACTGCGAGCTGGCCGCGCGCACGCTCGCGCAGGCGTCCGAGGAGGACGTCCTGCTCGGCGCGCTGCCGCTGTTCCACTCCTTCGGGCAGACGTGCGGGCTCAACGCCGCGGTCTCCGTCGGCGCGTGCCTGTCGATGATCCCGCGCTTCGACCCGGCGAAGGCGCTCGAGATCATCGAGCGCGACAAGGTCACGATCTTCCAGGGCGTGCCCACGATGTACCACGCGATGCTCAACTCGGACGCGAAGGAGACGGCCGACGTCTCCTGCCTGCGGGCGTGCATGTCCGGCGGCGCGGCGATGCCCGTCGAAGTCATGCGGTCCTTCGAGGAGGCGTTCGGCTGCGAGGTGCTCGAGGGCTACGGCCTGAGCGAGACCTCGCCCGTGGCGTCCTTCAACCAGCCGGGCCGGGAGCGCAAGCCGGGCTCGATCGGCACCCCGATCGAGGGCGTCGAGATGAAGCTCGTCGACGAGGAGGGCAACGACGTCGAGGGCACCGGCGACGAGCATGTCGGCGAGATCGCCATCCGCGGCCACAACATCATGAAGGGCTACTGGGGCAAGGAGGACGCCACCAAGGAGGTCCTCGACGAGGACGGCTGGTTCCGGTCGGGCGACATGGCCTACGTCGACGAGGACGGCTACTTCTTCATCGTCGACCGCAAGAAGGACATGATCATCCGCGGCGGCTACAACGTCTACCCGCGCGAGATCGAGGAGGTCCTCTACGAGCACCCGGCCGTCTCGGAGGCGGCGGTGGTCGGCGTGCCCGACGACAAGATGGGCGAGGAGGTCGGCGCCGCCGTCGTGCTCAAGGAGGGCGAGCACGTCGACGCCGACGAGCTGCGCGAGTTCGTCAAGGAGCAGGTCGCCAACTACAAGTACCCGCGCAAGATCTGGTTCCCCGACGAGCTCCCGAAGGGCCCGACGGGCAAGATCCTCAAGCGCGAGATCGAGGTCCCCGACAAGGTCGCGAGCTAGTCGTGGCCGCGACCTCGGAGGCTCCGCGCACGCAGCCGGTCGCGCCGAAGGGCGCGGCCTCGTCGGGCCTGGACACGATGCTCACCGACGCGACGCGCGGGCCGCTGCGCCGGCTGCTGCCCGGGCGCGCGGGGGTCAAGCTCGCCGCGAAGCTCGGCACCCGGCCCGACACGGTCGTCACGCGCGGCGCCCAGCTGGCGGCGGAGCTGGCCAAGGTCGGGCTGGGGCGCTCCGAGCTGGCCCCCGCGAAGGGCGACCGCCGCTTCAAGGACGAGGCATGGCAGGGCAACCCCGCGTTCCGGCGGCTCCTGCAGGGCTATCTCGCCACGGGCCGCGCGCTCGACGGGCTGATCGAGGACGCCGGGCTCGACTGGCGCAGCGAGCGGCAGATCCGCTTCGCGGCGGAGAACGTGCTCGACGCGCTCGCCCCGTCCAACGCGCCGATGACCAACCCGGCGGTGTGGAAGGCCGCGCTCGACACGGGCGGGCGCAACTTCGCCCGTGGCGCGGCGAACTTCGCCCGCGACATGGCGAAGCCGCCGCGGATCCCCTCGATGGTGGACACGTCCGCGTTCACCGTCGGCGAGGACATCGCGGTCACGCCGGGCCAGGTCGTCCTGCGCAGCCCGGTGTTCGAGCTGCTCCAGTACAAGCCGCAGACCACCAAGGTGCGCGAGCGGCCGCTGCTGCTCACGCCGCCGATGATCAACAAGTACTACATCGCCGACCTGGCTCCCGGCCGCAGCATGATGGAGCACGCGGTCAAGCACGGCCAGCAGGTGTTCGCGATCTCGTGGCGCAACCCGACCGAGCGCCACGCCCACTGGGACCTCGACACGTACGCGCGCGCGGTGCTCGAGGCGCTCGAGGCCGTCGAGGCGATCACGGGCAGCGACTCCACGCACGTGATGGGCCTGTGCGCGGGCGGGATCGTCCTCTCCACGGTCGTGGCGCACCTGGCCGCGACGGGTCAGCAGGACCGGATCGCCGGCCTCACGCTCGGCGTGACGGTGCTCGACCAGCACAACGCGGGCACCACGGGAGCGTTCATGGGCCAGAACACGGCGATCGCGGCGACGGCCGAGTCGGCGCGCAAGGGCTACCTGAGCGGGCGCTCGCTCGCCGGCGTCTTCGCCTGGCTGCGGCCGAACGACCTGATCTGGAACTACTGGGTCTCGAACTACCTGATGGGCAAGAAGCCGCCCGCCTTCGACATTCTGTTCTGGAACGCCGACGCGACCAACCTGCCGGCCGCGCTGCACCGCGACTTCCTGCGCCTCGCGCTGGACAACTCGCTCACGCAGCCCGGCGCCGCGACCGTGCTCGGCACGCCGGTCGACCTCTCGAAGATCACCGTCGACACGTACGTTGTCGCGGGGATCGCCGACCACATCACGCCCTGGCAGAACGCCTACCGGACGGTGAACCTGCTCGGCGCGCCGCCGCGCTTCGTGCTCTCCACGAGCGGTCACATCGCCGCCCTGGTCAACCCGCCCGGCAACGAGAAGGCGAGCTTCCGCGTCAACGACGAGCTGCCTCAGGAGCCCGAGGCGTGGCTGAAGAGCGCGACCCAGACGCCCGGCTCTTGGTGGGACGACTGGACGGAGTGGCTCGGCGAGCGCTCGGGCGAGCAGCGCTCCGCGCGCAAGCAGCTCGGCGGGAAGGGCTACCGGCCGCTCGGCGAGGCGCCCGGCAGCTACGTCAAGGAGTAGGGGCGTCGCGTGCCGCGCGTCCGCGTGAACGGCGTCGCGCTCCACCACGAGCGGCGCGGCGGCGGGGAGCCGCTGCTGCTGGTCACCGGCTTCACGATCAGCGCGGCGGTGTTCGAGCCGGTGCTCGACCTGTACGGCGGCCGCTTCGACGTCATCACCTACGACAACCGCGGCTCGGGTCGCTCCGAGGCGCCGCTGCGCCCGACCTCGATGGCCGAGCTGGCCGCGGACGCGGCCGGGCTGCTGCGCGAGCTCGGCGTCGAGAGCGCGCACGTCTGCGGGCTCTCGATGGGTGGGATGATCGCCCAGGAGCTCGCGATCCGGTTCCCCGAGCGCGTGCGCGGCCTGGTCCTCGGCGGCACCACGCCCGGCGGTCCGCGGGCCGTCCGCCCGACGCTGCGGGAGCTCCGCGCGCTCGGCGGCGCGGCGGCGGGCGGGTGGCACGACGGCGCGCGCTCGTGGCTCGGCGAATGGGTCTTCTCCGAGGCGTTCCGGCGCGAGCAGCCCGAGCGGGCGCAGGAGCTCTTGCGCCACTTCGGGCGCCACCGCGCGACGGCGCAGGGCGTGTGGGCGCACTGGTGGGCGAGCGTCTACCACGACACCCTGTCGCGGCTGGACTGCATCCAGGCCCCGACGCTGGTCATGCACGGCGAGCAGGACGCGATGGCCCCGATCTCCAACGCCCGCCTGCTCGCCGACCGGATCCCGGACGCCGAGATGTGCATCGTGCCCGGGGCCGGCCACGCGTACATGCTCGAGCGGCCGCGGGAGTCCTTCGAGCTGCTGACGGGCTGGCTGGGCCGGCGTGGGCCGATCGCCGCCGGGGTGCCGCGGACCGGCGTCGCCGCACGCGCGGAACCGCTCACCCGCGCGCTCGGGCTGCCGATCGGCGCGGCCAGGACGGGGGCGAGCCTCGCGGGGATGACGCTCGACAAGCTCCGAGGAAGGGACCGCCATGTGGCGACTGACGGATGAGCAGCGCGCGCTCCGGGAGGAGATCCGCGCGGTGGTGCGCGATGAGATCCGCCCGCGCGTGCGGGAGATCGACGAGGGCTGCGAGTACCCGCGCGACCTCTACGAGGTGATGGCGAGGCACGACCTGCTCGGCCTCTCGGTGCCGAAGGAGCACGGCGGGCGCTGCGAGAGCGATGTCTCGTGGTGCGCGTACGTCGAGGAGCTGGCGAAGGTCTCGGGCACGGTCTCGCTGATGGCGGCCTACGTGAAGCTCGTGTCGCTGCCGCTGCTGCTCGCGGGCTCCGAGGAGCAGAAGAAGCGGGTGCTGCCCGGGCTGCTCGCGGGTGAGCTGCTCGGTTCGTTCGCGCTCTCGGAGCCCAACGTCGGCTCGGACCCGGGCGCGCTGGAGACGCGCGCGGAGCGCCACGGCGACACGTGGGTGCTCAACGGCTCCAAGCGCTTCATCGGCAACGCGGGGCTCAGCGACCTCTACGTGGTGTTCGCGCGCACCGGCGACGACGGCGCCAAGGGCGTGAGCGCGTTCCTCGTCGACGGCCATGCCGACGGCGTGTCCTCCGAGAAGCTGCGCACGATGGGGATGCCGGGCTGGCAGCTCGGCGCGCCGCGCTTCGAGGACGTGGAGGTCCCGGCGGCGAACCTGCTCGGCCGCGAGGGCGACGGCTTCCGGATCGCGATGGCGACGTTCGACCGCTCCCGGCCGACCGTCGCCGCGCAGGCGGTGGGCCTCGCGCAGGGCGCGATCGACCTCGCGCTGGACTACGCGACGCGACGCTACGCGTTCGGCAAGCCGCTGTTGGCCCACCAGGGCGTGCAGTTCAAGCTCGCCGACATGGAGGCCGAGGTGGCCGCCGCGCGGTCCTTGACCTTCCAGGCGGCGACGGCGGTCGACGAGGACGACCCGCGGCTGACCAAGCTCGCCGCGATGGCGAAGATGAAGGCCTCCGACGCGGCGATGCGCGTCACGACCGAG
>DATFQI010000423.1:0-10641 GCA_035264365.1 Solirubrobacteraceae bacterium
GCCGTCGAGGCGGAGGCCGAGGCCGAGGGCGCCGAGCAGGAGGCGCCCGAGCCGAGCGCGGCGCCGTCGAAGGACGAGGCGCCGCCCTACGCGAGCCCCGCCGTACGCCGGCTCGCGCGCGAGAAGGGGATCGACCTCGCGTCCATCGACGGCTCCGGCCGCAAGGGCCGGATCACGAAGGAGGACGTCGAGCGCGGGCCGTCCGAGGCGCCCGCTGCGGAGCCGTCGGCCGGACGCGCTGAGCCGGGCGAGCGCACCGACCGCGTCGAGTTGTCGCGGATCAAGAAGATCTCCGGCCCGAACCTGGTCAAGAGCTGGACGACGATCCCGCACGTCACCCAGCACGACGAGGCCGACATCACCGATCTCGAGGCGTTCCGCAAGGAGATCAACGCCTCCCAGAAGGACGTCAAGGTCACGATGGTGGCGCTGCTCGTGAAGGCGTGCGTCACGTCGCTGAAGGCCTACCCCGAGGTCAACTCCTCGCTCGACGGCGACTCGCACCTGCTGCTCAAGAACTACTGGAACATCGGGTTCGCGGCCGACACGCCACAGGGCCTGCTGGTGCCGGTGATCAAGGACGCCGACCGCAAGGGCATCCTCGAGATCTCGAGCGATCTCACGCGCCTGTCCGGCGCGGCGCGCGATGGCAAGCTCAAGATGCCGGACATGCAGGACGCCACGTTCACGATCTCCTCGCTGGGCGGGATCGGCGGCACGTTCTTCACGCCGATCGTCAACGCGCCGCAGGTCGCGATCCTCGGCGCATCGCGCTCGGCGATGAAGCCGGTCTGGGACGGCGCGGCCTTCCAGCCGCGGCTGATGCTGCCGCTGTCGCTCTCCTACGACCACCGCGTCGTCGACGGCGCGCTCGCGGCGCGCTTCACGACGCACCTCGCGGGTGTGCTCAAGGACATGCGGCGGGCCCTGCTGTGAGCGAGGTCAAGGTCCCGGACATCGGGGACTTCACCGACGTCCCCGTCATCGAGGTGCTGGTCTCGGCCGGCGACGCGGTCGCCGCCGAGGACCCGCTGATCGTCCTGGAGTCCGACAAGGCGAGCATGGACGTCCCCGCCCCGGAGGCGGGCACGGTCGGCGAGGTGCTGGTCAAGGTCGGCGACAAGGTCTCGCAGGGCACGCCGATCCTGACGCTCGACTCCGACGGGCAGCCGGCGGCCGAGAAGGAGGAGCCTGCCGAGGAGGAGCCCGCGAGGGAGGAGGCCCCGCCCGCGAAGGACGAGGAGCCGAAGGGCGACCGCGCCGACGTCGTGGTGATCGGCTCCGGCCCGGGCGGCTACACCGCCGCCTTCCGCGCCGCCGATCTGGGCCTCAAGACCGTGCTCGTCGAGCGCTACGAGCGCCTCGGCGGCGTCTGCCTCAACGTCGGCTGCATCCCGTCGAAGGCGCTGCTGCACCTGGCGCGCGTGCTGGCCGACGCGGAGGAGGCGCGCGAGGCGGGGCTCGGCTTCTCGGATCCCGAGATCGACCTCGACGGCGTGCGCGCCTTCAAGGACGGCGCCGTCAAGAAGCTCACGGACGGGCTTGCCGGCATGGCCAAGACGCGCAACGTCGAGATCGTGAACGGGACCGCGAAGTTCACCGGCCCGAACACGCTCGACGTCGACGGGAGCGAGATCGCCTTCGAGCACGCGATCATCGCGGTCGGCTCGCAGGCCGTCGCGCTGCCCGACCTGCCCGACGACCCGCGGATCGTCGACTCCACCGGCGCTCTCGAGCTGCCCGACGTGCCCGAGCGGCTGCTCGTGATCGGCGGCGGGATCATCGGCCTGGAGATGGCGACCGTCCACGACGCGCTCGGCTCCAAGGTCGTCGTCGTGGAGATGCTCGACGAGCTGATGGCGGGCGCCGACCCCGACGTCGTCAAGCCGCTGCGCAAGCGGATCGAGAAGCGCTACGAGGCGATCCACACGGGCACCAAGGTGGACAAGCTCGAGGCCACCGACGACGGCATCGTCGCCAGCTACGGCGGTGATGAGGAGACGTTCGACCGGGTGCTCGTGGCGGTCGGCCGGCGCCCGAACGGCGCCGGCATCGACGCCGACAGGGCGGGCGTCGAGGTCGACGAGCGCGGCTTCATCTCGGTCGACGAGCAGATGCGCACGAACGTCGACCACATCTTCGCGATCGGCGACGTTGTCGGCGAGCCGATGCTCGCCCACAAGGCCACGCACGAGGCGAAGGTCGCCGCGGAGGTGATCGCGGGCGAGAACGTCGCCTTCGACGCCAAGGCGATCCCGAGCGTCGCCTACACCGACCCCGAGGTCGCGTGGATGGGGCTGACCGAGGCCAAGGCGAAGGAGGACGGCACCGAGGTCGAGACCGCCGTGTTCCCCTGGGCCGCCTCCGGCCGCGCGATCGGGATGGGCCGCACCGACGGCATGACCAAGCTCGTGCTCGATCCGGAGTCGAAGCGGCTGCTCGGCGCGGGCATCGTCGGCATCAACGCCGGCGAGCTGATCGCGGAGCTCGTGCACGCGCTCGAGATGGGCGCCGATGCCGAGGACATCGGGCTGACGATCCACCCGCACCCGACGCTGTCGGAGTCGGTCGGCATGGCCGCCGAGGTGGGGCTGGGCACCATCACGGACCTGCCGCCGAAGCGCAAGAAGTCCCGCCGCTAGCGTAAGACGCATGGCAGAAGCCCCCGTCTGGGAGCCCGTCGTGGCCTACGACCGGTCCTTCGACGCCCGCTACGGGCTCGAGATCTCCGGCCACGACGCCGAGGCCGCCGAGCTGCGCGGCCGGATCCCTGTGCGCGACGAGCTGCTGACGGCGCACGGGATCGTCCACGGCGGGGTGTTCGCCGCCGCGGCGGAGGCGGTCGCCTCGACGGGCACCGCGCTCGAGGTGATGGGGGAGGGCAACGCCGCGATGGGGCTCTCCAACGACACGACCCTGCTCGCCGACGCCCGCGGCGGCGTGATCGCCTTCCACGCCCGCGCCGTCAGCCGCGGCGAGCGCGAGTGGGTCTGGACCGTCGACGCGACCGACGAGGCCGGCGCGCCGCTCGCGCACTCGCGCGTGACCGTCGCCGTGCGCCCGCTGCGGAGGCCCTCGTGACGCACCGTGCCGCCGTGATCGGCGCCGGCCCGGCCGGCTTCTACACCACCGACCAGCTGCTCGCCGCGGGCTGGGAGGTCGACCTCTACGACGCGCTGCCGACGCCGTTCGGCCTCGTCCGCTCGGGCGTCGCGCCCGACCACCCGAAGCTCAAGTCGGTCACGCGCATCTACGAGAAGACCGCCGCGAAGCCCGGCTTCCGGTTCTTCGGCGGCGTCGCGCTCGGGCGCGACGTCACGCGCGAGGAGCTGCTCGAGCGCTACCACGCGCTCGTCTACGCGGTCGGGACCGGCGACGACAACCGGCTCGGGATCCCGGGCGAGGACCGTCCCGGCTCGCACTCGGCCACCGAGTTCGTCGCCTGGTACAACGGCCACCCCGACTACGCGGGCCACCAGTTCGACCTCTCGGGCGGTCGCGCCGTGGTGATCGGCAACGGCAACGTCGCGATCGATGTCGCCCGCATGCTCGTGCTCGACCCGGAGGAGCTCGCGCCGACCGACACCGCCGACCACGCGATCGACCACTTCGGCCGCTCGACCGTCGACGAGGTGATCCTGCTCGGCCGCCGCGGGCCCGCCCAGGCGGCGTTCACGAATCCGGAGGTCCGCGAGCTCGGCGAGCTGCTGCGCGCGGACGTGGTCTGCGACCCGCGCCAGGTCGCCGAGGCCACCGAGCCCGAGACGCCGACGCAGCAGCGCAACGTCGAGATGTTCCGCGACTACGCGGCGCGCGAGCCGGAGGGCAAGTCGCACCGGATCGAGCTGCGCTTCCTGCGCTCGCCGGTCGAGATCCTCGGCGAGGGCGAGGACGGCCCCGTGACCGGCGTCCGCGTCTCGGTCAACGAGCTCGTCGACGGCCGCGCCGTGCCCACGGGCGAGGAGGAGATCATCGAGTGCGGCCTGGTGCTGCGCTCGATCGGCTATCGCGGCCGGCCTCTGGACGGCATCCCGTGGAACGAGAAGCGCGGGCTGATCGCCAACGAGGGCGGGCGCGTCGGGACCGGCGAGTACTGCGTGGGCTGGATCAAGCGCGGCCCCTCGGGCGTGATCGGCACCAACAAGAAGGACGCCGCCGACACCGTCGCCCGCATCCTCGAGGACGAGGCCGTGGGCACGCTCGGGACCCCGTCCTCGCCCGACCCCGACGAGGTCGCCGCCTGGCTCGCCGAGCGCGTGCCCGACGCCGTCACGTGGGAGGGCTGGCAGGCGATCGACGCGGCCGAGAAGGCCGCGGGCGAACCCCAGGGGCGCCCGCGCGTGAAGCTCGTCACGCTCGAGGAGCTCAAGGCCGCCGGGCGCCCGACTCCGGCGCGCTGAACGTCAGCGGCGCGCCAACGTCGCGCTCAGCCACGAGACCGCCGCCGGCACGTGCGCCGGGTCGATCTGGTGCGCCCCGTCGAACTCGTGGTACTCCAGCGGCAGCCCGCCGGCCTCGATCAGCTCCTTCGCCCGCTGCGCGAAGCCGACGTCGATGACCGGATCGTGGCGCCCGTGGGCGATGAACACGCGCGTGTCGGTGCGGTCGGGCAAGGAGGGCATCCAGCCGTCCACCGTCGGCACGAAGCCCGAGAAGGCCAGGATGCCCGCCGGCGCCGGCCGGTCCGGGCCGAGGCCGAGCGCGTAGCTCATCACCGAGCCCATCGAGAAGCCGCCGAGCACGGTCCGCTCCGGCGTCGTGCCGGTGCGCTCCCACGTCTCGTCGTGGAACTGCGCCAGAGCGCGGTATGCGACCTCGAACGTCCCTCTGTCGGGGTAGCCGACGCGCGGCACCGCGTACCAGTGGTGGCCGGGCCAGCCCGGGAGCCGCAGCGGCCCGCGCGGGGTCACGACGTGCAGCCGCCGCTCCGGGTCGAGCACGTCGGCGAGCCCGAGCAGGTCGTGCTCGTCGGCGCCGCGGCCGTGATGGAGCACGAGCAGGCCGTCGGGATCGCCGGCCGGCGGCCGCTCGCGATACTCGAGCGCGCTCACGCGACGACCGCGGCGCGCGGGTTGACGACCGGCGAGAGCGCGCGCTCGAGCTGCTCGCGCAGGTGCTCGTGCTGGGCCGGGAGCTTCAGCGCCTCGCCCAGGTGCTGCGGGTCCTCGTCGATCGCGAAGCCGGGGGAGAGGGTGGCGATCTCGAACAGCACCCCGCGCGGCTCGCGGAAGTAGATCGAGCGGAAGTAGTCGCGGTCGCGCACGTCGCTGACGTAGCCGTCGGCCTCGACGATCCGCTCGCGCCAGGCGAGCTGGTCCTCGTCGCGCGAGCTGAAGGCGATGTGGTGCACGGTGCCCGCGCCCTGGCGGCCCGCGAGGTGAGGGGCCGGGTCGTAGGACCAGTGGAAGTGACGCTCCTCGCCCTGCAGCAGGTACTCGCCGCCGCCCTGATGCGCGAAGCCGAGCACCTGCGTCAGCACGGCCTCCTCGACCGGCGCGTACGCGCTGTAGGCGCGGGCGCCCTCCAGGCCCGTGATCGCGTGCTCGGCCGGGACCTCAGGATGCGAGGCGCGCAGCGGCGGGTTGCCGTCGTCGGCGACGACCAGCTCGAGCGCGAGCCCGTCGGGGTCGGCAAGGCGCAGCGAGCCCGCCTCGCGCGTGCCACCGAGGCGCGCTGCCCAGAAGTCCAGCGAGGCCTCCGAGGGCACACCGAGTTGCAGCACGTGGATCATCCCGATGCCGGCGCGGCCGCGGGCGGCTCCCGGGAACTCGAACCACGTGAGGATCGAGCCGGGTGCGCCGGTCTCGTCGCCGAAGTACAGGTGGTAGGCGTTGGGCGAGTCGAAGTTGACGGTCTTCTTGACCAGCCGCAGGCCGAGCGCGCCCGCGTAGAAGTCGACCGTCGCCTGCGCGTCGGCCGTGATCATCGTGATGTGGTGGAGCCCCTCGAGCTTCATCTCGTCCCTCTTCCGGATCGCGTTGCTAATCAGTGTAGACCAAAGTAGTTGCATGCACAATTACTATGGAGGCCGCCGTGCCGGCGACTG
This sequence comes from Solirubrobacteraceae bacterium, assembly GCA_035264365.1. Classification (GTDB taxonomy): domain Bacteria; phylum Actinomycetota; class Thermoleophilia; order Solirubrobacterales; family Solirubrobacteraceae; genus DATFQI01. The sequence continues at coordinate 6,047 of DATFQI010000423.1, forward strand.
CTCATCCATTTCGGGTGACGGCACAGGCGCTCGCATGCGGGAGCGTCCGCCCGTGAGCTCGGCGCAACCAGGGACGCGAGGCGCGGTCGAGCCGCACGCGATACCCCGGCGGCTGTGGCTGTGGGCGCTCGGGATCGGCGCGCTCGTGCTGGTCGCCGCGGCGGTGATCACGGAGATCACCGAGGACGCGATCCTGATCCCGAACGTGATCCTGGTGGGATCGTTCCTGGTCCCGGTCTGCACCGTCCTGTGGGTGCTCGCCCGCCCGCACGAGACGCATCTGACGATCGAGATGCTGCTGCTGGGCTTCCTCGCGGGCGGGACGGTCGGCGTCGTCCTCACCGCGGTGACCGAGGTCTACGTGCTCCCCGACCACGTGGGCACCAACGGGGCGATCGGATTGATCGAGGAGGGCGGCAAGATCTTGATCCTGCTGCTCGTCGCGTCGCTCGTCCGGATCCGCGTCCCGCGCGACGGCATGGCCCTCGGGGCGACCGTCGGCGCGGGGTTCGCGGCGTTCGAGACCGCCGGCTACGTGTACCGGGCGCTGGTCGAGCACGCTGGCGAGCACGACGTCCTCAACATCCTCGAGACCGAGGCCTTCCGCGGCGCGCTGGCGCCGTTCGGGCACATCACGTGGACCGCGATCCTCGGCGGGGCGATCTTCGCCTCCGCGTGGCGGACCGGCCGCTTCCGCTTCGACCGGCGGGTCGGCTGGACGCTCGTCGGCGTGATCGCGCTGCATGCCCTGTGGGACGCGTCCTACGGCCTCGCGATCCGCGCCAGCGAGTGGCTCGCAGGCGACGGGCTCGAGGTGGGGTGGCCGGACACCGCGGCTTGGGTCGGCGTCCCCACGGGCAGCGACCTCGTGCGCTTCACCGCCTCCTACGACGCGCTGCTCGCGATCCTCGGCATCGTCGGCGCGGTCTGGGCGATCCGCCGCTGGCGGGCCTACGAGATCGGTCGCTGGAGAGCGGCCAACCCGCGGTCCGCCGCGGTGGCCCCCGCCGCCGACGAGCGCGCGATCGTCTAGCCGGCCAAGTCGAGCACGACCTTGCCGAGCGCCCCGCGCTCGTCGATCAGCGCCAGCGCCTCCGCCGCCTGCTCGAGCGGGTAGCGCGCGCCGACGATCGGCGCCACGAAGCCCTTCTCCGCCAGCGCCAGCACGCCCTCGCCGATCTCGCGATTGACGTCCGGCTTGGCGAGGACGTAGGCGCCCCAGCCCGCACCGACGACCTCCGTGTTGTTGAGCAGCAGGCGGTTGACCTTGACCTCGGGGATCGAGCCGCCGGTGAAGCCGACGACGACCACCCGACCGCCCTCGCCGAGCGAGCGCAGGCTGTCGGTGAAGCGGTCGCCGCCGACCGGGTCGAGCACGACGTCGACGCCGCCGGCGGAGAGCTCCTTGGCCTCGTCCTTCCACGGCCCGTCCGAGCGCAGCACCTCGTCGGCGCCCGCCTCGCGCGCGACGCGCTCCTTCTCGTCGCTGGAGACGACGCCGATGACGCGGCAGCCGAGCCCCTTGGCGACCTGGATCGAGGCGGTGCCGACGCCGCCGGCGGCGCCGTGCACGAGCACGCTCTCGCCCTCCTCGAGGCGCCCGCGCAAGACGAGCGCGAAGTAGGCGGTGTGGTAGTTGAGGATCAGCCCGGCGCCCTGCGCGAAGTCGAGCGACTCGGGCAGCGCGAAGGTGAGGAAGTCGGGCGCGACGGCGACTTCGGCGAAGCCGCCGAGCATGCAGAACGCGGCGACGCGGTCGCCCTCCTTGACCGCGGCGCCCTCGGGAGCGCTGCGCACGACGCCGGCGACCTCGCTCCCCGGCACGAACGGCAACGGCGGCTTGATCTGGTACTCACCGCGCGTCTGCAGGACCTCGGGGAAGGAGACGCCCGCGGCGCGGACGTCGACCACGACACCTTCGGCGTTCGTCATCGGGTGCGTGGCGGCGGGCTCGGCGACGTCGCCGAGGGTCAGCGCGGAGGCGGGGCCGGAGAGCTCGGTTATCTGTTGGGCTCGCATGCGGCGGCGGATACTGCCAGGCATACTGGCCCGATGGGCGCAGGTCCCCGCCCACGGGAGGTGCCGCTCTCCGAGGTCATCGGAGCGCTCTCCTACGCCCTCGACCTGACCGAGGGCGAGCCGCCCGGCCATGCCGTGCGGACGTGCATGATCGGCATGCGGCTCGCGCAGGAGCTCGGCATGGGCGAGGCCGAGCGGGCCGACCTCTTCTACGCGCTGCTGCTCAAGGACGCCGGCTGCTCGGCGAACTCGGCGCGGATGGCGGCGCTGTTCGCCGTCGACGACCGCCACGCCAAGCGCACCTCCAAGCGCGTCGACTGGGCGCGCTCCTACACCGCGTTCCTGTGGACGCTGCGGACGGTCGCCCCCGGCGGCTCGTGGCGCTCGCGCGCGTCGCAGCTCATGTCGATCCGCCAGGAGACCGAGATCACGCGCTCGCTGATGCTCGCCCGCTGCGAGCGCGGGGCGGAGATCGCCCGGCTGCTCGGGCTCGGAGAGGCCACCGCGGACGCGATCCGCGCGCTCGACGAGCACTGGGACGGCCACGGCCAGCCCTACGGCCTGCGCGGCGACGAGATCCCGCTCGGCGGGCGCATCCTCTGCCTGGCGCAGACGGTGGAGATCTTCCACTCCCAGCGCGGGCTCGACGCCGCCCTGCATGTGGCCCAGCGGCGCAGCGGCGGCTGGTTCGACCCGAGGCTGGTCGCCGCCCTGCGGCGGACGGGCGGCGACGCGCGCTTCTGGGACTCCCTGCCCGTCGGCGGGCTCGCGCCGTGGGAGCCGCAGGAGCGGCGGCTGACGTGCGACGAGGCCTACCTCGACCGGATCGCGGACGCGTTCGCGGGCGTCGTGGACGCGAAGTCGCCGTGGACCTACCGCCACTCCGACCGCACGTGCGTGATCGCCATGAGCATCGCCGCGGTGCTGGGCTGCGACGACGCGCTGCTGGGCGAGATGCGCCGCGCGGCGCTGCTGCACGACGTCGGCAAGCTGGCGATCTCGAACCAGATCCTCGACAAGCCCGCCCGGCTGACCGAGGAGGAGTTCGCGGCCGTGCGCCGCCACCCGCTGCACACGGCGAAGATCCTCGAGCGCACGCCGGGCCTCGCCGGGCTCGCGCCGCTCGCGGGCGCCCACCACGAGCGGCTCGACGGCTCGGGCTACCCGCACGGCCTCGACGCCGGCGCGCTCACGGTGCCGATGCGCATCCTCGCCGTCGCCGACGTCTACGAGGCGCTGACCTCCGCGCGCCCCTACCGGCCGGCGATGAGCTCGGCGGCCGCGCTGGAGGTCATGCGCCCGGACGTCCCGCGCCGGCTCGACCGCGACGCGTACTCGGCCCTGGAGGCCGTGCTCGAGGAGCGCCTCCCGGAGTCCCCGGCCGCCGCGGCCGCGGTCGACGACGCGTTGCGCGCCGAGACCGTCCTCGGCCGCCGCCCCCACTAAGGGGTCAGACCCCGCGGTGCAGCTAAATGAAGCGTGGTAGTGCGCCGAACTTCAAATTTAGACGCGTCTACGGGGTCTGACCCCTTAGGCGCGCCGCGGGGTCTGACCCCTGCGGGGTGGGTCAGGACGCGGCGGTGGTCATCGGGGTGGCGTCCTGCTGCGAGGAGTCGTCGGTGGTCGTGGTGGTGCTCGTGGTCGCGACCTGCGCGGACCCCGCGCCGAGCGCTGGGTCGTGGCCGGTCGCCATCTGCACGTAGAGGCCGGCGAACAGAGCGAGGAAGAGCGCGATCGCGCCGGCGGCGACGCGGGCGCGCAGCCGGCGCACGCGGGCGCGGCGGGCGGCGAGGGCGGGATGGGGAGACGATGGGGTCATCGCTGTGTGGGGGTCGGGGTGGGAGGAGCGTGGCGGAGGCCGAGCAGCACGGCGGCCGGGACGACCACGATCGCCAGCGAGGCGAGGAACCAGAGCCGGCCGGCGTCGGTGCCCTCACCGAGCGCGTGGGCGATCGAGAGCACCCACACGAGCGCGGTCCAGCGGTGCAGCGCGCGCCAGCGGGCGACGCCGATCCGCGCCCGCCAGTAGTAGGAGAGTCCGAGCGCGATCAGCGCCCAGCCGCAGGCGATCCCGAGCGAGGTCCACAGCGGCCGGTAGTCGCCGAGGAACGGGATCGTCACGCCGGCGACGCTCAGGTTCACGTAGCCGTCGAACACCAGCGCGCCGGCGTGCACGACGATCGCGGCCATCGCGGCGAGCGAGAGCGCCTCGTGCAGCGAGCGCAGGTCGAGTCCGCGCCGCCGCAGCATCCGGCCCGCCATCAGCAGGCCCAGGCCGACCGAGGCGCTGGAGGCCAGCAGCGCGACGATGCCCGCCGCTCGGCTGGTCAGCCAGAAGAGGTGCTCGCCCGTCGCGACGGCGGCCGCGGTCATGACGCGGTGGGCGGGGCATGGTCGGCGGGACGCGTGGCGGTGTGCCGGCGGCGCGCGAAGACCCAGGTCTTGAGCGCCACGAAGCGGGTGACGGTGGCCAGCAGCGAGCCGAGCACGAGCACGGTCAGCTCGAGCGCCCTTGGCGGCGTCGCGTCGATCCCGTGCAGGACGAGCAGCGCGCCGTTGGAGAGCGCGAGCGTGAG
>DATFQI010000424.1:0-10655 GCA_035264365.1 Solirubrobacteraceae bacterium
CGACCGGGCCGCCGGCCAGCGCCGCCTCCTTGTGGACGGCGACGAACGTGGCAGGCTTGACCAGGTAGCTCGGGAGCATGAGCCCACCGCCGACCGCTCCGGCCACGAGCAGCAGCGCGATCCGCCGCTGCGAGGTCGCCAGCAGCGTCGGGATCACCGCGATCACCGCCCACTGCTTGGTGGCGACGGCGAGGCCGAGCAGCAGGCCGGCGAGCAGGGCGCGGTCGCGCAGGCCGGCGAGCACGGCGCCGGCGCACAGCGCGCCGCCGAGGATCTCCTCGGGGTGGCCCCAGTGGACCGACCGGAAGACGCCGTTGTTGAGCAGCGCGACGACGGTCACGAGGGTGATCGCGGCGGCCGGGCGCCCGAGCGCGGTCATGCGGCGGCGCAGCGCGTACGCCAGCCCGGCGACGGCGGCCAGGCACGGCACGACTCCCGCGAAGTAGACCGTGTCGAGCGAGGAGTCGAAGACGAGCCGCACGAACGGGGCGCGCAGCAGCAGCGAGAACGGCCCCATCAGCGGGGTCTGGTGGAGGAAGCCGTCGATGTCGCCGCGGGCGAGCGTGTCGATCGCGGTGCTCGCGTCGGAGAAGTAGTCCACGCCCGCGTCCATCGGGAGCGCGCTGCGCAGCATCAGCAGAATGCCGGCCGCGAAGGCCACGACGGCGAGGACGCGCATCGGCTGCTCAGCCCATGCCGGGCGGCGCGACCGAGTTCGCCGCGTGCGTCTGCGGGACGGCGCCGACGTTCGGATCGGGCGAGCGGTCGGTCGGCAGCGAGCGGCGCAGCGTCGGCGCAACCTCGCGGTCGGTCAGCGGCCGCAGGATGCCGAACTGGCGGAAGGTCGCCTCGGCGCGGGTCGTGTCGGCCACCCGCATCAGCAGGCCGTGCACGGCGGGCGAGCCGAGCGGCGAGCGGGCGGCGATCTCGTCGAGCGCCTCGGGCGCGAACGCGCGCAGGTGGTCGTCGGCGAGCGGCTTGGTGAACAGCAGCGCGGCGTTGGGCGCCTTCTCCGGGTCGCCGACGATCGTCATCGCGGAGCCGCCGGCGCGCGTCCACAGCCAGCCCTCCACGCCGTGCTCGCGCGGGATGATCGCCGTGGCGCTCAGGCGCCGGAGGATCGGGAAGCGGCTCTTGGCGTCGGCCGAGCCGAGCTCGACGATGCCGATCTGCAGCATCCCCAGCGCGAGCTTCAGCGGCTCGCGCAACATCTGCTCGTGCTCGAGCGTGGCGCCGAGGGCGCTCACGCGCAGGACGTCGGCGCCCGTCGAGCGGCGCTTGAACAAGCCGTCGAGCTCGAGCGGGATCGTGAACTCGCGCAGGCTGGAGCCGCCCGCCCCGGGGGGTGCGAACGAGCTGGACGGAGGAGGAACGCTCATCTCCCCCTTCATCGGCCGATCTGCCCGCGGGCAGTAGTCCCTTCGTCCAGCTCAGTCGCGGCTGCCCGGATGCCCGTCGCCGGGCCACGGGGCGAGCACGAGCAGCAGCCGGGCGTCGCTGGTCGCGCGCACCTCGTGCCGCTCCTTGGGCGCGAACACGAACAGCGCGCCCGGCCCGGCCGGGACGGTCTCCCCCGCGTCCACCTCGACCTCGCCGCTGACGACGGTCAGGTACGCCCGCTCGTGGACCTCGTGGTCCTTCAGCGACTCCCCGGCCGGCAGGTGGATCGCGATCGCGCGCGCCTCGCCGCGCTTGGACTGCAGGATCTGCGGTTGGTGCGGCTCGACGCCGAGCGTCGTCAGGTCCCAGTGCTCCATGGCCCCGACGATACCCGCGCGATACTGGACGGCGGGCCGAGAAGGGCGATAATCGCCTTCACGTGCGCGCTCTCGCCGAGGTCGAGCGGGCCCGCGAGCTCTACGCCCAGCGGGCATGGCGCAACGCCCATGCGGCGCTGTCGTCGGCGGACGGGCTCGCGCCGTTGAGCGCCGACGATCTCGAGCGCCTGGCCACCGCGGCATACATGATCGGCCGCCAGGACGAGTACTTCGACGTGCTCGGGCGCGCGCACGCCGCGCACCTCGATGCGGGCGAGGCGTTGCCGGCAGCGGACTGCGCGCTGTGGATCGGCATCAACCTCGCGCAGAAGGGCGACATGGGGCGCGCCGGCGGCTGGCTCGCCCGCGCCCAACGGCTCGTCGAGCGCGAGGGCGGGGAGTGCGTCGAGCGGGGCTACCTGCTGATCCCGCGCATGTTCCAGCAGGAGGCGGCCGGCGATCGCCCGGCCGCGATCGCGACGGCCGGCGAGGCGATGCGCATCGCCGAGCGCTTCGGCGACGCGGACCTGTTCGCCCTCGTGGCCCAGTCCCAGGCCCAGCTCCTCGTGCTCGAGGGGCGCGTGAAGGAGGCCGTGCCGCTGCTCGACGAGGCGATGGTGGCCGTGGCGAACGGCGAGCTCTCGCCGATCCCCAGCGGCCTCGTGTACTGCGGCGTGATCATCTGCTGCCAGCTGGCCTACGAGCTGCGCCGCGCCCGCGAGTGGACCGCGGCGCTGTCCGACTGGTGTGCCGCACAGCCGGACATGGTGGCGTTCACCGGCCGCTGCGGCGTCCACCGGACCGAGATCCTCGGCCTGGGCGGCGCGTGGCGGGAGGCGCTCGCGGAGGCGCAGCTGGCGAGCCGGCGGTGCATGGATGCCGAGAACGTGCGGGCCGCCGGCGAGGCCGACTATCTCCAGGGTGAGCTCCACCGGCTGCAGGGCCGGTTCGCCGAGGCCGAGGAGGCCTACCGCCAGGCCGGCCGCCGGGGGTGCGAGCCGCAACCCGGGCTCGCGCTGCTGCGCGCGGCGCAGGGCGACGCCGGCGCAGCGCAGACCGCGCTCCGGCGCGCGCTCGCCGAGGCGTCCGGGCCCGCGGACCGCGCGCGCCTGCTGCCCGCGCTCGCCGAGGTCTCGCTCTCGACGGGGGACGTGGAGGCGGCGCGGGCCGCCTGCGACGAGACCGCGGCGATCGCGGCCGCCTTCGACAGCCCGCTGCTCCATGCGGTGGCGGCGCGCGCCGGCGCTGCACTGGATCTCGCGGCCGGGGCACCCGAGGCCGCGCTGCGGTCATTGCGGCGCGCAGCGCACGGCTGGCAGGAGCTCGGCGCGCCCTACGAGCTCGCCCGCACCCGCGAGCTCCTCGCGCGCGCCTGCCTCGAGCTCGGCGACGGGGACGCCGCCCGGATGGAGCTGGACGCCGCACGCGAGACCTATGCGGCGCTCGGCGCGGCGCCCGACCTGGCCCGGCTCGACGCCCCGTCGCCCGAGGACCGCCACGGGCTCAGCACGCGCGAGCTCGAGGTGCTGCGGCTGGTCGCTGCGGGGGGCAGCAACAAGGCGATCGCGGCCGAGCTCGTCCTCAGCGAGAAGACGGTCGAGCGCCACCTGAGCAACATCTTCGCCAAGCTCGGCGTGTCCTCCCGCGCCGCCGCCACCGGCTTCGCCTACGAGCACGGGCTCGTCTGACCGCGCGGGAAATCCCCCATCGCCCGCCGGGTGAAGTTGCGTGATCCACCCGATGCGGCGCCGCGTCGCCGTGCCTAGCCTCGCGCCGAGACCCATATCCGAAGGAGGCAGACATGCCCAAGGTTTCGCGCGAGACGGCGTCGCAGGCGGTCACGTTCGAGGGCCACCGGATCCACACGGAGGACCTCGAGGGCGGCTACTCGGTGTGCTTCGAGTCGCACACCGCCGACGCCGACGTGGCGGGCTGGTTCCGCGGCCTGCCCGACGACCGCTGCCAGGTCCCGCGCTGGGGCTACGTGCTCGCCGGGATGATCACCTTCCGGTTCGCGGACCGGGACGAGACGTACGTGGCGGGCGACGCCTACTACGTGCCGCCGGGGCACACGCCCGTGCACTACGCCGGGGCGGAGATCGTCGAGTTCAGCCCGACGGAGCCGCTGCACGAGACGATCGGCGTCGTCATGAGCAACGTCGGGGCCCCGTCATGACCGGCGTCGAGCGCATCGAGACGGTCGTCGTCGGCGCCGGCCAGGCCGGGCTGTCGGTCGGCCACCATCTCGCCAAGCGCGGCCGGCCCTTCGTGATCCTCCACGCCAACGAGCGCGTCGGCGACAACTGGCGCCGGCAGTGGGACTCGCTGCGGCTGTTCAGCCCCGCGCGGCTCGACGGCCTGCCGGGGATGCCGTTCCCCGCGCCGGGCTGGAGCTTCCCGACCAAGGACGAGACCGCCGACTACCTCGAGCGCTACGCGGAGCGGTTCGAGCTGCCCGTCCGCGGCGGGACCCGGGTGGCGCGGATCACGCGCGGCGGCGACGGTGGCTACGTCGTCGACTGCGACGACGGCCCGATCGCGGCCGACAACGTCGTCGTCGCCACGGGCACGTTCGGCCGTCCGTCCACCCCGCCCTTCGCAGGCGAGCTCGACCCGCGGATCGTGCAGCTGCACTCGAGCGAGTACCGGCGGCCGTCGCTGCTCCAGGACGGCCCGGTGCTCGTCGTCGGCGCCTCGCACTCGGGCGCCGACGTCGCGATGGACGTCGCCCCCACCCACCGGACGATCCTCGCCGGCCGCGACACGGGCCAGGCGCCGGTCGACATCGAGAGCCGGCGCGGGCGCGCCGTCTGGCTCCTGCTGGCGTTCATGGCGCGCAGGGTCCTGACGCTGAAGACGCCGATGGGCCGCAAGATGCGGTCCGAGATCCGATCGCACGGCGGGCCGCTGCTCCGTCACCGCAGAGCCGACCTCGAGGCCGCCGGCGTCGAGCGCACGACCGCCCGCGTCGCCGGTGTCCGCGACGGCCGGCCGCTGCTCGACGACGGCACCGTGCTCGACGTGGCGAACGTCGTCTGGTGCACCGGCTTCAAGCAGGACTTCGGCTGGATCGAGCCGCCCGTCTGCGGCGAGGACGGCTGGCCGCTCGAGGAGCGCGGCGTCGTCGCCTCCGCCCCGGGCCTCTACTTCGCCGGCCTGGCGTTCCAGTACGCGTTCAGCTCGATGCTGCTGCTCGGCGCCGGGCGCGACGCGGAGCACGTGGCCGGCCACATCGCGACGCGCATGGCGGAGCGACAGGTGGCGGTGGCGGCATGACCACCCTGCTCGACCGCGGGCGCCGCGTCGAGCTCGCATCCGGCCGGCGCATCAACGTCCTCGAGACCGGGGACGGCGTCCCGGCGCTGTTCCTGCACGGCAGCAGCACGGACTCCCGATCGCTGCTACCCCTGCTCCCGCACCTGGACGGCGTGCGGGCGATCGTCGTCGACCGGCCCGGGTTCGGGAGGAGCGACCCGGTGCGCGTCCCCAAGGAGCGATTCCGGGCGGCCGCCGTCGCGTTCGTCGACGAGATCCTCGACGCGTTCGGGCTGGAGCGGCCCGCGCTCGCCGGCAACTCGATGGGCGGGACCTGGGCGCTCTGGTACGCGCTCGCCCGGCCGGAGCGCGTCCGCCGGCTCGTGCTCGTCGGGTCCGCCCCGCTGCTGCCGGGTACCCGCGCGCCGGCGCCGCTGCGCCTGATGGCCACGCCGGTCGTGGGCGCCCTCCTCGCGCGGGTCAAGCCGAACGCGGCGATGGTCGTGCGATTGATGGCCTCGATGGGCGAGAAGCACTCCATCGTCCGTCACCCGGAACTGCTCGCGACGCTCGTCGCTACCGGCCGGGACCCGGCCGCCACGGCGGTGAACCGGGCGGAGCTCCGGGCCGTGCTGGGGCCGCTCGGCTTCCGGCGCTCCGCGCTGGTGCGTGCGGAGGACCTTCGCCGCGTGCGGGCGCCGACGCTGCTGATCTGGGGCGACCGCGATCCGGTTGCGACGGTCGAGGCGGCGCGGGTCACCGCGGAGCTGATCCCGCAGGCGGAGCTCGCGGTGCTGCCGGCCGGCCACGTCCCGTACCTTGGGCACCCCGAGCGGACGGCCGCGCTGCTGTCCTCCTTCGTCCGCCGATAACCACCGTGAAGATGCCCGCCGTCGCTCCCCTCCACCCCGCGCCCGCGCGCTTCGAGGGCGGCCTCGTGGAGGCCGGCGACGGCGTGCACGCGTGGCTGCAGCCCAACGGCGTGCTCGGCGAGAGCAACGCGGCCCTCGTGGTGGGCGAGGGCGAGTCGCTGCTCCTCGACACGCTGTGGGACCCGCCCCTGACGCGCCGGATGCTCACGGCGATGGCGCCGCTGACCGCGGACGCGCCGATCGCGACGCTCGTCAACAGCCACTCCGACGGCGACCACTGGTGGGGCAACCAGGAGCTCGCGGGCGCGGAGATCGTCACGAGCGCGGCCGCGGCCGCCGTGATGGCGGAGCAGTCGCCCGGCGAGATGCTCCGCTTCGGCCGCCTCGCCCGCGCGGTGCGCCTCGTCGGCTCGAGCCCGGTCCCCTATCCGCGGCGCGGCGACCTCGCCGCCTTCGCGGCATACGCCGGCGAGGCGCTGCGGCCGTTCGCGTTCGGCGACGTGCGGCTCGTCGGCCCCACCCGCACGTTCTCCGGCGAGCTCGTGCTCGAGGCAGGCGGCCGTGAGGTGCGGCTGATCGAGGTCGGTCCCGCCCACACGCCGGGCGACCTGATCGCGTGGGTGCCGGACGCGCGGATCGCGATCGCGGCCGACATCCTCTTCGTCGGCGTCACCCCGATCATGTGGGCGGGCCCGCTCGAGAACTGGGTCGCGGCCCTCGAGCGCCTGCTCGCGCTCGGCGCGGAGCGCTTCGTCCCCGGCCACGGCCCTATCTGCGGGCCCGAGCAGGTCCGGCACCTGATCGACTACTGGCGCTGGCTCGACCGGGCTGCGACGGAGCGCCTCGACGCGGGCCTCGCACCCGCGGACACCGCGCGCGAGCTCGTCCTCGGGGACGAGGTCGCGGAGCTGGGCTTCGCCGGATGGCTCGCCCCGGAGCGGGCTCTGATCAGCGTCGGGACGATCGACGCGCACCGTCGCGGCACCGCCGGGCCGCCGGGCCCGCGCGACCTGATCGCCGCGTTCTTCCGGATGGCGCTGCTCGCTCGCGACCTCCAGAACGACCGACGGCCGCCCGGAGGCGGCCGTCGGTTCGCGGGGCCTGGAGGGGCCGGCGCTACTTGATCTGGTCGTAGACCTTGAACATCGGCATGTACATCGCGATCACGATGAAGCCGACGATGCCGCCCACGAGCACGATCATGATCGGCTCGAGGATGGAGGTCAGGGCCTTGATGGCCGCCGCGACCTCGTCCTCGTAGAAGTCGGCGACCTTGGTGAGCATGATGTCGAGGTTGCCGGTCTCCTCGCCGACGGCGATCATCTGGGCGACCATCGACGGGAAGATCACGGCGTCGCGCAGCGGGGCCGCGATCGAGCCGCCGGACTTGACCGACTCGATGACGTCGGCCATCGCGTCCTCGATCAGCGAGTTGCCCGCGGTCTGGCCGGTCACCTCGATCGCCTGCATGATCGGCACGCCCGCCGAGTACAGGGCGGAGAACGTGCGCGACCAGCGGGCGAGCGCGATCTTCTGCGCCGTCACGCCGATCTTGAAGGGGAAGCGGATGCGGATCCGGTCCCACTGCGGGCGGCCCCAGGAGGAGTTGCGCCACTTCTTGAAGCCGATCGGGACGCCGACGAAGATCGCGATCAGCAGGTACCACTGTCCCGTCACGAAGTGCGACATGCCGACGGTGAACTTCGTGATCAGCGGCAGCTCGCCGCCGAACTCCTTGAAGACCCCGACGAACACCGGGACGATGAACGCGATCAGCGCGAGCAGCACGCCGAGGGCGAACACGAGCACGACTGTCGGGTACGCCATCGCCGACTTGACCTGGCGGCGCAGGGAGTCGTCCTTCTCGAGCTGGTCGGCGATTCGCTCCAGCGCCTCCTCGAGCACGCCGCCGGCCTCGCCGGCGCGCACCATCGCGACGTAGAGGGGGCTGAAGACCTTGGGGTGCTTGTCGAGCGCCTCCGAGAAGGAGAGGCCGGACTCGATGTCCTCGCGGACGAGCGACAGCGTCTCCTTGAGCATCTTGCTCTCGATCTGCTCCTCGAGCACGTAGAACGTGCGGAGGAGGGTCATGCCCGAGGAGATCATGGTCGCCAGCTGGCGCGTCATCACCGTCAGCTCTTGGGCCTTGACCTTCTTCCGGCCCAGCGAGATGTCCATGCTGAGCCCGGTCTTCTTCTCGACCAGGTCCATCACGGTCAGGCCGCGGGCCTTCAGCTCGGCGGTGACCGCCTCACGGGAGACGCCGGAGATCTCGCCCTTCTCGGGCGTGCCCGCGGCGTCGACGGCCTTGAAGCTGTACGTGGCGGCCGACATCAGGCGGCCACCGGCAGCGTCCCGGCCTCCACCAGCTTGCGCATCTCCGCAGGCTCCGAGGACCGCGACTCGGCGGACGACATCGTGATCTTGCCCGCGCGGACGAGGCCGGCGAGCGAAGCGTCCATCGTCTGCATGCCGTGCTGGCCGCCGGTCTGGATCAGCGAGTAGATCTGGTGGGTCTTGCCCTCGCGGATCAGGTTGCGCACGCCCGGGGTCGGGACGAGCACCTCGGCCGCGACGCAGCGCCCGACGCCGTCCGCGGTCGGGATCAGGGTCTGCGTGACGATGCCCTGGAGGCCGATCGCGAGCTGCGCCCGGACCTGGCCCTGCTGGGCCGGCGGGAAGACGTCGATGATGCGGTCCACGGTCTGCGGCGCGTCCTGCGTGTGCAGCGTGGCGAAGACGAGGTGGCCGGTCTCGGCCGCGGTCAGGGCCGTGCCGATCGTCTCCATGTCGCGCATCTCGCCGACGAGGATGACGTCGGGGTCCTGGCGCAGGGCGGCCTTGAGGCCGAGCGCGAAGCTCGGGGCGTCGGCGCCCAGCTCGCGCTGGTTGACGATGCACCTCTTGTGGTTGTGCAGGAACTCGATCGGGTCCTCGATCGTGAGGATGTGCTCGTCGCGCGTCTCGTTGATCTCGTTGATGATCGAGGCGAGCGTCGTCGACTTGCCGGAGCCGGTCGGGCCCGTGACGAGCACGAGGCCGCGCGGCTTCTTGGCGAAGGTGCGAATGACCGACGGCATGCCGAGCTTCTCGAGCGGCACCGTCTCCGACGGGATCAGGCGGAAGGCCGCGCCGAGCGTGCCGCGCTGGAAGTACGAGTTGACGCGGAAGCGGCCGTGGCCGGGGACCGAGTAAGCGAAGTCGATCTGCCAATCGGTCTCCAGGCGCTGGCGCTGCGAGGAGTTGAGGATCGCGTAGATGATCTCGCGCGTGTCCGTCGGCGTGAGCTTCGGCATCCCCTCGATGGGGACCAGCGAGCCCTTCTGGCGGATCATGGGCGGCGCGCCGGCCGTCAGGTGAAGGTCGGAGGCCTTCTGCTTGACGACCTCGATGAGGATGTCGGAGAAGTCGAAGTTCATCGACCTCTACATCGGCATCCCGGCGCCGATCCTGAAGAGGGGTCTTGACCCTAACGAGTGCCCGCGACACGGGCGATCTCAGAGATCGAGGTGAGACCGCGGCGGACCTTCTCGAGCCCGTCCTCGCGCAGCCGCATCATGCCCTCGTGGACCGCCGCGTGGGCGATCGTCTCGGCGGGCTCGCGCGCCACGGCGAGCGCGCGGATCGTGTCGGAGACCCACATGACCTCGTAGAGGCCGATCCTGCCCTTGTAGCCGGAGCCGCCGCAGCGCGCGCAGCCCACGGGCTCGTACGCCTCGAGGTCGAGGCCGACGTTGAAGCCGTTGGTGCGCATCACGTCCGCGGTGATCGTGGTGCGCCGCTTGCACTCCTCGCACAGCAGGCGCGCGAGGCGCTGGGCGACCACGCAGTCCACGGCGGAGCCGACCAAGAAGGGCTCGATGCCCATCTCGATCAGTCGCGTGACGGCGCCCGGCGCGTCGTTGGTGTGCAGCGTGGAGAGGACGAGGTGGCCGGTCAGCGCGGCCTCAACCGCGATCTGCGCGGTCTCCCGGTCGCGGATCTCGCCGACCATGATGATGTCGGGGTCGGCGCGCATCATCGAGCGCAGGCCGCTGGCGAACGTCAGGCCGGCCTTGGGGTTGACCTGGACCTGGGTGATGCCGTCCAGCTGGTACTCGACCGGGTCCTCGATCGTGATGATGTTCTTCTCGATCGTGTTGAGCTGGTTGAGCGCGCCGTAGAGCGAGGTCGACTTGCCGGAGCCGGTCGGGCCGGTGACGAGCACCGCGCCGTGGGCCTGGCTGAATGCCTTGGTGAAGCGCTCGAGGGCCTGCGGGAGCATGCCGAGCTGCTCGAGCTCGATCATGACCTTCGACTGGTCCAGGATGCGCATGACGACGTTCTCGCCGTACGCGCACGGGAGCGTCGCGACGCGGAGGTCGATCGGCTTGCCGGCAACCTCGAGCGAGATGCGGCCGTCCTGCGGGATGCGGCGCTCGGCGATGTCGAGGTCGGCGAGGATCTTCACGCGCGAGGTGACCGCCGGGACGGCGCTGATCGGCACCGTGGCCGCCTCCTGGAGCACGCCGTCGATGCGGTAGCGGACGCGCATCTCGTCGTCGCCGGGCTCGAAGTGGATGTCGGAGGTGCCTCGCTCGACGGCCTCCTTGATGACCCGGTGCACGAGCTGGATGACCGACGCGTCCTCCCCGCCCGCCCCGAAGACGATCGGCGCGTTCTGCGTGAGGTCGTACAGCGGGCCGGAGGGCGCCCCGGGCTGGTCGGTCTTGACGATGTCCGAGTCGCCCTCGTCCTCCTCCTCGGGCGCGACGGCGCCGTTGCCGAAGTC
>DATFQI010000425.1:0-7014 GCA_035264365.1 Solirubrobacteraceae bacterium
GTCGCCAAGTACGCCGGCGACGAGGCGAAGGCCTGGGTGGAGCTGGCCGTGGACCGCGGCCGCCTGCGCGTGACCGTGCGCGACGACGGGAGCGGCGGCGCCGACCCGCGGCGCGGCACCGGCCTGCGCGGCCTCAACGACCGCGTGGCGGCGCTCGACGGGCGCTTCGAGGTCACGTCGCCCGCCGGCGAGGGCACCACGATCGTCGCGGACCTGCCGCTGGAGCGCCCGTGAGGCGCGCGCTCGCCATCCTGGCCGCCGCCGGCGCCCTCGCCGCGCTGACGGGCTGCGACAGCGGCCCGCCGGTCTCCCAGACGCGCGACCTCAGCGGCTTCAAGCGGCTCGAGGTCTCCGGCGACCTCTCGCTCGACATCCGGCTCTTCAACCGGCCCGACCCGGGCGTGAAGATCACCGCCGGGACGAAGTCGATCGACCGCATCAAGACCGAGGTCGTGGGCGACGTGCTGCGCGTCTCGACCAAGTCGCGCGGCCTGACGATCGGCCCGGACCCGCTCGGCGACGTCCAGATCAGCCTCGGCATCCCCGTGCTGCTGGCGCTGCGCGTGGACGACCAGGCCGACGTCAGCCTCAGCGGCCTGTCGGCGAAGTCCTTCGAGCTGCGCGTCAACGGGTCCGGCGACATCAGGGCGCGCGGGCGCGTCGACGACCTCGAGATGGAGGTCGACGGCTCCGCGGAGACGGATCTCGAGGACCTCGCCACGCAGAACGCCAGCGTCCGCATCGACGGCTCGGGCGACTCGAAGCTGCGCGTCGCCCGCTCGCTCGAGCTGATCGTCGAGGGCAGCGGCGACGTCACCTACCGCGGCCGGCCGTCCGTGAGCACCCGCCTCGAGGGCTCGGGCAACGTGCGCGGACTGGACGATTAGCCAGCGCCTTCATCCGCCGGCGCTCTGACGGCGGCGAACGCCGTCCATGGCGTTCGATTGAGCCTCTAACGACGACGACCCGGCTCATGGCCGGGTCGTCGAAGGGATGTCGCTGAGCTCTACGCGGCCTCGCGCAGCGCCATCAGCTCCGGGCGCTGGGAGAGGCGCTTGAGGGCGCGCTCCTCGATCTGGCGGGCCCGCTCGGTCGAGACGCCGAGCTTGCGGCCGGCCTGGGAGAGCGTCTGGGGCTCCTGATCGCCGGCGCCGAAGCGCATCTCGATCACGTCGCGCTCCGGAGCGGGGAGCTCCTGGATCGCGGTGAGCAGCGTCTCCGACCGGAGGGCCTCGTGCACCTCCTCGTCGACCGCGGGCGTCTCGAGCGCCAGCAGGTCGCCGAACGAGGTGTCGCCGTCGTCGCCGACCGGCTTGTCGAGGCTGACGACAGCGCGATCCGCCTTGCGGATCTCGATCACGTCGGCGAGCGGCAGGTCCGCTGCGTCGGCGATCTCCTCGTCGCTCGGCTCGTGACCGAGCTTCGTCGTCAGCTCACGCTCGATGCGCCCGACCTTCCGGGAGCGCTGGGCCACGTGGACGGGGAGCCGGATGGTCCGGCTCGTGTTCTCGAGGCCGCGCTGGATGGCCTGGCGGATCCAGAGCGTGGCGTAGGTGGAGAAGCGGAAGCCCTTGCGCCAGTCGAACTTCTCGACCGCGCGGATGAGACCCAGCATGCCTTCCTGGATGAGGTCGCCGAGGGCGAGGCCCTGGCCCTGGTAGCGGCGCGCGTTGGCCACTACGAGGCGCAGGTTGGAGTTGATCATCCGATCCTTGGCGGCGAGGTCACCCTTCTCGATGCGCTTGGCAAGCTCGATCTCCTCGCTCGGCTTGAGCAGCGGATAGCGGCCCGCCTCGCGGAGCAGGAGCTGAAGGGAGTCCATCGTCGGATCGGCGACCGCCTCGGCGTCGTTCTTCCGGGGGCGCGGGGTATCGGTGATGGTGGGCGTCGTAAGTCCTTTCGGCATGTGAATAACCAACTGTTTCAGTAGGAATTATACGAGAATCCAATTGCCGATGCAACCACCCCTGCTCCGTGCAAGAGGGTCCTTCGGCTGAAGCCTTCGGGCGCGTCTGAGGGGACTCGGGCGCGCCCCTGAGTCCGTCACCTTCACTGCGGCTACGCTTGGGGAGCTCGCCGCAGATCAGGCTCAAGCGCCCCGCCCGCAAAGGCGGCGCGCACAAAACACAACCCCTAGAATGCCAGAGGGTTACGGACTTTGTTGCCCCGTGCCCCGAGGTTTTAGGCTGAACTGAGGAATCCTGCCCGGATTCGCGCCGTTTCAGCCAGTCGCGGCACGCTTGATAGTACGCCGCGGCAGGAGGCCGGTTACGACCGCGGGCCGCTCTTCGGGCCTCGGCGCGCGCTCCGCCTCGACGGCGCGCGCCACGATCCGGCGCAGCTGGTCGCGGAACCGGTCCGTGCCGAACTGACGCGCGGCCTCCACGCACGCGGCCGGGTCGATCGCGAGCGGCTCGAACCCCTCTACGGCGCGGGCCAGCGCCGCCGGCTCGTCGCGGTCGTAGTAGGTGCCGGTGACGCCCTCGCGCACGCTCTCGCGCACGCCGCCGGCCCCGAGCGCGATCACTGGGCGCCCCGACGCGAGCGACTCGACGGCCGCGATCCCGAACTCCTCGGCCGCCGTCACGACGAGCGCGCGCGAGCTGGCGAGCAGCTCGGCGACCCGTCGGTCGCTGACCCGCCCCGTGAAGCGAACGTTCGGAGCGGCCATCCGGCGCAGTCGGCGCAGCTCGGGTCCGTCACCCACCACGAGGAGCGGCCGGCCGAGCGCGTTGAAGGCCCGGATCGCGACGTCGATGCGCTTGTGGGCCATCAGCTCGGCCAGCACGAGGTAGTGGTCGCCGATCCGCTGGACCGGAACCGGCGCGAAGCGCTCGAGCTCCACCGGCGGGTGCAGGACGGTCGCCTCGCGCCCGAGGTAGCGGCGCACGCGCGAGGCCGTCAGGTGCGAGTTGGCCACGTAGGCGTCGACGCGCTGGGCGGCGATGTAGTCCCACTGGCGCCACTGGTTGAGCAGCAGCCGCAGCGGCGGGCGCAGCAGCGGCCCGCGGGCGCGCAGGGTCGCCTCGCGCTCCGACCAGGCGTAGCGGAACGGGTTGTGGCAGTAGCAGACGTGCACCGCGCCGGGATCGACGAGCACACCGTGCGCCCAGGCGCTCGACGAGGAGACGACCACGTCGTAGCCGCGCAGGTCCAGCGACTCGATCGCGTGCGGATAGAGCGGCAGCAGCGGCCGGAACGTGCGCGCGGTCGGCCTCAGGCGCTGCAGGAACGAGGTCTGCGGGCGGCGCGCCTCGAAGCGGCCCTCGGTGCCCTTCTGATCGTAGACGGCGGTGAACACGTCCGCGTCGGGCCAGGTGTCGCAGATCGCCGCGAAGACCCGCTCCGCGCCGCGGAGGTCGAGCAGGAAGTCATGGACGAGGGCGATTCGCGAGGCCACAGCGCGGCGAGTCTAGGGCGAGTCGGCGCCAAGCGCAGCCCAGGGGACCGCAACCCGTGAGGGCGTTGCCTGTTGGGAGACTCGTCGGATGCGCCTCGCCTGCCTCACCGCCCTGATCGCGCTCGCCCTCGCCGTCGTCCCCACCGGCGCGGCGGCGGAGCGCAGCGTGCCGCGCGGCTGGCTCGGCGTGATCGCGGACGGCCCGCTGACCTCGGGCGGCGCGATGGACGGCGAGTGGGACCTGATGGCGGGCAGCGGCGCGGAGGGCGTGCGGACCGCCTTCTACTGGCCGAGCGCGCAGCGCGACGGCGCGGCGCCGCCGGACCTGGCGCACCTCGACGGCGTCGTGCTGCAGGCGGCCCGCCGCGGGCTGCCGGTGCTGCCGATCGTGAGCGGCACGCCCGGCTGGGCCGCCGGCCGCCCGCACGACGAGACCTCTCCCCCGCGCGACCCGCAGCTCTACGCCGACTTCCTGCGCACGCTCGTCGCCCGCTACGGGCCTGGCGGCTCGCTGTGGGCCGAGCACCCCGAGGTCGCGGCGCGGCCGATCCGCGACTGGCAGATCTGGAACGAGCCGAACCTGACCCGCTACTGGACGCCGCCGCGCGGCCAGGGCTTCGCCCGCAGCTACGTGAAGCTGCTGCGCGCGGCGCACCGCGCGCTGCGCGGCGCCGACCGCGGCTCGCGCACGATCCTCGCCGGGCTCCCCAACGAGAGCTGGACCGCGCTGCGGCAGATCTACAAGCGCGGCGGGCGCGGCTCCTTCGACGCGGTCGCGCTGCACCCGTACACGGGCAAGCCGCGCAACGTCGTGCGCCTCGCCGAGCTCGCCCGCAAGGAGATGCGGCGCTTCAAGGACGGGCGCAAGCCGATCTGGATCACCGAGCTCTCGTGGCCCGCCGCGAAGGGCAAGACGAAGAACACCACCGGCTTCGAGACCACCGACCGCGGCCAGGCGCAGCGGCTCGGCGAGGGCCTGAAGCTGCTGGCGCGCGCCCGCAAGCGCCTCCGGATCCAGCGGGTCTTCTGGTACACGTGGCTCTCGCGTGAGGGCTCGCCGAACTCTTTCGACTACTCGGGCCTGCGTCGCGAGCGCGGCGGACGGATCGTGTCCGCCCCGGCGCTGGACGCGTTCCGCAAGGCCGCGCGCCGCCTGCAGGGCTGCGGGAAGGCGCCCGGCGACGCCACCCGCTGCCGCTAGCCGGCGGCCCCGTGCTCGTCGGCCGTGATCGCGTAGCGCTCGTGGTCGCGCCACTGGCCGCCGATCAGCAGGTAGCGCGGCGAGAAGCCCTCGAGCCGGAAGCCCGCCGAGCGCGCCAGTGCGATCGAGGCCGCGTTGCCCGGCTGGATGTTCGCCTCGAGGCGGTGCAGCGCGAGCGGCCCGAACGCGTGCGTCACCGTCTGCGCCATCGCCTCGCGCATCAGGCCCTGGCCGGAGTGACGCTCGTGCGCGTAGTAGCCGAGGTAGGCGGACTGGAAGGCACCGCGGACGATCTGGGAGATGATCAGCACGCCCGCTATCTGGCCGCCCTCGCGCAGGCAGGCGAGCAGGCAGACCGTGTCCTCGCGGCGCGAGCGGGCGTAGAGCTCGTCGAACTGCTCCGGGCGCTCGGGCGGGTAGGTCCAGGGGCGATGCAGGCGGCGGCTCTCGGCGGCCAGGCGCAGGAACTCCTCGCGGTCCGCGCGCTCGAGCAGCCGCAGCGCGACGCGGTGGCCGTCAGGCGGCGCGGCGGGCGCGCCCTCGGGCGGGCGGACGCCCAGGCGCGAGCCCGGCGGCCTGCGCAGCAGGGCCGGTCGCCTCATCTTGGGTCGCTCCCCGGAGCCATCGATCGAATCAAACCGCACGTGGTACGCAGCGTGGCACCCCGATGCGCCCAGGTGCAAACGCTCTGGGATAGTCCGGGCCGCTGACGCCGCCGATCGCCATCGACGCCCGCGCCGCCGCGCGCCCCGAGCTGGGCGGCGTGGAGCGCTGGGCGCGCGAGCTGGCCGCGCGGCTGCCGGCCCTGCGCCCGGGCGCCTACGCGGTGCTCCGCCCGCCGCCGCGGCTCGCCCACCGCGCCGGCCACGCGTGGGAGCAGCTCGTCCTGCCCGCGCGCGCCGCGCGGCTGCGCGCGCCGCTGCTGCTGTGTCCGGCCAACCTGGCCCCCGCGGCCTCGCGACGGACGGTGCTGGTGCTGCACGACGCCGCCGCGCTGCGCCATCCCGCCTGGTACTCGGGCGCCTATGCGGCCTGGCAGCGGCGGCTGCTGCCGCTTATCGCCGCCCGCGCGCGCCGGCTGGTGACCGTCTCGGAGTTCTCCCGCGGCGAGCTCGCCGAGCTGCTGGACGTCGACCCGGCGCGCGTGTCGGTCGTCCCCGGCGGGGTCGACGGCCGCTTCGCGCCGGACGCCGATGCGGCCCGCGCCCGCCGCGCGCTCGGGCTGCAGCGCCCTTACGTGCTCTGCGTCGCCTCGCACACGGCGCGCAAAAACCTCGCCGCGCTCGTGCCCGCGGCGCGCGCGCTCGCCGCCGAGGGCGTCGAGCTGGCGGTGGCGGGCGGGCACCGGCCGCAGTTCGCGGCCGAGCAGGGCCTGGACGCGCTGCGGCTGCTCGGCCACGTGGACGACGGGCTGCTGCCGGGCCTCTACGCCGGCGCCGAGGCGTTCGCGCTGCCCTCGCTCTACGAGGGCTTCGGGCTGCCCGTGCTGGAGGCGATGGCGTCGGGGACGCCGGTGCTCACCACGACCGCCGGCGCACTGCCCGAGGTCGCCGGTGGCGCGGCGCGGCTGATCGAGGACCCGGCGGCGTTCGCGAGCGAGCTGCCCGCGCTGCTCGCCGACGGCGCGCAGCGCGAACGGCTGCGCGATGCCGGGCTCGCGCGCGCGGCGGCGTTCTCCTGGGACCGGACGGCGCGCGAGATCGACGCGCTGCTGGCGGCGGAGGCGGGCTAGAAGAGCCCGAGCTGCTCGTCGCCGGGGCGCTCCGGGGCCGGCTCGAAGGCCGCCGGCTCCGGCTCCGGCAGGGGCTCCGGCGCCCGCTCGGCCGCCACCGCGACGAGCTCGGGCTCAGGCACGACGGGCTCCGGCTCCGCCGCACGCTCCGGCTGCGGCGGCTCAGGGAGCGCCAGCAGCTCCGGCAGGCGTGCGAAGTCCTCGCGCAGCGTCTCGAGCATCAGCGGTGTGTAGAGCGCCGCCGCCGGGTGGAAGATCGGGTACAGACGCAGCGTCCGCGGGCCGATCGTGCGGATCTCGTCGCGCCCGTGCAGGCGCGTGATCCCGGTCGGGTCGCCGCGCAGCAGCTTCGTCGAGAAGTTCCCGAGGCTGCAGACCACCTTCGGCCGGATCAGGTCGAGCTGCCGGAAGAGGTAGTCCTGGCAGTTGTCGATCTCCTGAGGCAGCGGGTCGCGGTTGCCGGGAGGCCGGCATTTCAGGACGTTCGCGACGAACACGTCCGAGCGGGCGAGGCCGATCTCCTCGAGCAGCTGGTCGAGGAGCCGCCCGGCCTGGCCGACGAACGGCAGGCCGCGCTCGTCCTCGCGCGCCCCGGGGGCCTCGCCGACGAACATCAGGTCGGCGTCGGCGTTGCCCGCGCCGAAGACCACGGTCTGGCGCGTGGCCGCCAGTTGCGGGCAT
>DATFQI010000426.1:0-7151 GCA_035264365.1 Solirubrobacteraceae bacterium
ACGATGCCCGTCGGCCGCACGATCTGCTCCACGACGTCGACGGAGTGGTCGCGCTCGTAGGTGCCGGGCGTGGCCGACACGAACACGAGCTGCGGCGTGATCGAGAGGAACTCCTCGAACGTCTGCGGCCGGTTGTCCATCGCGCTGGGCAGGCGGAAGCCGAAGTCGACCAGCGTCGACTTGCGCGAGCGGTCGCCCTCGTACATGCCGCCGATCTGCGGCACCGTCTGGTGCGACTCGTCGATGAAGCAGACGAAGTCCTTGGGGAAGTAGTCGATCAGGCAGTAGGGGCGCGCGCCCGGAGGCCGCCCGTCGAGGATCCGCGAGTAGTTCTCGATCCCCGAGCAGAAGCCGACCTCGCGCAGCATCTCCATGTCGTACTGCGTGCGCTGGCGCAGGCGGTGCGACTCGAGCAGCTTGCCCTCGGCCTCCAGCTCCGCGCAGCGGTGGTTGAGCTCGCGGCCGATCTCGGCGACCGCGCGCTCCATCGTCCCCTCCTTGACGTTGTAGTGCGTCGCCGGCCAGATCGCGACGTGCTCGAGGTCGTCGACGATCAGCTCGCCCGTCAGGGGGTCGAAGTGCTGCAGGCGCTCGACCTCGTCGCCGAACATCAGCGCGCGGAACGCCGTCTCGGCGTAGGCCGGGAAGACCTCCAGCGTGTCCCCGCGCACGCGGAAGGTGCCGCGCCCGAGCGCCGTGTCGTTGCGGTTGTACTGGAGGTAGACGAGCTTGCGCAGCAGCTCGTCGCGGTCCACCTCGCCGCCCTTGAGCAGGATCTGGCAGTTGTCGTTGTAGGTCTCGGGCGAGCCGAGGCCGAAGATCGCCGACACCGAGGCGACGATCACGACGTCGCGGCGCGCGAACAGCGCCGCCGTGGCGGCGTGGCGCAGCCGGTCGATCTCCTGGTTGATCGCCGAGTCCTTCTCGATGTAGAGGTCCTTGCTCGGGACGTAGGCCTCGGGCTGGTAGTAGTCGTAGTAGGAGACGAAGTACTCGACGGCGTTGGCCGGGAAGTACGTCCGGAACTCGTTGCAGAGCTGCGCCGCGAGCGTCTTGTTGTGGGCCAGGATCAGCGCCGGCCGCTGCAGCTTCTCGATCGTCGCCGCCATCGTCATCGTCTTGCCGGTGCCGGTGGCGCCGAGCAGCGTGACCCCGCGCGAGCCCGCCTCGACCGCCTCGGCGATCCGGTCGATGGCCGCCGGCTGGTCCGCGGTGGGCGAGTACACGGAGTCGAGCTTGAAGGGCGGCATGGACCCCTGGACGATAGAGGCCCCGCCGGACGGACCCCCTGCGCCCTGCACGATCCCTCTCCCGGAGCTGCCGGTTGCTTTGCGAAGCTAAAGCCCGGGTAAGCGAGGGCGGGTGCCCGGGTAACGGCGGGCGGGGACATCAGGGAGGCGTGATGGCTGCAGGTAGCACGCGGAGCACCCGGGGCGGGCTCTTCGCCACCAAGCCGGTCGACCAGCTGGTCGCGGCCACCGAGGAGGAGGCGAGCCAGCTCAGGCGGGCGGTCGGGCTGCTCGACCTGACCGCGCTCGGCATCGGCGCGATCATCGGCACGGGCATCTTCGTGATCCTCGGCGAGGCGATCGGCGACGCCGGGCCGGCGATCATCCTCTCGTTCGTCCTCGCCGGCGTGACGTGCGCGTTCTCAGCGCTCGCCTACGCCGAGCTGGCGTCCTCGATCCCGGTCTCGGGCAGCGCTTACACGTACGCCTACGCGACGATGGGCGAGCTGCTCGCGTGGATCATCGGCTGGGACCTGATCCTCGAGTACGGCGTCTCGGTGGCGGCGGTCGCCGTCGGCTGGGGCCAGTACTTCAACGAGCTGCTGGACACGCTGTTCGGGCTCTCGCTCCCCGACTCGCTCGCGAGCCCGCCCGGCGACGGCGGCTCGTTCAACCTGCCCGCCGTCTTCATCGTGCTCGCGATCACGCTGCTGCTGATGGTCGGCGTGCGCGAGAGCGCCCGCGCCAACGCGGTGATGGTGGTCATCAAGGTCGCGATCGTGATCATGTTCATCGTGCTCGCCTTCACGGGCTTCGACTCGGGCAACCTCGAGCCGTTCAACCCGGAGGGCTTCGGCGGGGTGGTGACGGCCGCGTCGGTGATCTTCTTCGCCTACATCGGGTTCGACGCGATCTCGACCTCGGGCGAGGAGGTCAAGCGGCCCAGCCGCGACCTGCCGATCGCGATCATCGTCTCGCTGGCGGTCTGCACGCTGCTGTACATCCTCGTCTCGACGTCCGCCGTCGGCGCGATGCCCTACACGGACCTCGAGGGCCAGGAGGCCCCGCTCGCCCAGGTGCTCGAGACGCTCGGCTTCGACTGGGGCGCGACGGTGATCTCGTTCGGCGCGCTGATCGCGATCACCAGCGTGGTGCTGACGATCCTCTACGGCCAGACGCGGATCATGTTCGCGATGTGTCGCGACGGCCTGCTGCCGCGCGGGTTCGCGAAGATCTCCGAGAACCGCCGGACGCCGATGCGCATCACGGCGACGTTCGGGATCCTGATCGCCGTCATCGCCGCGTTCGTGCCGCTGGAGGAGATCGCGAAGCTGGTCAACATCGGCACGCTGTTCGCGTTCGTGATCACCAACATCGGCGTGATCGTGCTGCGGCGTACGCGCCCGGACCTCGAGCGCGGCTTCCGCGTCCCGCTGGTGCCGATCGTGCCGCTGATCGGCGCCGGCCTGGCGATCTTCCTCATGAAGTACCTCGAGGCGGCGACCTGGCTGCGGTTCGCCGGCTGGCTCGCCCTCGGCGTGGTCATCTACTTCGCCTACGGCATCCGCCACTCGCGCCTGCGGCGCGGCGAGGTGCACAACCCGGAGGCCGACATGAGCTAGCCGCTCGAGGCGCGCACGATCAGCCGCGGCGCCGCCGGCTCGAAGACGGGCGGCGGCGCCTCGGCGATCGCGGCCAACAGCGCCGCCGCCGCGGCCTCGCCGAACTGCGCGTAGTCGATCCGCACGCTGGTCAGCGGCGGTGAGGAGAGCGCGGCGAGGCTGGAGTCGTCGAAGCCGGTGATCGCGAGGTCGCCGGGGACGGAGAGGCCGCGCTCGCGCGCCTCCGCGAGGGCGCCGGCGGCGAGCGCGTCGCTCGTGCAGACGAGCGCGGTCGGCTCCGCGGCGAGCGCCACGGCCGGGTCGCCGAACGCGACCGGTCCGGGCTCCAGGCCCGCGCGCCCGAGCTCCGCGCCCCACGCCTGCAGGCGCGCCTGCTCGAACTCGAAGCGCTCGAGGCCGCCGAGGAAGCCGATCCGCTCGTGGCCGCGCTCGACCAGATGCGCGGTGGCCGCGGCGAGCCCCTCCGCGTGTCGGGTCTCGAGCGCCGCGAACGGGCACGGCCCGGCCGGGCGGCCCGCGACGACGGCGGGCAGGCCGGCCTTCGCGAGCACGTCGATCCTCGGGTCCTCGAGCTCGACGTCGCTGAGCAGGAAGCCGTCGACGCGGCCCTGCGCGGCGAGCCGGCCGTAGGCCTCCGGGTCGACGGGTCCCTCGTCGTCGAGCACCCGCAGCAGCAGCGCGTGGTCCGTGCTCGCCAGCGCGCGCTCGATGCCGGCGAGGAAGCGCAGGAAGAACGGGTCGACCTCGAGCGTCTCGACCGGGCGGGCCAGCAGCAGCCCGATCGCGCCCGCCCGCCCGCGGCCGAGCGCACGCGCCGGTGCGCTCGGACTCCAGCCGAGCTCGCCCGCGGCCTCGAGGATCCGCGCGCGCGTGGCCTCCCCCACCCCGCGGCGCCCGTTCATCGCGAACGACACCGCGGCCGAGGAGACCCCCGCCCGGCGGGCGACGTCGTCGATGGTCGGACGGCGGCGCGCCTGTTCAGGGTTCTCGGTCATCGGGCAAACAGAGGTTGTGTAGTCTGTCACGACGGGAACTTAAGCGCTTTAGTCCAAGGGGAGGAAGAGCGTGAGATACAAACGTGCCGCGCTGGCCGGGATCGCCCTGGCCATCACCACCGCGACCGCGGCGCAGGCCGCACCCGAGCTCTCGACCTCGGACCAGCTGAAGACCCGGCGATACGTGTCCGCCGGGGACCGCGCGCAGATCCACGGCTTCCAGGACGGCCGCTTCTATGCGAGCGGCTGGCACGTCACGGGCGAGATGGGCGGCGTATGGGCGCCCCCGATCAAGCTCGTCGACGGCGTCTGGTTCGGGATCGACGGCAAGTGGCTGGGGCCGGCCACCAAGTTCACCAGCGGTTGGGGCTACACCCGGATGGAGTTCCCGTCCGCCTCCGGCCTGAAGGTCAGCCGCACCGACTTCGCGCCGAACGGACGCCGCGCCGCGCTATTCGGCCTCAAGCTCTCGAACGACGGGCCGGCCAAGCGGGTCGAGGTCAAGGTCGATGCCCACTCCGAGCTGATGTCGCACTACCCGTGGGCGTGGACGAACCCGAACGCGGGCGACTTCAACCTCGCAGACACGGGCGCCTACCGCGACCGCACGCTCGAGTTCAGGGAACGGGGAACCCCGCCCACCCCGAACGCCGACGCGCACGACTGGGCGGCGCTCGTCGGCTCGAACACCAGGCCCAGCGGTGGCGAGGCGGGGCCTGGCCACTGGGGCTCACAGGATCCGCCGACGCTGTGCACGGCCGAGAGCCAGTTCTGGTGCGACGAAGGGCCGTTCGGGAAGGGCACCGGCGGCCAGCTGCGCTACAAGGTCACCGTCCCTGCGCACCACTCGCGGACGCTCTGGATCGCCGTCGCCGGCTCGGACAAGGGCACCGGCGCCGCACGGAGCGAGCTCCAGCGGGTGCTCGACGATCCCGACGGCCTGTTCGCCGCGAAGGTCGGCGCGCGCGAGCGCCTGGGTCGCAACACGCAGCTCTCGCTGCCCGGCGACCCGCAGCTCGCCAAGGGCATCGACTGGGGGAAGCAGAACATCGCCGACCTCACGCAGCGGGCTGACGACCTGAAGATCCGCGACGTCGACGAGGGCCGCCAGTATCCGCCGCCCGCGGGCACGGTCGAGCACGTGCGCTGGATCGGCGCGGGCTATCCGGACTACCCGTGGATCTTCGCGACCGACGCCGAGTACACGGGGTTCGCCGCGGTCACGGTCGGCCAGTTCGAGGCGATCAAGGACCACGCGCGCGCGCTGCGCGACGCGTCGGAGATCCTCAACGGCAGCTCCGGCAAGGTCGTGCACGAGGTCGTCGAGGACGGCTCGGTGTACTTCGGCAGCCTCAAGCACGCCGGCAACACCGACGAGACGGCGAAGTTCCCGAGCCTGGTCGCTTTGATCTGGCGCTGGACGGGGGACGACGCGTTCCGCGACGACCTCTATCCGTTCGCGGTGCGCAACATGCACTACGTCACGGAGCAGCTCGACAAGGACGGCGACGGCTGGCCCGAGGGCCTCGGCAACGTCGAGCGGCCTGGCATGGGCGACGAGAAGCTCGACAACGCGGTCTACACCATCCGTGGCCTGTTCGACCTCGCCGATCTGGCGCAGTCGAAGGGCGACGCAGCCACGGTGTCGTGGGCGCGGGCGAAGGCGGACGACCTGCGGAACCGGTTCGACCCGACGTGGTGGTACGTGCCCGGCCAGCAGTTCGCCGACTCGCTGAAGGATCCCGGCAACGTCCAGGACTTCCAGAAGCACTGGATCGGGGTCACGCCGATGGAGGCCGAGCTGACCATCGACGGGCAGCCGTGGCCCGGCCTGGCGCCGTACGACCACGGGAACACCGCGCTTACCGGGCGCGAGGATCCGTGCTACTCGGGTGAGCGGCCGTACAACCGCGGCCTGTTCCACACCGGCTGCGGCGGCGGCCCGACGGGCGCCGGAGAGCGCACGATCTTCGGGCTCAACACCGCGATCCAGGCCGTCGGCGAGGGGAACTACGGCCGGCTGGGCGCCGAGCAGCAGAAGCGCTACACCGATGCCGAGACCGAGCCGATGTTCGGCGAGCCCTACACGGGCGGCGACGAGGTGCACCACACCCCGGGAACGCCGGACGAGCAGCCCGGTGCGTCACCGGAGATCTTCCCGTCTCCGGACTTCGACGCGGCGGGCGTGCGTGACGCCAACGTCGAACGCTGCACCCGCTGCCGCTCGATGGTCATGCAGGCCTGGAACCAGTACGGGACCATGTGGCCCGTCGTCCACCAGCAGCTCGGCGTGCGACCGGACCTCGGCCGCCGCGAGCTCGGGGTGGTGCCGCAGGTTCCGTCCTCGGCCCCGATCGCGGGGGAGCACATCCGGCTCGGCGACGGCTCGCTGAGGCTGGTGCGCGCGTCGCGTGAGGGCAACCGCTACACGACGACCGTGAACACCGGCTCCGCGAGGGTCGAGACGCTGACCATCGGCCACACGCTCGAGCGCGGTTCGCGGGTGGCGAACGTCACGCTCGACGGCAAGAGCGTGCAGTGGCAGGAGCGCGAGACCAACCGGGGCCTCGAGGTCACGGTCGACACGAAGCCCGGCGACCACACGCTGGTGGTGACGGCCGGCTAGCGCGGCCGGCCGTCCCAGGACCGCTGGAGCGCCGAGCGCGCTCCGGCGGTCCACGCCTGGACCCGGTTCGCGAGCGGGACGTCCGAGACCACGTCCTCGCGCGAGACCGCGTAGAGCTCCGGCGCGCGGCCGAGCTTCGACAGCGCGCCGAGCACGCCGGTCCGCACCTGCTCGGCCTCCGCGGCCCGGCCGGCCGCACGCAACCCGCCCCACCCGATCCACGAGTCGAACGGCCACACCGACCCGCGGTGGTAGAAGCCCGGCCCGAACACCGGCGAGTCGCTCGACAGCGTCCGGAGGCCGTGCAGCGTGAGCACGTCCGGCGCACACAGCCGCTCGGCGGCCGCCTCGCGCGCCGGGCCGTCCAAGGCGTCCGTCCAGAGCAGCCAGCCGAGCTGGGATCCCGCGCCCTCGACGACCGTGCCGTCGGGCTCGACGGCCATCGCCTCCGGGCCGAGCTCGCCCAAGCGCGACCGCAGCTCCCGGGCGAGCCGCTCCCAGCGGTCCTCACCCGACAGGCGCCCCAGCGCGCGCAGGCCCGCATGCGCGGCCGCCTGGCTGTCGACGTCGGCCAGCGGCGAGGCGGGTGCGCTGCCATCAGGGCGCAGGATGCCACCGTGGTCCTGGGCGGAGACGGGGTCGATCGCGTCGCGCCAGCCCTGCTGGGACAGCGCGCCCC
>DATFQI010000427.1:0-3395 GCA_035264365.1 Solirubrobacteraceae bacterium
GCCGCGTCGACCACCTGCTGCACGCGGTGGATGTTCGACGCGAAGCAGGTGACGATGATCCGCCCCTTGCAGTGGTGGAAGACGCGCTCGAGGTTCGGGCCGACGATGGACTCGCTCTCCGAGACGCCCGCGCGGTCGGCGTTGGTGGAGTCGCCGCACAACAGCAGCAGCCGCTCGCGCCCCATCTCGGCCAGCCGCGCCATGTCGGCCGGCGCGCCGCCGACCGGCGTCTGGTCGAACTTGTAGTCGCCCGTGAAGAGCACGGTCCCCAGCGGGCAGGTCAACGCCACGCCGCCCGCGTCCGGGATCGAGTGCGTAAGGTGGATCCGCTCGAGCTCGAACGGGCCCGCCTGCACCCGGTCGCCGATCGGCAGCACCTCGAGGTTGACCTCGCGCAGCTTGTGCTCGTCCAGCTTCGAGCGCGCCATCGCGACCGTCAGCTGGCCGCCGTAGACGACCGGCACGGCGCGCTCGCCGAGCTCGCGCAGCACCCACGGCAGCGCTCCGAGGTGATCCTCGTGGCCATGCGTGATCACGATCGCCTCGATCGCCTCGACGTGCTCGCGCAGGTACGTGAAGTCGGGCAGGACGAGGTCGATGCCCATCATCTCGGCCGTCGGGAAGCGCAGCCCGCAGTCGACCACGACGATCCGCCCGTCGTACTCGACGACGGTCATGTTCTTGCCGATCTCCCCGACGCCCCCCAGCGGGAGGACCCGCAGCGTGCCGCTCACCCGGCGTGGGCTCCGCTCAGAAGCCCATGGCGCTCGAGCATCGCCTGGACCTGCGCGCGCTCCTCGTCGGAGGCCTCGACGAGCGGGAGGCGCAGCCCGCCGACGTCGTGGCCGAGCATGTTCAGCGCGGCCTTGACCGGGATCGGGCTGGCCGTGCAGAACAGTGTCGCGTAGACATCCTGCCGCGAGGCGTCGATCTCCGCTCGGTGCTCGGGCTCGTCGAACATCCGCCGCATCTCGCGCCCGGCGACGTGCGCGGCCACGCTGATCAGACCGTTGCACCCCAGCTCGAGCGCGCGGAGGTAGTCCTCGTCGTTGCCGGTCAGCACGCTCAGGCCGTCGATCGGCCCCAGCTCGTCGGAGTTGGACTGCTTGACCGCATCGATCCCGTGGATCTGCGCCAGCTCGGCGAGCAGGTCCGGCGGCATGTTCAGGGCCGTCCGCGACGGGATGTTGTAGAGGATGATCGGGCGCCCGCCGGCGGCGCGCGCGACCTCGGAGAAGTGCGCGACCAGGCCACGGCGGTTCGGCTTGTTGTAGTACGGCGTGACCGACAGCACGGCCTGCGCGCCGGCCTCGACGACCGCCTCGGTGAGGTGCGCCGCGTGCGCGGTGTCGTTGGACCCCGCGCCGGCGTAGATCGGGTGCTCGTCGCCCAGCTCGGACGCGATCACGCGCACGAACTCGACGTGCTCGGCATCCGTGAGCGTGGTCGCCTCGCCCGTGGTCCCGCAGATCACCAGCCCGTGCGAGCCCTGCTCGATCAGGTGGCGCGCGAGCGCGACGCCGGCCTCGTCGTTGACGCTGCCGTCGGCGCGGAACGGCGTGACCATCGCCGTGAAGAGGCCGCGGATCTCACCCATGGCCCTTGAGGATGACACGAAGCGGGCCATGGTCAGCCGGCCAGCGGGTCCCCGGAGGAGAGCTTGGGCGGCGCATACTCGTCGGAGCGCTCGCCCTCGGGCGCGGGCGGAGCCGGCGGAGCGGCGCTCTCGGGAGCCGGGGGCGCGGGCGGTGGCGGAGCCGTCGCGGCCTCGGGGGCCGGCGGCGGAGCCGGAGGTGGCGGGGTCGCGCCGCCGAGCGGGTCGCCGTGCGGCTGCGTGGGCGGGGCCGCCGGCGCGCTGGGCCCGGGCGGCGCCGCATCGGCGGGCGGCATGGGCCGGCCGTGCGCGTCGTATTGGATGACCGGACCCTGCTGGCCCGGCGACGAGCTGCCCTGGCCCTCGTTGACGCCCTTCTGGACCTCGTCCAGCTTCTGCTGCGCCTGCTCCGCCATCTTCTTGGCCTTGTCCATGAAGCCCATCAGCGTCTCCTCTCAGCTCGTCAGCGACGAAGGCTACCCCGGCAGTGCCGCGGCATGGTCCGACAGCCCGGCCCACGGATCGCCCCGCTCCGCGAGGCGCTCGCCGACCGTGCGCAGCGTCCACGACCGCGCGGACAGCTGCGGGTCGGACAGCTCCTCCCAGACCAGCGGCGTCGCCACCGGCGCGCCCTCCAGCGCCCGCACCGCGTACGGCGCCACGACCGTCTGCCCGTAGGTGTTGCGCGCGGTGTCGACGAGGATCTTCCCGTCGCGCTTCTCCTTGCGCCATTCCGTGGTCAGCGTGTCCGGCGAGCGCTCCGCGATCTCGACCCCGATCTGGCCGGCCCGCTCGCGTACCCACATCGCGTCGCGCGTGCGCTTGATCGGCGCGATCACGTGGATGCCCTTGGAGCCGGTGACCATCGCGAACGGCTCGAGCCCCAGCTCGCGCAGGCGCTCCCCCGCGAGCAGGGCGCCCTCGCGCACGAGCGTGAAGTCCGATCCGGCCTCGGGATCGAAGTCGAAGACGATGTGGTCCGGGCGGTCGAGCCGGTCGCGCCGCGCGCTCCAGACGTGCGGGGTGATGCAGTTCTGGTTGGCGAGCCAGCGCAGCGTGTCGGCGTCCTGGCAGAGCACGTGCTCGATGCTGCCGCCCTTGCGCCGCGGCGTCTCGACCCGCTTGACCCAGTCCGGGGCGCCCTTGGGGATGTCCTGCTGGACCACGAGCCGGCCGCCGATCCCGGTGTTCCAGCGCCACAGGTTCAGCGGCCGGTCGCGCACGTGCGGGACCATCCACTCCGCCACCGACTCGTAGTAGGCCGCGAGGTCGGCCTTCGTGTACCCGTCGTCCGGGAACAGGACCTTGTCCGGGTTGGAGAGCTCTATGCGCGCCACCGTGTCCATCTTCGCGGTACGGCGGCATCCTCCCCCTCCTCCCACAGGGTCACGACGATCAGCTCGCCGCGCGGGCGGTCCTCCATGCAGACGTAGACGAGCGACGGGACCCGCAGATCGCGAACGAGCTGGGCACCCCGCTCACCCGGTTCCACGCGGCCGGCCTGGAGCGCCTCCCCCACGCGCGTGGCGATCTCCGTGCGCGGGTCCAAGGTGCCCCGCACCCGCTGCCCGTAGCGCTCGACCGCGTGGTCGGTGACCGCTACGAGCGCCACAGGAGGTGCTCGAGCCCGACCGTGAAGGGCTCGGGCAGCTCCGCGACCCCGCGCACCGCGAGCAGCACGCCGGGCATGAAGCTGGTGCGGTCGGTCGTCACGTGGCGGATCGTGAGCGTCTGGGCGACGTCGCCGAGGATGACCTCCTGATCGGCGACGAGGCCGGGCAGGCGGACCGAGTGGATCGGC
>DATFQI010000428.1:0-2748 GCA_035264365.1 Solirubrobacteraceae bacterium
AGAACTCCACGAGGGTGCGGCCCTCCTGGCAGAGCTCGAGCGTCTCGCGCAGGCCGGCCTCGCCCGAGTCCAGGCGCGCGATGATCGCCTCGATGCGCGCGCAGGCGCTCTCGTACGTGGGTGTGGCGACCTCGCTCATCGTGGCCTTCAGCCTACGTCGCGGTCGGGACGGACCCGCACCGAGCCGTCGCGCATGCGCAGCGAGAGCTCCGGACGGCTCGCGGCGGCGGCGGCGCTCGTGACGGGCACGCCGCCCGGGCCCTCCACCAGTGCGTAGCCGCGCTCGAGGGTGCGCTGCGGGTCGTGCGCGGCGAGCGCGAGGGCGAGCGTCTCGAGCTCGCGCGCGCGGGTGCGGCCGGGCTGGGCGTTGCGCTCGAGCGCGGCGGCGCGACGGGAGTTGGAGCGGTGGCCCTCGGCGATCGCGCGGGCGCTGCTGGCGCGCAGCTCGCGCAGCTGCTGGTGCAGCCGCGCGCGGTGGCGCGCGATGTGGTGGGCGGGCGCATGCGACAGCCGGGCGAGCGTGCGCGCACGGTCGACGATCGCGCGCGTGCTCTGGCGCTCCAGCCGCGCCGCCTGGGCGTGCAGCGTGGCGCGGGCGGCCGCGCAGTCGACGGGGACGGCCGCCTCGGCGGCGTGCGTCGGCGTCGAGCAGGCGACGGCCGCGACGTCGTCGATCAGCGTGTGGTCGGTGTGATGGCCGACCGAGGAGACCACCGGAACGCGCAGCATCGCGACCGTGCGGCACAGCGTCTCGTCGCAGAAGGCGAACAGGTCGGCGAGCGAGCCGCCGCCGCGCGCGACGACGATCACCTGGATCGCGGGGCTCGCCGCGAGGTCCTGGATCGCGCGTGTGATCGCGGGCGCGGCGTGGCGGTCCTGGACCGGGGCGAACGCCCACACGAGCCGGCCGCCCCAGCCGCGGCGGCGCAGGCCGGCGAGCACGTCGTCGCGCGCCTTGCCGCCCTCGCCGGTCACGACGCCGATCGTGCGCGGCAGCGCGGGGCGCGGGAGCCGCTTCTGCGGCTCGGTCAGGCCCTCGGCCTGCAGCGTGCGCCGAAGCCGCTCGACCTGGGCGAGCAGATCGCCCTCGCCCGCGAGCCGCAGGCCGGTGACCCCGAAGGAGAACTGCGGCGAGGACGTGCGCGAGCCCGGGTAGTAGTCGCAGCCGCCCGCGGCGACGATCTGCGCGCCGTCGGCGAGCGCGGGCATGCCCAGCGCGTCCCAGTCGCCGCGCCACATCGAGCACGGCAGGGCGCCGGCGCCGTCGCGCAGCTCGAACCACACGCGGGCGCGTCCGGCCTTGAAGCCGAACACCTCCCCGAAGACCTGGACACGGGTGAACTCGCGCAGGCGCTGGCGCAGCCGCGCCGCGTAGTGGCCGACCGGGAACGGGCCCGACAGCGGCGACCCGGGGATGCCGTCCGGCCGCGCGCCCTGGGCGCCGTGCGGCTGCCCGCCGGCCCCGGGCGCGCTCATGCCGTCGCCTCCGCGAGCGCCCTCGCCACGCGCGGGCGGTCGGACCCGCACGGCACCGCGAGCAGCGTGTTCACGCCGATCGCCTCGAACGCGGCCAACCGCGCGGGCAGCGCGTCGGGCGTCGTGGCGAGCGCCATCGCGTCGATCAGCTCCGGCGTCAGCGCCGCCGCGGCGCGCTCGCGGTCGCCCTCGAGGAACGCGCCCTGGCACTCGCGGGCCGCGGCGCCATGGCCCGCGCGCTCGGCCAGCTCGACGTAGAAGTTCTTCTCGCGAGAGCCCATCGCGCCGAGGTAGAAGGCCAGCCACGGGCGCACGGCGTCGCGCGCCGCGCCGAGGTCGTCCTCGACCGCCATCGCCGTGCAGGCCGCGACGTCGATCTCGGCGCGGGTCCGGCCCGCCTTGGCCAGGCCGCGGTCGAGCGGCTCGAACAGCGTCGAGGCGTGCTCCGGGCTGACCATGAACGGCAGCCAGCCGTCGGCGATCTCGCCGACCTGCTCGACCGCCTTCGGTCCGACAGCGCCGAGATAGACCGGGATCCGCTCCTGAACCGGCTTGGCGAGCAGCTTCAGCGGCCTGGCGCCCTCCAGCGGCACGCGGTACTCGCGGCCCTCGTGCACGACCGTCTTGCGCGCGAGCGCGGCGCGCACGATCTCGACGTACTCGCGCGTCCGCGAGACCGGCCGCGCGAACGGGACGCCGTACCAGCCCTCGGAGACCTGCGGGCCCGATACGCCGAGCCCGAGCCGGAAGCGCCCACCCGACAGCACGTCGAGCGACGCGGCGGCCATCGCGGTCGCGGCCGGGGCGCGCGCGGGGATCTGGAACAGCCCAGAGCCGAGCGCGACCCGCTCCGTCTTGCCGGCCAGCAGGCCGAGCACCGACACCGCGTCCTGCCCCCAGGCCTCGGAGATCCACACGGAGTCGAGCCCGAGCTCGTCGGCGAGCACCGCCAGATCGACCTGCTCCTGCGGCGTGAACCAGGGCCAGTAGGCGAGGAAGAGCCCGGCGCGCATCCCCAGGACCCTAGCCCGGCACCCGGCCGTCATCCGCGCGTGGCACCATGCGCCGATGCCCCGTGACATGCGCGCGCTGCTCGTGATCGCCCTGCGGGCATCCGGCGGGCGCGGCCCGCAGGCGGAGGCCGCCCGCAACGTCGTGCTCGCGATCCTGCTCGCGCAGATGCTCGCGGGCGCCGCCCACGACGGGCCGCCCCACTCCGCAGGCCGGGCACCGCGGCGGGTCGCGCCGCGCCGCTCGCACCTCGTGCGCCGC
>DATFQI010000429.1:0-3826 GCA_035264365.1 Solirubrobacteraceae bacterium
GACCACCATCCCGACGTGGTTGACCGGGCTGTTGGTGACGGTCTGGATCGCGCGGTCGGCGAGCGAGCGCCCGCGGAAGAGCCAGATGTCGCCGGTCGCGGCGTCCGCAACGGCCTCCTCGAAGGGCAGGATCACGATCCGTAACCTACGCGGCGATGCAGGCCAGGACGTGGAAGCTGCTCGGCGTCGCCGGGGTCGCGGGCGTGACCGCCACCGGCGTCGTGGTGGCGCGCCGCCGCCGCGCCCACCAGGAGTACGACCCGGACGAGCTGCGGGCGAAGCTGCACGCGAGGCTGGCGGAGGTGCCGGGCGAGGAGGCCGCGGGCGCACCCGGCCCCGAGCCCGCGGCGCCGGGCCACCCGCCGGCGGAGCGTCCCGCGCCATGAGTGCTCTGCTGGCGCCGCATGCCGTCACGTGGCGCGTCGCCATGGTCGCCGAGGTCGTCCAGGAGAACCCGCAGGCGGTCACGCTCGTGCTCGACCTCCCGGAGTGGCCGGGTCACGTCGCCGGCCAGCACGTCGACGTCCGGCTCACCGCGCCCGACGGCTACCAGGCGCAGCGCTCCTACTCGATCGCGTCCGGCCCCGAGGAGGGCCGGCTCGCGCTGACCGTCGAGCGCATCGACGACGGCGAGGTCTCGCCGTACCTGGCCGGGGTCCTCGAAGCGGGCGACGAGCTCGAGTTCCGCGGCCCGATCGGCGGGCACTTCACCTGGCGGGTCGAGGACGGCGGGCCGCTGCTGCTGATCGGCGGCGGCTCCGGACTCGCGCCGCTGATGTCGATGCTGCGCCACCGCCGCGCGCACGGCAGCGAGCTCGACACGCGGCTGCTCGTGTCCGCGCGCACGGAGGCCGACCTGCTGTACCGCGACGAGCTCGCGGAAGGGCCCGGCCTGGCGATCCACCGCACGCTCACGCGCGAGCGCCCCGGCGGCTGGGCCGGATACGACCGCCGGGTCGACCGGGCGATGCTCGAGGAGGTCGGGCCGCCGCCCGCCGAGCGCCCCCACGTCTTCGTCTGCGGCCCGACCGGCTTCGTCGAGGCGGTCGCGGACGCCCTCGTCGAGCTCGGGCATGACCCGGGCGCGATCCACGCCGAGCGATTCGGGCCGACGGGATGAGCGAGCCACTCGATCCGGTCGGGATCGTCGGCGACGACGCGGCGTGGCTCGACGGCAACGGCGTCGCCGGGCTGCTCGCCGAGGTGTTCGGTGTCGAGCTGAGCGCCGTCGTGCGGGTATGCGGGACCTGCGGCACCGCGGCGCCCGTCGGCGCGCACCGTGCCTACCTGAGCGCCGGGATCGTCCTGCGCTGCCCGCACTGCGCCGACGTGGCGATCCGGATCGCCCGGCTCCCGGACCGCGACATCGTGTACGTCGGCGGCTCCTGGTCCGTCGAGCTGCCGCGGCGCTGAATGGCCGGCCGCGAGACACCCGCCACGCGCGCGCTGCGCGAGGCCGGCGTCGCGTTCGAGCTGCGCGAGTACGAGCACGACCCCGCCGCGGGCGCCTACGCGCTCGAGGCGGCCGAGGCGCTCGCGCTCGATCCCGACGCCGTCTTCAAGACGCTCGTCGTCGACCGCGACGGCACCCTGACCGCCTGCCTCGTCCCTTCGGGCCGCCAGCTCGACACGCGGGCGCTCGGCAAGCGCGTCGCGCTCGCCCCGCCCGACCGCGCCGAGAAGGTCACGGGCTACGTCACCGGCGGGATCAGCCCGTTCGGCCAGCGCCGCCCGCTGGCGACGCTCGTCGACGAGACCGTCGAGATCCTTGACACCGTCTGGGTCAGCGGCGGCCGCCGCGGGCTGGAGATCGGCCTCGTCCCGGACGACCTCGTCGCCCAGCTCGGCGCCGAGGTGCTCCCGATCGCCCGCTAGACGGGCGCGGCCTCGCGAACCCGCAGCCGCCGCACGTCGCCGACCACGAGCGAGACGCACAGCAGCGCGAGCACCACCAGCGACGCCGCGAGCATCGTCGTCCGCGTCCCGAGCCCCGCCGCGACCGCGGCCACGAACGCGAACCCGAGCGGCATCGCCCCCGCGGTCGTGAACCAGTCGAGCGAGGTCACGCGCGAGAGTGAGCCGGCCGGGATCTCGCGCCCGAGCGTGGTCTCCCAGAGCGTGAAGCCGGCGCTCACGCCGATGCCCGCGAGCAGCTCGAACGCCGCGATCGCGCCCGTCGAGCCCGCGAAGCCGATGATGACCGGCTGGCAGGCGGCGGCGAGGAAGCAGATGACGCAGACGAGCATCGGCCGCGAGGCGCGCAGCCGCAGCGCCATCAGAGCCCCCAGGATCGTCCCGAGCCCGAAGCAGGTCACGATGACCGCCCAGGCGCCCGCGCCGCCGAGCTCGCGGTCCGCGATCACGGGGCCGAGCGCGAGCACGCACGGCAGCGCGATCAGGTGGTAGGCGGTGAGCGCGGGCATGAACGTCCACATCCAGCGCCGCCGCCGCACCTCGGCCACGCCGCCGCGCAGCTCGGCCCAGAAGCCCGAGACCGCGTCCGCGGCGCGCGCCGCCGGCACCGAGCCCATCCGGATCAGGAACAGCGCGCTCACGAGGAAGCTCAGCGCGTCGACCCCGATCGCGGCGCCCGGGCCGATCGTGACCACGAGCAGGCCGCCGAGCGTCGGCCCGAGCACGATCCCGACGTTCTGCGCGAGCCCCATCAGCGCGTTCGCCTGCTGGAGGTGCTCCGGACCGGCGACCTGCGGGATCAGGCCGCCTGCGGCCGGCCGGAAGAACGCCTCGAACACGCCATAGATCGCGACGAGCACGACCAGCATCCAGAGCTCGGCGGCCCCGCTGAGCAACAGCGCCGCGATCGCCGCTTGCACGACCATGCGTCCGAAATCGGACACCAGCATGAGCCTCTGGCGGGGCAGCCGGTCCGCCCACACGCCCGCGACGAGGATCAGCAGTGCGAGCGGGAGCGCCTGCGCGGCGAGCACGAGGCCGAGCTCGCCGGGGCTCCCGTCGAGCTCGTCGAGGACTGCGAAGGCGAGGGCCACGGGCAGCAGCGCGTCGCCGACGAAGGAGACCGCCTGGCCGGCGAGCAGCAGGCGCAGCCTCCGGATCCGGAGGGCGGGCAAAGCATCGGCGAGGCGGGCGGCGGGCACGGCGCGGCGAGGCTACGGACGCTGCGCGGCCGCGCCAAGGGAGGCAGCACCACCAGGTAGCTCATGTATGACTCATGCACATGAGGTCAACGCCCTCGGTGCGCTGGCGCTCGAGGTCACGCGCCGCGTGCAGGAGGCGGGGGAGGACGCCAGCCCGCATGGCGCTTCGGTTCCGGCGGCCCTGACCGCCCTCCATGGCCTGACCGGCGGGCAGTCGATCGACGCGCTGCGGCGCGTCGTCGGGCTGACGCACTCGGGCGCGGTGCGGCTGGTCGATCGGCTCGCGGCGGCGGGCCTGGTCGAGCGCAGGGTGGGCGCGGACGGGCGCGCGGTCGCCCTCCAGCTGACCCCTGAGGGCCGCCGGGCGGCCCGCAGGGTGCTCGCCCGCCGGGAAGCCGCGATCGAGACCGTGGTGGCCCCGCTGACCGCCCGCGAGCGAGCCGAACTCGCCCGCCTTCACGAGCGCCTCCTCGCCTCCTTGACGGACGCCGGGCAGGACCGCCGGCGCGTCTGCCGGCTCTGCGATGTCGAGGCCTGCGGGCGCGACTGCCCGGCAAGCGTTGAACTTAAACCCTCAGTGTTCAGCTGAGGCTCATACATCGATACGCGACTGCTCGATCCGCCGCGCGACGACCTCCGACCACTCCTCGCCGATGCCCCGGACACGCTCGGCGGAGGCGCGATGGTCGTACTCGACCCGCCGGTGCGAG
>DATFQI010000430.1:0-8914 GCA_035264365.1 Solirubrobacteraceae bacterium
AGCGCCGAGCGCGTGCTCGACGGCGACCTCGACGGCTTCGTCCGCGCCTGGCTCGAGGCCAACGCCAAGGCGGACCGCTAAGTGCTCGAAGAAGATCGCGCCGCGCGCTGGGAGCCGGCGGACCTCCGCTCGGCCGACCAGCCCAACGCGCCCTACCTGGAGGCCGTCGTCGCCTACGCGACGCGCGGCTCGACCCGCTTCCACGTGCCCGGGCACAAGGGCGGCGCGGGCGCCGACCCTGGCCTGCGGGCCGCGCTCGGCTGGTCCGCGCTGACCGCCGACATCCCGCAGGACATCGAGGGCATCGACCTCGGCCCGGAGCCGACGCCCTATCAGCGCGCCGAGCAGCTCGCCGCCGAGGCGCACGGCGCCGCGCGCACGTTCTTCCTCACCAACGGCGCCTCGCAGGGCAACCACGCGCTCTGCCTCGCGCTGGCGCCGCTCGGCGCCTCGGTCGTCGTCCAGCGCAACTCGCACGCGTCGGTGATCGACGGGCTCGTGCTCTCCGGTGGCTCGCCGTCGTTCGTGGCGCCCGAGTACGAGGAGGAGCTCGGGATGGCGCACGGCGTCACCCCGGAGTCGCTCGCGGCCGTGCTGGAGCGCACGCCGGGTGCCCGGGCGGCGTTCGTCGTCTCCCCGACCTACTACGGCATGAGCGCCGACGTCGAGGGCTGCGCGGCCGTCAGCCACGCCGCCGGCGTGCCGCTCGTGGTCGACCAGGCGTGGGGCCCGCACTTCGGCTTCCACCCGGAGCTGCCGCCGTCGGCGCTGCAGCTCGGCGCCGACGCGATGATCACCTCGACCCACAAGATCGTCGGCTCGCTCACGCAGTCGGCGATGCTGCACGTCGCGCCGACCGGCCGGATCGACCCCGACGCGGTCGCGCGCACGGTGCGGCTGATGCGCTCGACCTCGCCGTCGGCGCTGCTGATGGCCTCGCTCGACGGCGCCCGGCGCCAGCTCGCGATCCACGGCGAGGCGCTGCTGACCGGCACGATCGACGCCTCGCGCCGCGCCCGCGAGGCGATCGACGCGGTCGAGGGCGCCGCCGTGATCGGCGACGAGTTCGTCGGTCGTCCCGGCGTCGCCGGCTGGGACCCGCTGCGGATCGTGATCGACGTGCGCGGGACCGGCTGCACGGGCTACGAGGTCGCGGCCGCACTGCGCCGCCACTACGACATCCACGTCGAGCTGGCCACGCACGCGACGATGGTGCTGATCCTCGGCCTCGACGAGCCGACCGGGGCGCTGGAGCGCTTCGCCCACGACTTCGCGCAGACCGTCCGGCGGATCGAGCGGCCCGGCGAGCAGCCGGCGCTCGTGCGCGGCTCAGGCTGGTTCGAGAACGAGGTCGTGGTCCCGCCGCGCGATGCGTTCCTCGGGACCGCCGACGCCGTCGCCGTCGACGACGCGCCCGGCCGCGTCTCCGCCGAGTCGATCGCCGGCTATCCGCCCGGCATCCCGGCGCTGCTGCCCGGGGAGCGGATCACGGCGGAGCTGATCGCCTACCTGCGCGAGCTGCGCGATGCCGGCGCCCGCCTGCACGGCGCCAGCGACCCGTCGTTCGAGACGATCTGCGTCCTGCGCACGTGACGGTCGACGAGCTGGTCACCGCGGCCCTGGCGGAGGACGTCGGAGCCGGCGACGTCACCGCCGAGGCCACCGTCGACGCGGCCGCGCGCGGCCGCGCGACGATCACCCAGAAGGCGCCCGGCGTGATCTCCGGCCTCGGCGTCGCCGAGGCCGTGTTCCGGCGGCTGGACCCGAATGCGAGCCTCGAGCGGCTCGGACCGGAGGGCGAGTGGCGCGAGGCCGGCTCCCCCGTGCTGCGCGTCGAGGGCTCCGCGCGGGCGCTGCTGACGGCCGAGCGCACGGCGCTGAACTTCCTCGGGCGGCTGTCGGGGGTCGCGACGCTCACCGCGCAGGTCGTGCGCGCGATCGAGGCCGCCGGCGGCGGCGCGAAGCTGCTCGACACCCGCAAGACGACGCCGGGGCTGCGCGCCCTCGAGAAGCGCGCGGTGGCCGACGGCGGCGGCGTCAACCACCGCGCCGGGCTCTACGACTTCATCCTCATCAAGGAGAACCACGCCGCGCTGGCCGGCGGCGTGGGGGAGGCAGTGCGGCGCGCCCGCGAGGCCCGCCCGGACCTGCCGCTGGCGATCGAGGTGCGCGACCCGGCCGAGATCGACGAGGCGCTGGCGGCGGGCGCGCCGCGGCTGCTGCTGGACAACATGAGCCCGGACGAGATCCGCGCCGCGGTCGCCCGGGTGGCCGGCCGCGCGGAGCTCGAGGCATCCGGTGGGATCGACCCGGACACGGTTTTGGTCTATGCGACCATTTCTGGGCTACACTACGTGTCGATGGGGGCCCTCACCCACTCCGCCCCGGCCCTCGACCTCTCGCTCATCCTGGAGACCTCCCCATGACCCTCCTCACGCTCGAGAACGTCCCGCAGATGCAGGCCGAGGTACGCGCGCTCGCCATGGAGCGCGGCGCCGTCATCCTCGCCCACAACTACCAGGTGCCCGAGGTGCAGGAGGTGGCCGACTTCGTCGGCGACTCGCTGGGCCTCTCGCAGCAGGCCGCGGCCACCGTTGCGGACACGATCGTGTTCTGCGGCGTGCACTTCATGGCCGAGACGGCGTCGATCCTCTCGCCCGAGAAGACCGTGCTGCTGCCCGATCCCGACGCCGGCTGCTCGCTCGCCGACTCGATCACGGCCCCCCAGCTGCGCGCCTGGAAGGCCAAGCACCCGGGCGCGGTCGTCGTGATGTACGTGAACACCACCGCCGAGGTCAAGGCGGAGACCGACTACTGCGTGACCTCCGCCAACGCCGTCGCCGTGGTCGACCACATCTACCGCACGCACGGCGAGGACACCGAGATCCTCTTCGGCCCGGACATGTTCCTCGGCGCCTACGTCGAGAAGACGCTCGGCCGCAA
Source organism: Solirubrobacteraceae bacterium (assembly GCA_035264365.1). Taxonomy (GTDB): domain Bacteria; phylum Actinomycetota; class Thermoleophilia; order Solirubrobacterales; family Solirubrobacteraceae; genus DATFQI01. The sequence continues at coordinate 2,944 of DATFQI010000430.1, forward strand.
GATGCACGTCTGGGACGGCGAGTGCCACGTGCACGCCGGGATCCGCCCGCGCGACATCAGCGCGATGCGCGACGCGCATCCGGGGGCGGACTTCCTGATCCACCCCGAGTGCGGCTGCTCGACCTCGGTGATGGAGTACGTGGCCGCCGGCGACGTGGCCTCCGACGGCGTGCACATGCTCTCCACGGGCGGGATGCTCGGCTACGCGCGCGCCGCCCAGGCGGGCGCCACGGCGATCGTGGCGACCGAGGTCGGGATGCTGCACCCGCTGCGCGAGCTGCGCCCAGACGTGGACTTCGTGGCGGCCAACGAGGCGGCCAGCTGCCGGTTCATGAAGATGATCACGCTGCCGAAGCTGCGCGAGACGCTGCAGGCCATGTCGCCGCAGGTCAAGGTGCCCGAGGCGATCGCCGAGCGCGCGCGGCTCCCGATCGAGCGGATGGTGGCGATCAGCTAGGCGGCGAGCGTCGGCTCGCGCGGTGCGGCGTTGAGCAGCTCGGGCCCCTCGGGCCCGAGGTGCACGAGGTTCTCGAGGCGGACGCCGAAGCGGCCCGGCACGTAGATGCCGGGCTCGACGGAGAACACGTGGCCGGCCTGCAGCGGCTCGGGGTTGCCGGGCCGCAGGTAAGGCGGCTCGTGGATCTCCAGCCCGACGCCGTGGCCGGTGCGATGGATGAAGTGCTCGCCGTGGCCCGCGGCCGCGATCACGTCGCGTGCGAGCCGGTCGGCCTCCTCGGCCGGCAGGCCGGGCTCCAGGCCGTCGATCACCGCGTCATGGGCGGCGCGCACGATCTCCAGCGCCTCGCGGACCTCCTCGCAGCCGCGCTCGGGCAGGTAGACGCGCGTGATGTCGGAGTGGTAGCCGGCGACCGTGCAGCCGAAGTCGCACAGCAGCGGCCGGGCCGGGTCGATCGGGGTGTCGCCGGTGACGTGGTGCGGGAGCGCGCCGTGTGCGCCGGTGGCGACGATGTAGTGGTCGTAGGGGTCCGCGCCGCTCTCGAGGAAGCGGACCGTCAGCGCGAGCGCGAGGTCGCGCTCGCTGCGGCCGGCGACCGGCTGCCCGGCGATCCACGCGGTCGCGGCGTCGGCGTGGCGGCCGGCGGCGCGCAGGTGCTCGAGCTCGTCTGGCCGCTTGCGCTCGCGCCGGGCGGCGAGGATGCCCGGGTCGAGCGCGAGCTCGATCGCCGGCCGGGCGGCCTGGATCGCGAAGGCGAACGCCGTCGGCAGCGCGTCGCCGACCAGCAGCCGCCCGACGCCGTCCAGCACGCGGGCGATCGCGGCGTCGGGGCCGTCGGCGTCGGTCCAGGCGACGAGGTCGGCGCCCTCGATCTCCCCCAGCTCGGGCGCGAGCATCGCGGGCGCCAGGGTGCGCAACCCGCCGTCCGCGAGCACCACGAGCGCGGTCGGGCGCTCCATGGCGAGTGGGTTCAGGCCCGTCAGGTGGCGCAGGTCGACGCCGGGGTGCACCCAGATGGCGTCGGCGCCCGCGCGCCGCAGGCCCTCGCGGATCGGCTCGAGGTCCACGACCACGCGCCGGTCAGCCCGTGGGCTCGGGCAGCAGCTCGAGGCCCTGCTCGGCCGCGAGCTTCACGGCGGGCAGCTGCTCGCGCTTGCGCTCGAACTCGGCCGGCGTGTAGGAGTGGATGTCGGCCGGCGCGCCCATCTCGTAGGCGTCCCAGAGCGTGCCCGCGACGTAGACGCGCTCGAGCCACGGCACGCCGTCGAAGTACTCGGAGACGAGCACGACGATGTATTCGGGCCCGCGCTCGCGCTGGGCCGGGGCGCCCCGGACGTCGGCCACCCGCGCGCCGCCGAGCAGCGCTCGCTGGACCGGCCATCGGTCAGCGATCCGCCGCACGTAGCGCTCGAGCTCGCGGTGGTTGAGCTCTGCAGTCACGCGCGGCGGATTGTGGCCGACGGAGCGGCGGCGGGCAAGGCCGAAGCCTCACCCGTCGCCGTCCGCGTCGCTAACCGACCTTGGTGATGCGGTTCAGCGTCGGCGGCGCCAGGTTCGGGTGCGTCCCGAGGTAGCGCGTGAACGCGTCGAGGTCCACCTCGCCGCCGAGCGGGTTCGTGCACGACCGGAACACGGTGTAGCCATCGCCGCCGTCCGCCATGAAGTTGTTCATGGCGACCCGGTAGGACGCGGCCTTGTCGACGGCCACGCCGCCGAACTTGAGGCTGCCGTCCACCACCTGCTTCGCGCCGTCGCTCCACTGGTAGCTGACGTTCGCCGACGGCAGCATGATCCGGTTCGAGCCGACGGCCGGGTTGTTGAACTGCTGGTTGAGCACGTCGTAGAGCTGCTGGCCCGTGCAGGTCTTCACCACGAGCGTGTTGCCGAACGGCTGGACCGTGAAGGCCTCGCCGTAGGTGACCTGACCGTCCACGGTCTCGGTACCGCTCTTGGCGAACAGCAGGCTCGAGCGGACGCCGCCCGCGTTCATGAACGCCGCGACGGCGCCGCCGAAGTCGGTCGGCGTGGTGGCAGCGAGCATCGCGTCGGCGATCACGTCGCCCATCGGCTGCTCACCGGCGGCGTTCTGCCCGTTCGGCGTGCCGCGCGCGGACAGGATGTCGGCCGAGATCGTGCCGATGATCTTGTTGGCCAGCGGCGCGGACAGCGCGTCGTACTTGGCGAGGATCGCCTCGGCCGCGCCGTCCTTCGCGACGTCCTGCGTGACGATGTGGTTCTTCGCGCTCGTGTCCACGACCTTGCCCGACTTGGTGTCGAGCGTCAGGTCGACCGAGGTGACCACGCGGCCGAACGACGAGGCGCTCGTCACGACCTTGCCGGCCATGCGGCAGATGTACGGCTGGTGCGTGTGCCCGGAGATGATCGTCGAGACCCGCTTGTCGAGGCCCTCTGCGATCGCCTGCATCTCGGGGCCCTGGAAGTTCACGCATTTGTTGACGTCCATATAGGCGTCGGGCTGGTCGGCCGGGCCGGGGAAGACCGGCGCGGGCGGGACCTGCGTGCCGCCCTGATGCAGCAGCACGACGAACGACTTGACCTTCTGCTCGCGCTTGAGCTTGCGCACCAGCGCGTTGGTCGTGGAGACCTCGGGCGCGAACCGCAGGCCGGCGACGCCGGACGGCGTCACGACGGTCGGCGTGCCCTCGAACGTGAGGCCGATGAAGGCGATCTTGGCGCCGTCCACCTGCTTGATCTCATACGGCGGGAAGATCGTCTTGCCGGTGCTCTCGAAGAACACGTTGGCGGCCAGATACTTGAAGAACGCGCCGTCGAACGGGGACCCGTCCAGGCAGCCGTCGACCGGGTGGCAGCCGTCGCCGCCCTTCTGGCTGCCGTACTGCATGCGCTGCAGCTCGGCGATGCCCTCGTCGAACTCGTGGTTGCCGACGCCGATGTCGTCGAAGCCGATCGAGTTCAGCGCCTCGATCGTTGGCTCGTCATGGAACAGCGCCGACACCAACGGGCTGGCGCCGATCATGTCGCCGGCGCCGACGGTGAGGGTGTTCTTGTTCTGCGCCCGCAGCTTCTTGATGTGCGTGGCGAGGTAGGAGATGCCGCCCGCCGGGACGGTCTTCTGCGTCCAGCCGGTCTGCACGCCGTTCGTGTTGACGGGGTTGCAGCATCCGACCTGGATCGTGCCCGGCGTGTTGGGCTGGAGATGACCGTGGAGGTCGTTGATGGCCAACAGCTGGACGTGCCGGTCCTTGGCCTTCGGCTTCGCGTGCGCGGCGGGAACAGCGATGGCCAGCGCGGTCAGCGCGAGCCCGAGGATGCGCGCTCCACTGCGCGCACGGGAGACATGCATGAAGTTGTAACCCCTTCGTCGTTCGTGACTCGGACGCCCCCTCGGCGCCCGACCCCAAGCACAGCGCCGTCCGACTACCGGCACGTTATGTTGCGGTGAACCCTAGTGCGGAGGCGGCCGGAGGGAAACCCCTCAGGCGAACTCGTCCTCAGAATGCGGGCCCACGCACGCGACCGAGAGCTCCTCGGAGACGCCGCGGGCGATCGCGGCGACGTCGTCGAAGCCCGTCTCGTCGAGCGAGCGGATCGCGCCGTCGGGATGGATGTCCTGGCCGAAGAGCACCGTCTGGGACGCCGCGTAGCGGGCGACGGCGTTGGTGTTCTCGAACGCCAGCACGCGCCGGCCGGCCGCGTAGGCCTTCGCGCGCTCGAACTCCTCCTCGGTCGGGCCGTCGCTGCGCAGCTCGTCGACGATCTCGCGCATGCGCGTGTAGGCCTCGACGCACTTGCCGGACTCCAGCCCGGCCGAGAGCTGCAGGATCGGCACGTCGGCGAACACGTGGTCGAGCGAGTAGACCGAGTAGGCCAGGCCGCGCTGCTCGCGGATCTCGTCGAACAGGCGCGAGCCCATCGAGCCGCCCAGCAGCGTGGAGTAGACGGTCAGCGCGGCGCGGGCGCGCACGTCGGCGGCGTCGATCTGCGGCCGGTAGGACATCCGCAGGTGCGACTGGTTGGAGTCACGCTCCTCGACCAGCGTCTGCGGGGCGAACGAGGGCGCAGGTTCGTAGCGGCCGTTGGCGGTGATCGAGGGGAAGCGGCAGAACGCGTCGGCCAGCTCGGCGTCGTCGGGCAGCGAGTCGAGGTTGCCGACGAGGAACGCGCCGCCGCGGTTGCCGGCCCACTGGCGCGAGCGGAACGCCACGATCGCCTCGCGCGTGAACGTGCGCAGGTGCTCCTCGGGACCGAGCACGGGGCGCCCGAGCGGGTGGTCGCCGAAGGCGGCGCGGTCGATCAGGTGCTCGGCGACGACCGACGGCTGGTCGTTGGAGCGGGCGATCTCCTGGATCACGACGCCGCGCTCGCGGTCGAGCTCGTCGGCGTCGATCTTGGGGCGCCCCACGAAGTCGGTCAGCAGGTCGATGGCCTCGCCGGCCACCTCGGCGCGGCAGGTGATGTGGAACGCCACCAGGTCGTGCGAGGTGTAGGCGTTGAGCACGGCGCCCATGCGCTCGGCGGTCTCGTTGACCTTCCGGTAGTCGTCGAACTTCTCCCCGCCCTTGAACACCAGGTGCTCGAGGAAGTGGGCCATGCCGTTCTCCTCCGGCCGCTCGGTGCGCGCGCCGGCTTCGAACGCCACGAGGACCGTCAGGGCGCGCGTCCCCGGGATCTCCACGCGGTGGATGGGGAGCCCGTTGGGGAGGCTGGAAGAGTCGATCGAGGCCATGCTCCATAACGTTAGAGGTTGCAGGACTTCTGTCAGGGGGCACGAACGAGGGCCAGTACCCTCTCGGGTCGCTGATGGCTGCCACCGAACGTCATGTCCGCCGGCGCGCTGCGCGCGCCGCTGCGTCCGTCCCGGCGCCGACGCCGCCTGCCCGCGAGGGGGCGATCATCGACTTCCGCGGCGTCACCAAGCGCTACGACAGCGGCGACATCGGCCTCGACGGCGTCTCGTTCGCGGTCCAGCCGGGCGAGTTCGTGTTCCTGGTCGGGGCCAGCGGCTCCGGCAAGTCGACCACGATGCGCCTGCTGATCAAGGAGTCGGAGCCCACGGGCGGCGAGATCACGGTCGCCGGCCGCGACCTGTCCGCGATCTCGCGCCGCCGCGTCCCGTACTACCGCCGCAACCTCGGCGTCGTCTTCCAGGACTACAAGCTGCTGCCGAACCGGACGGTCTACGAGAACGTCGCCTACGCGCTGCAGGTCACGGGCGGCACGCGGCGCGAGATCCGCGAGAAGGTGCCGGACATCCTGCGCCTGACCGGGCTCTCGCTGAAGCTGCACTCCTACCCGGACCAGCTCTCCGGCGGCGAGCAGCAGCGCGTCTCGGTCGCGCGCGCGTTCGTCAACCACCCGCCGCTGCTGCTGGCCGACGAGCCGACGGGCAACCTCGACCCCGAGACCTCGATCGGGATCATGCAGCTGCTGTACCGGATCAACCGCACGGGCACGACCGTCGTCGTCGCCACGCACGACGTCGACATGGTCGACCGCATGCGCCGGCGCGTGATCGAGCTCTCCGGCGGCCGC
>DATFQI010000431.1:0-3306 GCA_035264365.1 Solirubrobacteraceae bacterium
GCGGACCGCGCACGAGATCAACGTGATCGGGACGATGAACATCCTCGCCGCCTGCGGCGGGGTGGGCGGGGACCCATCCCCCGTGCGGAAGGTGATCTTCAAGTCCTCCGCGCACTACTACGGCTGCGAGCGCGACGACCCCGCCTTCTTCACGGAGGCGATGCAGCGCCCGCACCCGCCGCGCACCCGCCTGGAGTCAGACATCGTCGAGGCCGAGAACGCCGTCCGCGGCTTCGCCGGGCGCAACAAGGACGTCACGGTGACGGTCCTGCGCTTCGCCAACGGCCTCGGGCCGGAGCTGCGCACCTCGCACCGCGACCTGCTCTCGCTGCCCGCGATCCCGTGCATCCTCGGCTTCGACCCGCGCTACCAGTTCGTGCACGAGGACGACATCGTCGGCGTGCTCGAGCACGCGGTCGCCCACGACCTGCCGGGCACCTACAACGTGGCCGGCGACGGCGTGCTCGTGCTCTCGGAGATCGCGAGCCTGATCGGGCGCCCGCTGGCGCCGATCCTGTCGCCGTGGGGGACGGGCCTGGCCGCCGCCGCGCTGCGCGCCGCCGGCGTGCGGATCCCGGAGGAGATGGCCCGGCAGCTGCGCTACGGGCGCGCCCTGGACAACCGCAAGCTCAAGGCCGCCGGGTTCACGCTCCGATACACGACCCGTGAAGCGGTCCAGAAGTTCGCGGAGGACCTGCGGGTGCGCGCCCTGCGGCAGGACGGCGGCGCGCCATACCGCTACGAGCGCGAGGTCGAGGAGTTCCTGCGCTACAGCCCCAGCGTGCGGCGCCGCAGCGAGCCCTCGCCGGGGGGCGAGTCCGCACGCTGACCTGCCAGATCGGTTGCAGGTATTCCTGAGCGCAGGATCCCTTGCCTACAGTTAGACGCCGCTTCCCCATGCATCGCCGCTCCCTCGTCCTGATCGCCATCCTCGTCGTCGCGCTGCTCGCCGGAGCGGGCGGCGTGTACGCGTACGACCGGGGCAAGGAGGGCCAGATCGCCGAGGGCATCAAGGTCAACGGCGTCGACGTCGGCGGCATGAGCGAGTCCAAGGCGCGCGAGAAGCTGCGCGCCGCCCTGCTGGACCCGCTCAACCGGCCGGTCATCGCGCGGTATGAAGGCAAGCGCTACAAGCTGACTCCGGCGCAGGCGCAGATCGGCGTCGACATCGACGGATCGGTGCAGCGCGCGCTGGCCCGCTCGCGTGACGGCGACATCGTCAGCCGCACCTGGCGCGAGCTGCGGGGCACACCGATCCTGACCGACCTCGACGCCAAGGTCACCTACTCCAAGCCCGCGATCCGCAAGCTCGTCGTCCGGGTGCAGCGCGACCTCGCGATCGAGCCGGTCGACGCCTCGGTCGACCTCGAGCACGGCAGTGTGGCGCCCAAGCCGTCCAAGGACGGCCGCGAGGTGCGCGCCGCGCGCCTGCGCCGAGACCTCGAGCGCGAGCTGCTGGACTCGGGCAGCGACCGCCGGCTCGTGCGGGTGCGCACCAACGTGGTCGAGCCCGAGGTCTCCACGGACGACCTGGCGAAGAAATATCCGGCCGTGCTGGTCGTCGATCGCGGTGCCTTCAAGCTGACGCTCTACAAGAACCTCAAGCTGGCCAAGACGTACGGCGTCGCGATCGGCCAGGTCGGCCTGGAGACGCCCGCGGGGCTGTACCACATCCAGAACAAGGCGGTGAACCCCGCCTGGACGATGCCGAACTCCGACTGGGTGGCGCCGAAGGACCGCGGCAAGATCGTCCCGGGCGGCACGCCCGAGAACCCCCTCAAGGCGCGCTGGCTGGGCATCTTCGCCGGCGCCGGCATCCACGGCACCGACGCGGAGAGCTCGATCGGCACGGCCGCCTCGCACGGTTGCGTGCGGATGCGCATCCCGGACGTGATCGACCTCTACGACCAGGTCCCGGTCGGCGCCCCGATCTACATCGCCTAGGGCGCGGCCCCGGCAGAGATTTCACCCACGGGAACCTCCTCCCAGCCGCTCTCGAGCAGCAGGGCATGGTGGTCGCCGTGGCGAAGTACCAGCGTGCCGATGTACACGCCCTTCTCCCGCTTGCGCAGGACCGCGTACCACATCGTGGAGGCGTCGCGCGTGCCCTGGATGCGGTGCCAGGGGAGCCGCGGCTGCTCGTCGGAGCTCACGACCCCGGCCTCCACGAGCTGGCGCCGGGTGGCGACCTGACCCGTGGACGTGTCGATGAAGAACGAGGCCATCGCAGCAGAGGCTAGCCCGGCGCGCCGCTTCGACCGCCGCGGAGCGCGCGCGTTCTACCGCGTGCTGGTCGAGTACGGGGAGGTCCGCGCCGACCCGGACGCCCTGCTCGAGGACCACGAGGTGGCGCGGCTGCTGGACCGGATCCCGGCCACGACGCCGCTGGAGTTGCGGGACCGTGCCATGTTCGAGCTCGCCTGCGGCCGCGGCCTCGGCGCCGCAGAGCTCGTCCGGCTCGACCTCGGCTCGTTCGAGCTCGACCCGGCGGAGCCCGCGCTGCGCGCCGTCACGCGCTACCTCGAACACGGGCGCGGCGCGCTGGCGGGCGGATCGGCCGAGGTCGCGCTCTTCATCTCCAAGACCGGCCGCCGGCTCTCGACGTCCGACGTCCGGCGCCGCCTGCGGGTGTGGGCGCGTCAAGCGGCGCTCTCCGGGCAGCGTTCCATATCCACAACCCAGCTCTACACTCGGGTAGAGTCAGCGCGCCTACGGGCCGCGTACGAACGCAGCCATCCAAGGGCCTAGGCGGAGACTGACACTGGAGACCAACGTCAAAGCGATCGAGCTCCGAGAGCTCTGGCGCCGCTACAAGGGGAGCGGCTCCGACCGTGCCCGCGAGCAGCTCGTGGTCGCCTATTCGCCACTGGTGAAGTACGTCGCCGGGCGGATGAGCTCCGGCCTGCCCGCGCACGTCGAGGAGGCCGACCTCATCTCCTACGGCCTGATCGGCCTGATCAACGCGATCGAGCGCTTCGATCCCGAGCGCGAGATCAAGTTCGAGACCTACGCGATCACGCGCATCAAGGGCGCGATCATCGACGAGCTGCGCTCGCTGGACTGGGTGCCGCGCTCCGTGCGCGCCCGCGCCCGCGAGATCGAGCGCGTGCACGGCAAGCTCGAGCACCGCCTGCACCGGACGCCGACCGACGAGGAGATGGCCCGGGAGCTCAGCCTCTCGGTCGAGGAGTTCCAGGAGTCGCTGGTCAAGATCTCCAACTCGACCGTCGTCGCGCTCGACGAGCTGTGGGCAGTCTCGGACTCCTCCGGCGACCAGGTCTCGCTGCTGGACACCCTGCACGACCC
>DATFQI010000432.1:0-2305 GCA_035264365.1 Solirubrobacteraceae bacterium
GCGGGCCAGATCGTGCTGCCCGACGGCTACCTCCAAGAGGCGTACGCGCACGCGCGCGCCGCCGGCGCGGTCTGCATCGCCGACGAGGTGCAGACGGGGTTCGGCCGCGTCGGCCGCGCGTTCTGGGGCTTCGAGCTGCAGGGCGTGGTCCCCGACATCGTCACGCTCGGCAAGCCGATCGGCAACGGCCACCCGATCGGCGCGGTCGTCACGACGCCGGAGATCGCACGCTCGTTCCAGACCGGCATGGAGTACTTCAACACCTTCGGCGGCAACCCCGTGTCCTGCGCGGCCGCGCTCGCGGTGCTCGACGTGATCGCCGACGAGGGCCTGCAGGCGCACGCGGCGCGGCTCGGCGGCCGCATCAAGGCGGGGCTGCAGGAGCTGGCCGAGCGCCACGACTGCGTCACCGAGGCCCGCGGCGAGGGCCTGTTCCTCGGGCTCGAGCTGACGGGTGCCGCCGAGGCGACCGCCGTCACCGAGGCCGCGCGCCGCGCCGGCGTGCTGCTCTCCACCGACGGGCCGCGGCGCAACGTGCTCAAGCTCAAGCCGCCGCTCGCGATCGGCGACGCGGACGCCGAGCTGCTGCTGCGTACGCTCGACGCGGCGCTCTACGCCAGCCGCTTCTCCATCCAGTAGTCCTGGCGGGCGCCCTCGCGCGGGGTGGCCACGATCGCGTAGCCGGCGGCCTCGTAGAGCCCGCGCGCCTCGCGCAGGACCTCTGTGGTGATCAGCCGCAGCCGGCGCTGGCCCGCGGCGGCGGCGCGCCGCTCGAGCTCGGCCAGCAGCGCGCGCGCGTGGCCGCGCCCGCGGGCGCGCGCCGTGACGAACATGCGCTTGATCTCGCCCGTCTCGGCGTCGAGCGCGCGCAGGCCGCCGCAGGCGACGGCGTCCTCGCCGTCGTAGGCGACCAGCCAGGCGCTCCCGGGCCCGGTGAAGGACTCGGGCGAGGCGAAGACGTGCTCCGGGTCGGCCGGCGGCGCGTCGAGCCGGTCCGCCAGCAGCGCCTGGTACTCGGCCCAGAGCGCGCGCGAGGCGGGCCCGTCCGGCGGCTCTGCGCGCAGCGCGGCGCTCACCCGCGCACCCGCACGGCGAGCACGACGAGATCGTCGTCGAGCTGCGGCGACCAGGCGTGGGCCTCGTCGCGCAGCCGCTCGGCGAGCGCCTGCGGGGCGAGCGCCCGGCCGTGCTCGGCCAGCAGGTCCGCCAGCCGGGCGTCGCCGAACTGGATCCGGTCGCGGCGCGCCTCCCACAGGCCGTCGGTGGCCGCGACCAGCACGTCGCCTGGAGAGAGCGCGCACTCGCGCTCGTCGTAGGCGGCGCCGGCGTCGATCCCGAGCGGGAGCCCCGTCGTGCCGAGTGCGGCGGCCTCGCCGTCCGCGCGCAGGAGCTGCGGCGGCGGGTGCCCGGCGTTGCACCAGCGCAGCCGGCGGCCGTCGGCGATCGCCAGGAACAGCGGCACGAACAGGCCGTCGGGGAGCCGCGAGCGCAGGATCTCGTTGGTCTGGCGCAGCACCTCGGCGGGCCGGTCGCAGTCGAACGTGCGCGCCTCGACGAAGAAGCGCACCATCGCCGCGGTCGCCGCGACCTCGAGCCCGCTGCCGCTGACATCGCCGACCAGCAGGCCGAGCCCGCCGCCCGGCAGCGTCCAGATGCCGAACACGTCGCCGCCGCTCGCCTGGCGGCCGGCCGGTTCGTAGACGAGCCCGACCTCGTGGTCGTCCAGCGCCGGCGGGCGCTGGGGCACGAAGCCCGCCGTCATCGCGCGCGCCACGCGCCGCTCGCGGTCGTAGGCGTGGGCGTTGGCGAGCGCGGCCGCCGCCACGGGCGCCAGCGCGACGAGCCGGGCCACACCGCCCGGTGCGAAGCCGCCCTCGTGCGCCCGCACGTCGAGCACCCCGAACAGCCGCGCCCCGAGCGCCACCGGCACCCGCACGTCGCCTCCGGCGAGCGCGGGCTCGGGGCCGCCACGTACGCGCCCCGCGTTGTCGGCGCGCAGGAACGTCACCTCGGCGGCGCCGGTCAGCTCGCGTACCTGGGCGAGCACGGCGGCGACCACCTCGTCCGGGTCGAGCGTCGCGCTCACGGCCCGCGTCGCCCGGCCGAGCGCCTCCTCGACGTCGAGCAGCTCCGCACGCTCGAGCGCGTACGCGGCGAGGTCGGCCAGCACCTCGGTGACGCGCACCTCCTCGGCGCTGAAGGCCGGCTGCGGCAGCGAGCGGGCGAGCGCCAGCACGCCGAGGATGCGCCCCTCTCGCGTGCGCACCGGGCACGAGAGGAACGAGGAGCTGCTGTACCAGTCCCA
>DATFQI010000433.1:0-5645 GCA_035264365.1 Solirubrobacteraceae bacterium
GCGAACGCGCGCGCGTCGTCGTCGCCGCAGGTCGTGTAGGCGGGCACGCCGTCGGGCACGACGTCGAGCTGGTTGATGCTGACGATGACGGCCCGCGGGTCGAAGGCGGCGACGTCGGCGGTGCGCGTGGTGATCCCGGGCTCGTACGTGACCATCGCGCGCTCGCCGCCGTGCGGCATGACGACGGTCGTGGGCGTGCGCACGGCGCTGCTCGTGAGCAGCGCGATGCCTTCGCGCGCGAGCTCCTCGCGGATGAAGTCGCCCTCGAGGTCATGGCCGAGCGGCGCCGCGAGTGCCGTCTTGAGGCCGAGCCGGGCCGCGCCGATCGCGTTGATCGCGCCGCCGCCGGGCGAGCGCAGCAGGTCGCCGGCGAACCGCTCCTCGCCGGTCTTCGGCAGCGCCTCGAGCCCGATGAAGGTCAGGTCCATGAACGGGGTGGCGGTGACGACGACGTCGACGCTCATGGCGCGAAGCGCTCCTGCAGTTGGGGCAGCCGCTCGCGGTAGCCGGCGAAGATGCGGCGGGCGACGCTCACGCTCGGGACGAGCGGATGCAGCGCGAGCGCGCGGACGGCGAGGTCGGTGGAGCCGGTCAGCGCGGCTTCGATCGTCGTGCGTTCCACGTCCTTGATCGTGGCGATCAGCGCGCGGGCGTGCTCGGGGACGGGCCCGGCGGCCGTCGGGACGGGGCCGGCGCGGCCCACGAGCGAGGGGACCTCGACGACGGCGTCCTCGTCCAGGAACGGCAGCGCGCTGCGGTTGGCGGTGTTGAGGATCATCACCGTGCGTGTGTTGTTCGCGATCGCGTCTACGAGCGCCATCGCCTCGCCCTCGTAGCCGCCGGGGTCGCCGCTCCACTCCTGGTGCTCGTCCGCGATGCCCGCGGCGCCGCGCGCCTCGGCCATGTAGCTGCGCTCCCGGTCGTGGCGCGTCGCGCGCCAGCTCGCCAGCGCCTCCTCGGGCGCTTGGCCGGCGGCCGCGTAGAAGGCGGCCTGCTGCTCGAGCAGGAACGCGCCGCGCGGCTGCGGCTGCCGGCGGATCGATCGGACGGTGTCGGCCCCGTAATAGAAGTAGTACAGGTACTCGTTCGGAATCATCCCGAGCGTTCGCAGCCAGTCCGCGCCGAACAGGCGCCCCTCCTCGAAGCTCGCGAGCTTCTCGTCATCGGCCAGCAGCTCCGGCAGGCGGTCGCGCCGGCCGTCGCGCGCGGCCTGCAGCCAGCCGAGGTGGTTGAGGCCGAAGTAGTCGAACCACATCCGCGCGGGATCCTCGCCGAGCGCCTTCGCGACGCGGCGGCACAGGCCGGCGGGCGAGTCGCAGATGCCGACGACGCGGTCGCCGAGCACCCGCTGGGCCGCCTCCGTGACCATCCCGGCGGGGTTGGTGAAGTTGATCAGCCAGGCACCGGGCGCCTTCTCCGCGATCGCGTGCGCGATCTCCATGACGGCGGGGATCGTGCGCAGCGCGAAGCAGATGCCGCCGGGGCCGGTGGTCTCCTGACCCAGCACCTCGAGCGCCAGGGGGACCGACTCGTCAACGACGCGGCCCTCCAGCCGCCCGACGCGGATCGCGCTGAACACGAAGTCGGCGCCCTCGATCGCCTCGTCCAGGTCCGTGGTGGTGGTGAACGGCACGGCCGCGCCGTGCTCGGCGGCGAGGCCCTGTAGGACGACCCCGATCCGCTCCAGCCGGCCGGCGTCCACGTCGTACAGGACGACGTCGTCGAACGGCAGCCGATCCCGCCGCGCCAGCAGCGCGCCGTAGACCATCGGCATGCGGAAGCCGCCCCCGCCGACGACGGTGAGCTTCATCTCGTGGGGGCGGCGGGCCGGTGGTCACGGGGAGAGCGCACGCGAGGATCGTACGCGCGCCAGCCCCTGTCACTTCTGGCGGTTAGCCCGCGCGCCGACGGGGGATAGCGCACTTGGTCACCAAGCTCCCGTCCTTCATGATGGATCACGCAATGGCTTGCACGGTTCTCATCGTCGACGATCACCCCGGGTACCGCGCGGCGGCCCGGACGGTGCTCGAGGCGGACGGCTTCGAAGTGGTCGGCGAGGCCGCAACGGGGCTCGAGGGCGTGTCCGAGGCCGCCCGCCTGCGGCCGCACATCGTCCTGCTCGACATCGGGCTCCCGGACATCGATGGTGTCGAGGTCGCGCAACGCATCACCGCCGCGGCCGACGGGAAGGCCCCCGCCATCGTCCTGATCTCCAGCCGCGACGGCACCGGCTGCGAGACCGTGTTCGCCAACTGCGGCGCCCGCGGCTTCATCCCCAAGGCCGAGCTTTCCGGCGACGCGATCACCGCGCTCGCCGCGTAAGGCGTACTTCAGCGCGATCTGCCTCGACTGCCTGCCGGAGCACCCGCCGCCCCCACGAAGCGCTGATGGCCCTCGACGTCGTCACCGAGATCGAGATCGCCCGGCCGCGACCGGCGGTGGCCGCCTACGCATGCGAGCCCGACAACGCCACGCGCTGGTACGCGAACATCGAGTCGGTCAAGTGGCGAACGCCGCCGCCGCTGGCGGTCGGGTCGCGGCTGGAGTTCGTCGCGCGCTTCCTCGGCCGCCGGCTCGCCTACACCTACGAGGTGCGCGAGCACGTGCCGGACGAGCGGTTCGTGATGAGCACGGCGCAGGGGCCGTTCCCCATGGAGACGACCTACGCGTTCGAGGACGCCGGCAACGGCACCCGTATGACGCTGCGCAACCGCGGCGAGCCCGCCGGCTTCGCGAGGGTGGGCGCGCCGCTCATGGAGCGGGCGATGCGGCGCGCCAACCAGGCCGACCTGCGCCGGATCAAGGAGATCCTCGAGCGCCTGCCCGAGTCCTAGTGCCTTAGCCGGCCACGCGATGAGCGTCGCGAGCTTACGCCGCGGATGCCGGCCCGGCTGCCGCAGCGCCGATTTGGCACCGGACCAGGATCGAGCCGCGCGTTCCGGGTAGCCGTCGCCCATGAACGAGTTCAAGAAGGGCGACAAGGTCGTGTGGAGCTCCCACGGCCGGGACGACACGCCGGGCGTCGTGGAGCGCAAGATCACCTCGGACACCGATGCCGCCGGACGCAAGATAAAGGCTTCCGCCGAGGAGCCGCAGTACCTGGTGCGCAGCGAGAAGGGCGGCGGCGAAGCCGTCCACAAGCCATCTGCGCTCAAGCGTCGCTGAGCCTAGAGCTCGAGCGTTGGCTCGATACGGAGGCGGCACCGAGCGCTACGCATGCGGCGTTGCGGACCGCCATGCCTCGGGTAGCTCTTACGCATGGCCACCGATAAGCAGCGCGCGGCCGCCCGCAAGAACGTCAAGAAGGCGCAGGCTGGCGCGAAGGAGAAGGGGACGCTGAAGAGCCTGTCTTCGTCGACCCGGACGGCGCTGGGGAAGGAGGCCGCGGCCGTCCGCCGCGGCGATTCGCCCACGCGCAAGGAGCTCGACGCCGAGGCCCGCGAGCTCGGTATCGAGGGCCGCTCGAAGATGGGCAAGGCGGAGTTGAAGCGCGCCGTCGCGAAGGCTCGCTGAGCCTGCACGCGATTGCGCGCCGGCACGGGCGAGGCTTGGGTGGCTGCGCCGGCCGGCCGCCGCCGGAGTAGAGGTCGGCGGGGCACCGGGCGGGCGCGGTCGACGAACAAGCGCGAGGTCCAGCGCGCGGACAAGCCCGCGGGCTGGTCACTCGTGGCGTTCGACCGAGTCGCCGATCAGCCAGAACATCGGCGGCCACAGGCCGACGAACAGCGCACGCCGCTCCGCGTTACCGCGCGCAGGCTGATCGACGGTCTTGGCGCGGATCCACAGCGAGAGACAGAGCGCGATGCCGGCCAGCGAGCTCCCGTGCAGCATCCACGGGCGGATGCCAATGCGGTGCAGAATTCCGGGGAGCACGTGCTTCGGTCTACCCACGCGCCTGCTCGCTGAACGCCCGCTCGCGGGTAGCCCACGATTCGTGCGGGACCGCCGACTGCTCACCACCGCGCTCCGATGGCCCGGTGGCCTGCTGATCACCTGGTGGGCCTACGTCTGGCGGATCACGCCCATGTACCGCCGCGAGGTTCCAGGAAGCTGGGACGTGGACGGCCCACCCCCGTTGCCGGCTGGCATCCGGGTGGACGGCATCCAGTCGCCCCACCACGGCAGCGGCGCCTTCCTGCGCCGCCGCTACCGGGTTGACGTCGTCGACGGCCGACTCCACGCCGTCTCGGTGATCGCCGATATCCGCGGAGACATCAACCGCGTGGTGCCGGGAGGTATCGCGCAGTTCCGCAAGATCACGGGGAACGAGAACGGGCCGCTCGCCTTGGGGGACGAGTTCGTCGTGCGCATGCCGGGGCCGTGGGACGGCCCGGTCCGTGTTGTTGAGCTCACTCCGACGTCCTTCCGGTTCGCCACGCTCGATGGGCACCTCGAGGCAGGCCAGATCGAGTGGCGCGCGCAGGACCTCGAGGACGCCGTGCTTCGCTTCGAGGTGGAGTCCTGGTCGCGTCCGGGCGACCGCCTCTCCGACA
This sequence comes from Solirubrobacteraceae bacterium, assembly GCA_035264365.1. Classification (GTDB taxonomy): domain Bacteria; phylum Actinomycetota; class Thermoleophilia; order Solirubrobacterales; family Solirubrobacteraceae; genus DATFQI01. The sequence goes on from DATFQI010000433.1 coordinate 4,494, forward strand.
TCGCCCACCATCGTCTGCGCATGGCCAAGGAGGTGCAGCTGCACATGTGGACGTCGGTGCTCGAGAACGTCGCCAAGCTCGTCGGCGGACGGATGCGCGCGGGCGTGGACATCCACACCGCGGTCGTCGACGTCTGAGTTCGATCACTCCCGGCACCGCACAGCGCGGCGACATGCCGTAGCTGCGTTGAAGGCGCGCCACGCCTGCAGATGGTCTACTGAGGTCGTCGCCGATGCCCAAGTCCGTCCTCACCCCGCAGGCCGACGACTTCCCGCGCTGGTACCAGGAAGTCGTCGCAAAGGCCGAGCTCGCCGAGAACGGGCCGGTGCGCGGGACGATGGTGATCCGCTCGTGGGCCTACGCGATCTGGGAGCGCATCCAGGCCGATCTCGACGCGCGGATCAAGGCGGCCGGCTTCGAGAACGCGTACTTCCCGCTGCTGATCCCCGAGAGCTATCTGCGCAAGGAGGCCGAGCACGTCGAGGGCTTCTCTCCCGAGCTGGCGGTCGTCACGCACGGCGGGGGCAAGCAGCTCGAGGAGCCGGCGGTCGTGCGCCCGACGTCGGAGACGATCGTCAACGCCTCCTTCACCAGGTGGATCGACTCCTACCGCGACCTGCCGCTGCTCATCAACAACTGGTCGAACATCGTCCGCTGGGAGCTGCGGCCGCGGATCTTCCTGCGCAGCACCGAGTTCCTCTGGCAGGAAGGCCGCACTGCGCACGCCGGCGAGGCCGAGGCGCACGCCTTCGCGCTGCGGATCCTCCGCGACGTCTACGAGTCGCTGCTGACCGAGCTGCTCGCCCTGCCGTCGCTGGTGGGCTTGAAGACGCGCGCCGAGACGTTCGCCGGTGCTCTGCGCACGTGGACGCTCGAGGGCGTCATGCGGGACGGCAAGGCACTCCAGCTGGGCACCAGCCACGAGCTCGGCCAGGGCTTCGCGAAGGCGTTCGGCACCGAGTACACCGACGCCGACGGCGTCCGCCGCCACCCCTGGCAGACCTCGTGGGCCGTCACGACGCGACTGATCGGCGCGCTGATCATGGTCCACGGCGACGACCGCGGCATGCGCCTGCCGCCCGCGGTCGCGCCGGCGCAGGTCGTCGTGCTCGTGGTCAAGGACGAAGGCGGCGCAGGGGACGCGGCGCGGCG
>DATFQI010000434.1:0-2772 GCA_035264365.1 Solirubrobacteraceae bacterium
CGCCGGCCGCCGCGCGGCATGGCGCCGCTGCGGGTCGCCGACCTGATGCTCAACCCGGACACGCACGAGGTCTCGCGCGGCGAGCGCAAGATCGACCTCACCCAGCGCGAGTTCGAGCTGCTCGAGTACCTGATGCGCAACGAGCGCCTCGTGATCTCGCGCCAGAAGCTGCTCGACGAGGTCTGGGGCTACGACCCGTTCTCGATCACGAACACGATCGAGGTCTTCGTCTCCAACCTCCGAAGGAAGCTCGAAGCCGATGGCGAGCCTCGGCTCCTCCATACGGTCCGCGGCGCGGGATACGTCCTCCGCGTATAAGCGCCTCCCGATCCGCTGGCGGCTCGCCGGCGGCTCGGCCGCGCTGACGCTGGTCATCCTCTGCGGCTTCGCCGCGATCGTCGGCGTCCTCACCACGCAGCAGATCCAGCGCGACTTCAGCCGCGAGGTCTCCGACGCGGCCAACCGGCTCTCGCAGGACGTCAAGCTGCGCCTCGTCACGCGCTCCGACGGCGTGACGGTCCCGCGCAAGGTCAGCGGGCCCAGCCTCGACGACTACATCGGCAGCCAGAACGCCGCCGTGCGGATCATCACGCCCAGCGGCGACTTCGTGATGGGCAGCCGGGGCGCGCCCAACTTCGGGCCCTGGATCGCTCCGCGCGCCAACATCGACGGCTGGCGCGTGGAGTCGCGGCGGGTCGAGGTGATCGGCTACACGAACTCGCTGGTGATCCAGTACGCGCAGCGGCTCTCCACCGTGCAGGCGACCGCCAACCGCGTGAAGGTGTTCCTCGCGTTCGGCGTGCTCGGCGGCGGCCTGCTGGCGCTGCTGGCCGGCCTGGCGACGGCGCGCCGCGCGATGGAGCCGATCGCGGAGCTCACCGTCGCGGCGCGCGAGGTCGAGCGCTCACGCGACCCGGCCGTGAAGATCCCGCGGCCGGACTCCGAGGACGAGGTCGCCGAGCTGGCGCGCACCCTGGAGTCGATGCTCGCGGCGCTCGGCGAGGCGCGGGCGGAGACCGAGGCGTCCCTCGCCCGCCAGCGCGAGTTCGTCGCGGACGCCTCGCACGAGCTGCGCACGCCCCTGACCTCCGTGCTCGCCAACCTCGAGCTGCTCGCCGAGTACCTCGAGGGCGAGCAGCGCGAGGCCGCCGCCTCCGCCCTGCGCTCCTCGCGCCGGATGCGCCGCCTCGTCGCCGACCTGTTGCTGCTCGCGCGCGCGGACGCGGGCCGCGTAACCGCGCACGAGCCGGTCGACCTCTCCTCGATCGTCACCGACGCGGCCGCCGAGCTGGAGCCGGTCGCCGGCGACCACGAGCTCTCGATCTCCGCGCCGCCGGGGATGGTCGTCGACGGCGCCCGCGACGAGCTGCACCGCCTGATCCTCAACCTGATGGAGAACGCGCTGCGCCATACCGACCCCGGCACGGCGGTCGAGGCGCAGGTCGAGCGCCACGACGGCCGCGTCGTGCTCGCGGTCGAGGACGACGGCCCGGGCATCCCCGACGAGCTGCGCGACAAGGTCTTCGAGCGCTTCTTCCGCGGCTCCAGCGACCGGGGGGGCTCGAGCGGCCTGGGCCTCTCGATCGTCCGCGCGGTCACGGAGTCCCACAACGGCACGGTCGGCCTCGAGCCCCCGCTCGACGGCCGCGGCGCACGCTTCGTGGTGCGCCTGCCGGCCCACGGGGCTCCCGGGCCGGACCCGGCGGGCCCCGACCAGGCTGTCCAGCTCGCCCGCCGCTGACCGCCGGCGCCGCTCAAGCGGCCGCAGGGCATGCCGACTACCGGGCTGACCGTCCGCCAGGGAGTCCAGCCATGCCCGAAACGACCTCACATCAGCTCGTCGTCTTCTCGCTCGGAAGCGAGGAGTACGCGCTGCCCATCGGCTCCGTGCACGAGATCATCCGCTTCAGCGAGCCGCGCTCCGTCGCGTCCGAGGTGCCGTGGATCCGCGGCGTCATCGGGCTGCGCGGCAAGATCATCCCGATCTTCGACCTCGCGGCGCGCATGGGCCTGGAGCCCAGCGAGCCCGGCAAGATCGTGATCGTCTCCAGCGGCACCGGCCAGGTCGGCGTCATGGTGGACGAGGTCGAGGAGGTCCTGACCGTCACGAGCGAGCAGCTCGAGGACGTCCCGACCGCCAACAGCGACTCGATCGAGGCGATCGCCAAGATCGACGACCGCCTCGTCGTCCTGCTCAACACCTCCGGGCTGTTCGCCCGCGAGGTCGAGGAGCTCGCCGCCGCGGCGTAGTCGATGGCGGCCGTCGCGGACAGGCAGCGGGTCGTCGTCGCCGACGATTCCCGGCTCATGCGCCGGATGCTCGCGGGCGCCCTCGACCGCCAGGGCTTCGATGTCGTCGCCACCGCGGGCGACGGCGACGAGGCGCTCGCCGCCTGCCGCGAGCACCGTCCCGACGCGCTCACGCTCGACCTCGCGATGCCGGGCCTGGACGGGCTCGGCGTGCTGCGCGCCCTGCGCGCCGGCCGCGAGCGGCCGGTACCGGTCGTCGTCGTCTCGGCCTTCTCCCCCGCCCGCGGCGCCCACGCCGTCGACGCGCTCGCCGAGGGCGCCTTCGACCTCGTCGCCAAGCCGACCGTCGGGCAGCCGATGGACGCTTTCGCCTCCGAGCTCGGCCGCAAGGTCGCCGACGCCGCGCAGTCGGGTGTCGCCCGCCGCCCGGCCACCGGCCCTGCACCGGCAGCCCCCGTGGCCACGCAGGTCGCCGTGTCCGCGCGGACCGGCGGGCGCCTCGTCGTGATCGCGTGCTCGACC
>DATFQI010000435.1:0-6687 GCA_035264365.1 Solirubrobacteraceae bacterium
GGAGGCCCGCGAAGTTGCGGGCCAGGTTGGGGCCCCAGTAGCCGAGCCCGGCGACGCCGATCCGCAGGCTCATGCGACCGCCGCCCGCTCGCGCAGCGCCAGCAGCGCCTGGACGACGCGCTCGCCGGCGCGCCCGTCCCCATACAGCGGCGGGCGCTCTGGCGGCTTCTCGCGCTCCAGCGCGGCCCGCGCGGCCTCCGCGTCCAGCCCCACGAGCGCGTTCCAGCCCGTCTCGACGGTCTCCGTCCACTCCGTTCGGTCCCGAAGCGTCAGGCATGGCACCCCGGCGAGGTAGGCCTCCTTCTGGACGCCGCCCGAGTCGGTGAGCACCGCGCGCGCGTGCAGCAGCAGCGCGGTGAAGTCCAGGTAGCCGAGCGGCGGGACCACGCGCACGCCCTCGAGCGCCTCCAGCAGCCCCGCCGCCTGCAGCCGAGCGCGCGTGCGCGGGTGCAGCGGCAGCACCACGGGGGCGGGCATCGCGGCCAGCAGCGCCGCGAGCCGCTCCAGGCGCTCGGGGTCGTCGACGGTGCCCGCCCGGTGCGCGGTCGCGAGCAGGTAGGCGCCCGGCTCGACCTCGCACGCCTCCAGCACGGCGGTGCGCTCGCGCGCCCGCGGCGCCAGCAGCTGCGCGACGTCGACCATCACGTCGCCGACGACGACCACCTCGCCCGAGACGCCCTCGTGGCGCAGGTGCTCGGCGGGCGCGGCGGAGGAGCACAGCAGCAGGTCCGATGCGTGGTCGGCGAGCACGCGGTTGAGCTCCTCCGGCATCGCGCGGTCGAACGAGCGCATCCCCGCCTCCACGTGGGCGACCGGGATCCGCATCTGGGCCGCGGTGAGCGCGCCCGCCAGCGTCGAGTTCGTGTCGCCGTAGACGAGCACCACGTCGGGCCGCTCGGCGGCCAGCAGCGGGCCCAGGGCGGACAGCATCCGGCCCGTCTGCTCCGTGTTGGAGCCGCCGCCGAGCTCGAGCAGGTGCTCGGGGCGCGGCAGCTCGAGCTCGTCGAAGAAGACCTGGGAGAGCTCCGCGTCGTAGTGCTGGCCCGTGTGGACGAGCACCTCCTCGGCCGCCTCGCGCAGCCGGAACGAGACGGCGGCGGCCTTCACGAACTGCGGCCGGTTGCCAATGACGGTTAGGACTCTCATGAAAACGGGGTAGTGAGGTGGCGATGAAGCTGTTCCGCAGTGCGCTGTCGGCCGCCGGCCATGTCCTCTGGTACGTGGAGTTCCAGACGACCGGCGCCCAGGCCGCGCGCCAGAAGGCCTAGGCGGGCGCCCCCAGCTCCCGCTCGATCCGCCGGGCCAGCGCCTCACGCGCGGCCTCGGTGACGGGCCCCGGCGCGCTCGGGAGCTCGATCTCGTCGACCGCCGCGATCGGCATGACCTCGCGCACGCTCGAGGCGATGAACGCCTCCTCGGCGCGGCGCACGTCGTCGAGCGTGCAGACCGCCTCCTGCGCGCCGGACTCGGCGATCACGCGGTCGCGCGTGATCGAGGCCAGGATGCGGTCCTCCAACGGCGGGGTCAGCAGCCGGCCGCCGTCGACCCAGAAGAACGACCACGTCGGGCCCTCGAGCACGCGGCCGTGCGGCGTCACGAACAGCGCCTCGTCGTAGCCCTGGTCCTTCGCGAGGCGCCCCGCGAGCATGTTGCCGGCATAGGAGAGCGTCTTGAGGCCGTCGAGCACGCGGTTGGGGGCGTAGGGCACGGTCATCACGCGCGCGACCGACAGGCGGTGCGGCAGCGGCTCGATCATCGCCAGCCGCCGTCCGCCGCGGGTCAGCACGATCCGCAGCAGGCCCTCGACCGGCCCGGCCTCCTCGAGCAGCGCCTCGACCTCGGCGCGCAGCGCCGTCAGGTCGAACTCCAGCCGCAGCCCGCTGCAGGTGCGCTGCAGGCGCGCGTAGTGGTCCTCCATGGCGAACGGGCGACCGCCGTAGAGGCGGGCGACCTCGAAGCCGCCGTCCCCCCGCAGCAGGCCCTCGTCGGTGACCGGGATGCGCGTCTCGGCCACAGGGCCGATGGCGCCGTCGAGGCTCGCGAGCATCGGACGAGGGTATCGCCCGGTGCGCCGCGTCCGCGGCTACCGTAAGAGGCTTCATGCGAGCTGCAGATCCGGTCCACAACGTCGAGCTGCGGCGCAACTCGCAGGGGCACGACTCGGTGGTGTTCGCGTTCCCCTACCGGGCCGACATCGTCGACGCCGTGCGCGCGATCCCCGGGCGGCGCTTCGACTGGGAGGCCAAGGAGTGGTGGGCGCCGCGCGCCGACGCCGTGGCCCCGTTCGTCAAGGGCGTGCTGGAGCGCCATCCGACGCTGAGCGTGGCGCCCGACGTGACGGAGTGGCTCTCGCGCGCGGTGACGGGCTGGATCGGCCGCGTGACCTCGGGCAAGTACGACGGCCGCGGGCACTTCATCCTGGACACGATCGCGGGCGAGCTCGACGAGCCACTGGCCGAGCTCGCCGAGGAGCGCGGCGGCCGGCTCTGGCTCCCGTTCACGGGTCCGGTGGCCGAGGGCCTGCTGGAGGCGCGCGGCGCCCGCCTGGACCCGCGCGCGCTGCGCTGCGCCTCGCGCCTCCAGGTCGACCTGGAGCCCCCGCCCGCGACGCTCTCGCTCGTCGAGGGCTACGGCGAGCTGCGCTTCAAGCTCGACATCAACTGGGACCCGGAGACGCTGCCCGCGTTCCTCGCGCTGCCCGCGTGCGAGGCACACGGCCGCACGCTGCCGGTCGACCCGTACCTGCTCGAGCCGCTGGAGCACTACCTGCGCGTGTTCGGCGTCGAGCCCGCCGCCAACGCGCGCGAGGTGCTCGACAGGCTGCGCCGCGAGCACGACTCCGCGATCGACGACGTGCGCCGCTCGCGCGCCTTCGAGGCGGAGCCGCTGGAGGCCGAGGCGCGGCTCGGCGGCGAGCTGCGGCCGTTCCAGCGCGCCGGCGTCGCCTACGCGCTGCGCGCGCGGCGGACGTTCCTGGCCGACGAGCAGGGCCTCGGCAAGACCGTGCAGGCGCTCGCCACACTCGAGGCCGACGACGCCTACCCGGCCGTGATCGTGTGCCCGGAGGGGCTGAAGCTCAACTGGCTGCGCGAGATCGAGCGCTGGCTGCCGCACCGCTCGGTCGACGTAGTCAACGGCACCGGCGTCGCCCCGATGGACGCCGAGATCACCGTCCTCAACTACGAGATCGTGCACGCGCACCGCGTCCGGCTGCAGCTGCGGCGGCCGAAGGCGCTCGTGCTCGACGAGTCGCACTACGTCAAGAACCCGCGCGCCAAGCGCACCCAGGCCGTGCGCCGCCTCGCCGAGGCGCTGCCCGAGGGGGCGCTGAAGCTGGCGCTGACCGGCACGCCGGTGATGAACCACCCGGAGGAGCTGATCGCGCAGCTGCGGATCCTCGGCCGCCTGCAGGAGTTCGGCTCCGGCGCGCGCTTCGCCCGCCGCTTCCAGGGCGCGGGCGCCGAGGAGCGCATCCACTGGCACCTGCGCCGCACGTGCTTCGTGCGGCGGCTGAAGGCCGACGTGCTGCCGCAGCTCCCGGCGAAGCGCCAGGTCGTGCTGCCGGTGGCGCTGGACAACCAGCGCGAGTACAAGCTCGCCCAGGACGACGTGATCGCGTGGCTGCGCGAGCAGCCGCTGGACCTCGGCGAGGTCGAGGCGAAGGTGGCCGCGGCGCTGCGGGCCGAGCGCCTCGCCCAGCTCAACGCGTTGAAGCGCCTGGCGGCGCGCGGCAAGGCGAGCGCGGCGCTGGCCTGGATCGAGGACTTCCTGGCGTCCGACGAGCCGCTGGTGGTGTTCGCCGGCCACCGCGAGGTCCAGGAGCTGCTGCTCGAGCGCTTCCCGGACGCGCTGCACATCCTCGGGCGCGACTCGATCCAGCAGCGCGAGGCCGCCGTCGACGCCTTCCAGGATCCCTCGGGTCCGCAGCTGATCGTCTGCGCCACGCGCGTGGCCGGCCAGGGCATCACGTTGACGCGCGCCTCCAACGTGGCCTTCCTCGACCTCGAGTGGACCCCGGCGATGCACGACCAGGCCGAGGACCGCTGCCACCGGATCGGCCAGCACGACGCCGTGACGGCCTGGTACCTGCTGGCCGCTGACACGATCGACGAGACGATGATCGAGCTGATCTCGCGCAAGCGCGGGATCGTCGGCGCCGTCACCGACGGCCGGCGCGACGAGTCCGAGGCGCTCATCCAGTCGGTCGTGCGCGAACTGCGCGCCGGCAAGCCGCGCCGGCGGCTGCGCTCCGTCGCCTGACCGGTTCGCGGGCGCTGCGCGCAGCGCGGAGTGGCGCGCGCGGAATTTTTTCGGCGGAGCGATGAATATTTCGCGCGAGAGGCGTCTTAGTAGGCATGAGCACCTCGCACCCAGGCCCCGCGCCCCGCACGGTCCGCCGGCGCCTCCACGTGTCCGATCAACGGGACGACGACGCGCCCACGACCGTCACCTGACCACGCGCCGCGAGGGCGATCTCGCGGCTCGTCAGCTGAGCAGGACCCTCGCGAGCGCCGTCCAGGACTCACGGGGGACGCCCTCCTCACCGAGCGGTTGCACGCAGACGTGATCCGCACCGGCGTCGAGGTGGGCGCGCACGACCTCCGCGATCTCCTCCGCGGAGCCGTGGGGGATCACCGCGTCGACCAGGCGGTCCGAGCCGCCGTCCGCGAAGTCGTCGTCCGTGTAGCCGAAGTCGAGCAGGTTCCGCGTGTAGTTGCTCAGGCCGAGGTAGAGCTTCGCGTAGTCGCGGGCGACCCGCCGCGCGCGGACCGGGTCGGTTTCGACGACGCACGCCAGCTCGGGCGCCAGCAGCGCCTGCGGGCCGAGCCGCTCGCGAGCGGAGCGCGTGTGCTCCACAGGGACGAAGTACGTGTGGGCGCCGGCGGAGCGCTCGCGGGCGAGCTCGAGCATCCGCGGCCGCAGCGCGGCCAGGCAGCGGTCCTGGGTCGGCGGCGGGTCCGGGGAGCCGTCGAGGCCGTCGAGGAACGCGCGCATCGCCGTCAGCGGGCGGCGGTAGTCGCTCGTCGCCTCGGGATGGCCGATCCCGATGCCCAGCACGAACCGCCCGCGGAACGCCTCGCGCAGCTCGGCGTCCTGCGCGGCGGTCTCGGCCGGTTCATTGGCCCAGACGTTGAGGATCCCGGTCGCCGCGGTGAGCGTCGAGGTGGCCTCCAGGACCGGCCGGATCGCAGGCACGCGCGGCGAGCCCCCGACCCACCAGGTCCCGTAGCCGAGCTGCTCCACCAGCTTCGCCGCCTCGGCCGCGCGCTCGATGCCGAAGGGGCGGTAGCTCGTCCAGACGCCGATCTTGCCGAGGTTCATGGCTCCAGCCTGACAGTCCGCCGCCCGGCGCTGGGCGCGGCGAACTCGAGCAGCCGCTCGCCCTCGGCGAGGACGTCGTCGCCGAGCTCGAGCGGCTCGAGCGGCTGGATGTGGAGCGTGGCCTGCTCCGGCGCGCGCTCGATCCGCCACGTCGCCCGGGCGAAGCCGTCGACGAGCAGGAACGCGCTCCCGCCCACGACCCCGAGCCGGTGGCCGTACGGCAGCACGCGCGAGCGGTCGTCGTGGCCGAGCAGGAGGTTGTCGAACCACGGAAGGAAGCGGGGCGGGGCGGGCTCGTCGCCCGTGGCGATCGGCGCGCCGGGGAGGTCGAGCAGCTCACGGCCGCGCTCGTCGCGGAAGCTGCGCAGCCGTGGCCGCAGGCGGTCGACCGCCGCCGCGAGGCCGGGCAGGCCCGACCACAGCCGCATGTCGGCCACGCTCGCCGGGCCGAACGCGGCCAGATAGCGCAGCAGCAGCGTGTCGGGCGCGGTCTCCTCGCCCAGCGGCCGCCCGAGCAGCGTCTCGACCGGCGCGACGACCGCTTGGCCACCCTGACGCTCCAGCGAGGTCCCGCGCGGCGGCAGCTGCGCCAGCGGGACGCAGAAGCGCACCGCGTAGGCGAGCGCGGTCCTGTCGTGGCGGGGCCAGCGCTCCGCGAGCGCCCGGCCGATCGACGCCGTCGTGCCCGGCGTCTCGGCGAGCCCCGCGCGACCGGCCTCGATCACCTCGGCCACGTCGACGCCGTCGAGCTGCTTCATGAAGCCGCTGCCCGCGAAGCGCTTCTCGAGCATCGCCTGGTGCATCGGGCGCCAGGCCAGGAAGTCGTCGGCGGACGTGAGGTGCAGCGTCGCGCGCATCAGCGTCGTGCGCAGGACCGCGTGCGACTCGAGCAGCGCCACCAGCTCGGCCGCCTCGAAGCCCTCCAGCCGCGACCACAGCCCGTAGAACGGCGCCGGCGGCTCCTGGCACTGCATCCCGGCGAGGTGCTCGACCGCCTCCACCACGCCGAGCGGCGAGCGGCGCAGCAGCAGCTGGCGCTCGAGCAGGGTGCGGTTGAGGACGCGGGTGCTGAGGACCTGCTCAGGCACCGACCGGGTGCCAGGCGGTCTTGAGCTCCGTGAGCGCCTCGAGGCGGCGCAGCGCGTCGCCGACCGCGTCGGAACCCGCCGGGATCCGCACGACCCGCTTCACGGTCTCCGCCGCGAGCACGTCGAGCTTCTCCGCCAGCTCCGCGTCGCCGCTCGCGTCGACGATGGCGTTGAGGTCGCGGTGCGCCCCGAGGGCCAGTGCCAGCTCCTCGCGGCGGCCCGCCAGCAGGTTCACGACCCCCGCGGGCACGTCGGAGACGGCCAGCACCTCGCCGAG
>DATFQI010000436.1:0-4949 GCA_035264365.1 Solirubrobacteraceae bacterium
CAGGCCTACAGCCACATCGGGCTGATCACGGCCGCCTACGAGATCGACAAGGCGAAGGGGCTGGCATGAGCGACTTCGACGTCATCGTCCTCGGCGGCGGCCCGGCCGGCGAGCACTGTGCAGCGCGCCTCGCTGACGGCGGCCTGCGCGTCGCGATCGTCGAGCGCGAGCTGCTCGGTGGCGAGTGCTCCTACTGGGGCTGCATCCCATCCAAGACGCTCGTGCGGCCCGGCGAGGCACTGCAGGCCGCCCGACAGGCCGCCGTCACCGGCGGGTCCGTGGACGTCGCCGAGGCGCTGGCCTGGCGCGACTTCGTGGTCTCCTCCTACGACGACGCCGGCCAAGCGGCCTGGGCCGAGAGCGCGCACATCGACGTGATCCGCGGCGCGGGCCGGCTCGACGGGCCCGGACGCGTGCGCGTCGGCCATGAGACCTACACGGCCCGCCACGTCGTCATCGCCACGGGGTCGGATCCCGTCGTTCCCCCGGTGCCGGGCCTTCAGGGGCTGGCGGGCGTGTGGACCAACCGCGAGGCGACCGGGCTCACGGAGGTCCCGAAGCGGCTGCTCGTGCTCGGCGGCGGACCCGTCGGGCTGGAGCTCGGCCAGGCGCTCGTGCGTATGGGCGCCTCGGTCGTGATCGTGGAGGGAGCCGACCGCCTGCTCGCACGCGAGCCCGCCCAGCTCGGTGATGCCGTCGCCGAGGCGCTCGCCGCCGACGGCATCGAGCTGCACCTCGGCCGGCACGCTACGAGCGCGCGGCGCGACGGCAACGACTTCGTCCTGGAGCTCGCCGACGGCACCGAGTTCCGCGGCGACCGCCTGCTCGTCGCCACTGGTCGGCGCCCTCGCACTGCGGGCCTCGGTCTGGAGACGGTCGGCCTCGACCGCATCGAGGTCGACGCGCGCATGTGCGTACGCGAGGGGCTGTGGGCGATCGGTGACGTCACCGGCATCTGGCCGCTGACATACGTCGGCAAGTACCAGGGTCGCGTCGCCGCGGCCAACATCCTGGGGAGCAGCCGGAAGGCCGACTACACCGCCGTCCCGCGGGTCGTCTTCACCGACCCGCAAGCGGCGGCGGTCGGAGACTCCGAGGGGCCGCTGACCGCCACCGTTCCGCTCGCCGAGGTGCCGCGCGCATCCACGTACTCGCGCGCGTACGCGGAGGAGCCCGGCTTCATGACGCTCGTCTCCGACGGCGAGCGCCTCACCGGCGCCTACGCGGTCGGGCCCGAGGCCGGCGAGTGGCTCCAGCAGGCCACGCTCGCGATCCGCGCGCGCGTGCCGCTCGCCGTCATGGAGGACGTCATCCAGCCGTTCCCGACGTTCTCGGAGGCGTTTCTGCATGCGATGCAGGCGCTGACCGCGCGTCTTCCGGTGCCGGCGTGAAGCAGCTGCTGGCCAGGACCGATGCCCACGAAGGCCCCGTCTACGTGGCCTCCGAGCGGGCGCTGTACTTCACGACCCAGCGGACGGGCCGCAGGGTGGACATCATGCGCCTGTCGCTCGCCGACGGGCGCATCTCCACCGTGCTCGCCGACGCCGCCGCCGCCAACGGCATGGCGCTCGATCGCGACGGCCGGCTGCTCGTCTGCGAGCAGCAGCCCGCGGCGATCAGCCGCGTCGACCCGGCCACCGGCGAGCGCCAGACCATCGTCGATGCCTACCGCGGCCGGCCGCTGAACTCGCCCAACGACGTCGTCGTGAAGTCCGACGGCAGCATCTGGTTCACCGATCCGAGCTATGCCCATCTTCAGGGCTTCGGGCCCGAGGCGCAGCTCGGCGACCACGTCTACACGTACGACGACACGCTGGAGCTGGCCGCGGACGGGTTCGAGAAGCCCAATGGGCTCGCGTTCTCCCCCGACGAGTCCGTCCTCTATGTCGGCGACAGCGAGGCGCGCGTGATCGACGCGTTCGACGTCGTCCACGGCCGCATGCTCGCCAACCGCCGCCGGTTCGCAGCGATCGGGCGCGGCTACCCGGACGGCCTGAAGACCGACCGGCGGGGCAACGTCTACACCACGGGCGGAGCGGGCCTGCTCGTCTTCTCCCCCGCCGGCGCGCTGCTGCGCGAGATCGATCTCCCCGGCGCCGTCAACTTCGCCTTCGCCGTCGACCGCCTGCTGGTCACCGCCGACGACGCGATCTGGTCCATCCCCCTCCAAGGAGCCTGACCCATGTCCACCGTCCGCACCCGCAGGATCATCGACGACGCCGGCGCCGAAGCCGTCCTGGAGGCGGCCGCGCGCCATGCAACCGAGCAAGGGCACCGGGTCGTCATGGCCGTGGTCGACCCCTGGGGCGAGCTGGTGCTGCTGCGCCGCACCGCCGGCGCGCAGATCGCCAGCTCCCGCGTCGCGGTCGACAAGGCTCGGACCGCCGCGATCTTCGTCCGCCCCAGCCGCGAGATCGAGGAGCAGGTCACCGGCGGACGCCTCGGCGCGCTCGCGCTGCACGGCGCGTCCGCGCTGACCGGCGGCATCCCGCTGACCGTCGACGGCGAGGTCGTCGGCGCCATCGGCACCAGCGGCGAGACGCCCGACGAGGACGAGTCCGTCTCGCTGGCAGGCGCAGCCGCCGCCTTCACCGCGCGCGAGGTCCCGGCACTCACGTACGAGGGCGCGCGCATGGCCGCCGAGGCCGCCGGCGAGGAGGCCACCCGCCGCGGCGTCGCCCCGGTCATCTCCGCCGTCGACGCGGGCGGTGCGCTCATGTTCCTCGTCCGCCCCGACCTCGCCCAGGTCGCCAGCGTCGAGGTCACCACCGACAAGGCGCGCACCGCGGCGATCTACCGTAGGCCGAGCAAGGACTTTGAGGATCAGGCGAGCAGCGGCCGCCCTTCCGCGCTCCACCTCGCGAGGGCCGTCCCGCTCCAGGGCGGCGTTCCGATCGAGCACGACGGCGAGGTCATCGGCGCGATCGGGGTCAGCGGCGCCGCGTCGGCCGACGAAGACGCCGAGCTGGCCGCGATCGGCGCGGCTGCGATCTCCGCGGTGGCGGCATGACCGCCACCGCGGCGGCCTCGACGGCCGCGGTGCCGGGGCCGCCCGAGCTGCTGCCCGGCCGCCCGGACGTCGTCGTCGACCTGCAGTCCGCCGCGGGCTGCGCGCTCGTCGGCGGGCAGTGGCGCTACGCCGACGCGCGTGTCCAGGAGACCGGCTTCGTCGAGCTCGCCGGTACCGGCGCCGCGGACCCGCTCGGGCCGGGCGACGTGCCCAACCGCACCTACGACATCTCTCCGCGCGCGCACCCACGCGACTTCGACGACTCGGCCTGGCGGCGGCTCGCACCCGAGGACACGATGCGCCGACTCGCGAACGGGCGGGTGTGCTTCAACTGGTACCGGATCGCGGTCACCGTTCCCGAGCGGATCGGCGACCTCGACCCCACCGGAGCGACGCTCGTGTTCGAGGTCGTCATCGACGATTACGCCGAGGTCTGGGTCGACGGCGAGATGCCGCTCGCGCTCGGGGTGTCCGGCGGCCAGGTGGTAGCCGGCTTCAACGCCCCCAACCGCGTCGTGCTCACGCGCGACGCCCGGCCGGGCGACACGTTCCAGCTCGCCGTGTTCGGCATCAACGGGCCGATCTCGGCCTCTCCCGCCAACTACATCTGGATGCGCACGGCCTCGCTCGAGCTCCACCCGCCGCGCCCCGAGCGCGGCGAGATCGAGCGCGTGGCGGGCGGCTTCGAGTTCACCGAAGGCCCCGTCTGGTCCCCCGACGGCGCGCTGCTGTTCAGCTCGCCGAACACCAACGCCATCTACCGCCTGGACCCCGATCTCGAACGTGTCACCGTGTTCCGCTCCAAGAGCGGCTACGCGGGCGTCGACATCGGCCGCTACCACCAGCCCGGCTCCAATGGTCTCGCCTTCTCGCCCGACGGCCTGCTGACCATCTGCCAGCACGGCAACCGGCGCGTGGTCCGCGTCAACCCGCACGGCGACACCACCGTGCTGGCGGACGCGTTCGAGGGCCTTCGCCTCAACAGCCCCAACGACCTCGTCTACCGCTCTGACGGAGCGCTGTTCTTCACCGACCCACCGTTCGGGCTGCCGGACGGCTTCGACGACCCGGCCAAGGAGCTGCCGTTCAGCGGGGTGTTCATGGTCCGCGACCGCGAGGTCTCGCTCGTCACCGACGAGCTCGCGGGGCCAAACGGGCTCGCGTTCTCGCCCGACGAGCGTTGGCTCTACGTCGGCGACTGGGATCCCGAGCACAAGGCGGTCATGCGCTACGACCTCGCCGCGGGCGGCCCCGGCGAGCTGCTGTGCGATTTGACCGGCGAACCGGGCGAGGACGCCATCGACGGCATCAAGGTCGACCCCGAGGGGCGCCTCTACGTCTGCGGGCCCGGCGGCATCTGGGTCCTTGCCCCCACGGGCGAGAAGCTCGAGCTGATCGAGCTCCCGGAGGCGCCGCACAACCTCGCATGGGGCGACGCCGACGGCCGCTCGCTCTACGTGACCGCCATGACCAGCATCTACCGCATCAGGAGACACCCATGAGCCGCAACCTCGAACCCGGGACGACCATCCCCGATTTCACCCTCCCCGACGAGAACGGCATCGAGCACCGCCTCTCGGAGCTCCAGGGCGACAACCTCCTCGTCCTGCACCTCAGCCGGGGGGAGCACTGCCCGCGCGAGCGCATGCACCACCGCGAGCTGCTGCGCTTCCACGAGTGGTCCAGCGTCGCCTTCACCGAGCTCGTCACGATCATGCCCAACACCCAGCACGACGTCTTCCGGCTCAAGGCCGCCACGGGCGCGCACTGGACGTTCCTCTCCGACGAGGGCCTCGAGACGCGCACGCACTTCGCGATCGACGAGTACACGGACATCCACCACGACTACGCCGTCGTCCCGCACACGCTCATCCTCTCCCCCGGCCTCGTGATCGAGAAGGTCTACGTCGGCTACTGGTTCTGGGGCCGGCCCTCCAAC
>DATFQI010000437.1:0-3918 GCA_035264365.1 Solirubrobacteraceae bacterium
GACACCTACCCGACGATCCGCATCGGCGAGGACGACGTGGACGTCGGCCACGAGGCCTCCGTCTCGAAGATCGGCGAGGAGCAGCTCTTCTACCTGATGAGCCGCGGCATCCCCGAGGACGAGGCCGGCAAGCTGATCGTCAACGGCTTCATCGAGCCGATCGTCAAGGAGCTCCCGATGGAGTACGCGGTCGAGATGAACCGCCTCATCGAGCTCCAGATGGAGGGCTCCATTGGCTGACATGACCGTGGTCCGCGAGCCGGAGTGGCTCGCGGCGCGCCGTTCGCGTGCCGCGGAGCTGGCCTCCACGCTCGAGCTCCCCTCCTTCAAGGGCATGCCCGGCTGGGAGTTCACCTCGATCGCGAAGTACGACCCCTCCGCGTTCGCCCCGGCACAGGCCGGCGAGGGCGACGCGGGCGCCGTCGACCGCGTCCAGACGCTGCTCGAGGCGCCCGAGGGCGCCGTCACGCTCGGCCAGGTCGACGGCCTGGTGCTCGAGACGCCCGACGCGGTCGAGGATGGGCCCGTCGTCCTGCCGCTGTCGCTGGCCGTCGAGCGCCACCCGGAGCTCGTCGAGCCGCATCTCGGCACGATCGTCGCCGGCGACCAGGACCTCTTCACCGCCTCCAACGACGCCGCGTGGTCCGGCGGCGCGTTCGTCTACGTGCCGCGTGGCGTGCGCGTCGACGCCCCGATCCTGCTGACCGCCATCGCCGACGCCGCGGGCACCGCGCTGCATCGCCGCACGCTGATCGTGCTCGACGAGGGCGCGGAGGCCGAGGTCTGGGAGCAGTTCCTGAGCGGCTCCGAGGACGGCGAGTCGATGCTCAACACCGTCGTCGAGCTCGTCGTCGGCCAGAACGCGCGGCTGCGCTACGTCTGCGGCCAGGACATGAACGAGCGGTCGTGGATCTTCGGCACCCAGCGCGCCGAGGTCGCCCGCGACGGGCACCTCGACTGGGCCGCGGTCGCGTTCGGCTCCGCGCGCGGCAAGGTGCGCATGGAGACGCTGCTGGCCGGCGAGGGCTCTCACGCCAAGGTGACCGGCGCCTACGCGCCGCACGCCCGCCAGCACCTCGACTTCGACACCACGCAGGAGCACGGCGCGGCCAACACCACGTCGGACCTCGCGTTCCGCGGCATCCTCTCCGATCGCTCGTCGACGGTCTGGCGCGGGGTGATCAAGGTCGACCCGGGCGCCCAGCAGACCGACGCCTTCCAGGAGTGCCGCAACCTGCTGCTCTCCAAGAAGGCGCACGCGGACGCGATCCCCGGCCTGGAGATCCTCGCCAACGACGTGCGCTGCACGCACGCGGCGGCGATCGCCCAGGTGGATCCCGAGCAGCTGTTCTACCTGCGCTCGCGCGGGCTCGACGAGGCGGCCGGCAAGCGCCTGGTGATCGAGGGCTTCATGGCGGAGCTGATCCAGCGCTTCGAGGAGGGCCCGATCCGGGACGCCCTCGGCGGCGCGATCGACCGCCGCATGACGCAGGTCCTGGGCTAAACCCGGCAGCTCGACAAGGTTCCCATGGCCGAACGTGGCCATGGCCCGCACGGTATCCGGGTAGGCCCGGAGCATGCCAACCGAGCCACAACCGGTCACCCTGGCGCAGCTCGTGCACCGGGCGGCCGAGATCACCGACCCCGAGGGCGCCGACGACGACGTCGTCCAGCTCACCCTGCGGTTCGAGGACGCCGACTGGCCCGTCAGCGGCATCCTGGAGTCGATCGAGCAGCGGATGGCCGAGGCGGCCGGCACGCTGGACCCGCAGGAGGACTCGCCGGGCCTGCAGATGACGACCGCCGTCGCCGTCTACCTCGCGCACCGGCGCGACGAGCTCGAGGAGGACCCGGTCCACGTGTTGCGGATGGCCGCCCGCGCCGAGTTCGACGGGAACCCGCCCGCGAACGTCGCGCAGTGGCTCGAGACCGCCGGAATCGAGTACTGACGCACTCCGACGTGCGTCCAGCGCCCGTTTGACCGGGCGCGGCGCGCGGGGATCACCCACTTGAAACGAACGACAAGGAGCGACCCCATGGCCGATGTCGGCCCTCCCATCGCACTGATCGCCGTCGGCGCCATCCTCTGGCTGGCGATCACCGCAACCATCGGCGGGATCTCGATCCAGACGATCGGGCTGATCCTGACCATCATCGGCGTCGTCTGGCTCGTGATCGAGCTGGTCATCAACGGCCGTCGACGCACCGCCTACCCGGCGGCCCCCACGCGCGAGCGCGTGGTCGAGCGGCCCGCCGTGCGCGAACGCGAGCGCGAGGTGCTCTAGCCGCACCCGCCGGCGCCGCCTGACGCGACTTCCGGGGCCGTCTGGACGCATGTCCAGGCGGCCCTTTCGCGTTCCTGAGCCGAGGCACGCCGATCTGGACGGATGTCCTCTCACACGCCGGCCGGGGGAGCCGATGGTGCTGTCGAGGCGGCCACGGCACGGACAGCCGGTGGCGAGGTCCACGGAAGGACGATCGAGAAACGGACTCGCTGCGAGGGGCGCAGGTAAGGGACGACGGACGACGGCCCAGGCGTTACCTGCTCCCCTCGCGGCCGCTCTCGCCTCGGCGGCACGCCCGCCTCTCCCGCCGGTCGCGCGCGACGTGCCCGCGCCGGAGGTGCCGCGTGCGGCAGCCTTCTCCGCATGACCAAGCTGAACGCGAACGACGGCGAGTTCGAGTACGACGCTGAGGACCCGGAGGGGTTCAAGGCCGGGATGAAGCGCTTCGGCCGGACGCTGGGCGCCTCTGCGACCGGCATGTCGATCTACGAGCTCCCGCCGGGGCAGGCGATCTGCCCCTACCACTACGAGTACGCCGAGGAGGAGTGGCTCGTCGTGCTCGAGGGCACGCCGACGCTGCGCACGCCGGCGGGTTCGTCCGTGTTGCAGCCCTGGGACGTCGCCTTCTTCCCGACCGGCCCCGATGGCGCCCACGGCGTGCGCAACGAGACGGACGTTGTGGCGCGGGTGATGATGTTCTCGGACCTGAAGTGGCCGGCCGCGACCGTGTACCCGGACTCGGACAAGGTCGGCATCCACATCGCCGAGCCCAACCGCGCCGACAGCGGCATGTTCCGCCGGGCCGACAAGGTCGACTACTTCACCGACGAGCCGGGCGTCTGATCCACCCTCGAATCGACGGGTCAGTTGTTCTGCCTATAAGCGAACAACTGACCCCTCGCCGTGCGTCAGCGCGTCCGGCGTACCGCCCACGCGACGAGCGCGACGACGAGCGCGACCATGACGACGAACGTCAGGACCGGCAGCCAGGTCGGGCTCACCTCGAAGATCCGGGCGTCGGTCACCGCTTGCGCACGAACGCGACGCCGTCGGCGACCATCGCGAACGCGGCATCCACGCGGTCGTCCTGGGCGATCTTCGCGTTGAGCTCCGCCACGATCGCGTTGCTCGTGCCCGGCTCGGGATCGACCACATCCCCACCCATGAGGATGTTGTCGATCAGCAGCAGCGCATTCGGCTGCATCCGGGGCAGGATCTGCTCGTAGTAGTCCGGATAGCCGCTCTTGTCGGCATCCAGGAACACGAAGTCGTACGTCGGCTCCGCGGGCATCGCCGCCAGCGACTCCGCGGCGGGCCCCCGCACGATTGTCACGCGATCCGCGACGTGCGCTGCCTCGAGGTTCCGCTGAGCGATGTCCGCGTACTCGTCCTCGAGCTCGAGGCACGTCAGCCGGCCGCTCTCACCGATCCCACGAGCGAGGCAGATCGCGCTGTACCCGGTGAACGTCCCGACCTCCAGCGCATTCCTCGCCCCCACCGCCGTCACCAGCACCTGAAGCAACGCCCCCTGATCCGGAGACACCTGCATCATCGACCGAGGCATCTCGCTCGTCTCCCGCTCGACCCGAGCGAGCACCTCGTCCTGCGAAGCGAGGTTCGCGAGGTACTCCAG
>DATFQI010000438.1:0-4340 GCA_035264365.1 Solirubrobacteraceae bacterium
CGCCTGGGCGTGGTGGGGCGCGACCCGCGCTGGGCGATCGCCTGGAAGTTCCCGCCCACGACCGCCGTCACCACGCTGCACGAGGTGCTCTGGAACGTCGGCAAGTTCGGCGACCTGCACCCGTTCGCGCGCCTGGAGCCGATCCACGTCGGCGGGGTGACGGTGAAGATGGCGACGCTGCACAACGAGGAGGACCTCGCCCGCAAGGACGTCCGGCCGGGTGACGAGGTGATCGTGCTGCGCGCCGGCGACGTGATCCCGCAGGTGCTCTCCCCGGCGCCGCACGCGGTCGAGAACCCCGACCGCGCGCCCGTCCCGCGGCCGCCCGCGCGCTGCCCCTCGTGCGGCACGCCGACCGTCAAGCCTGAGGGCGCCGTGTTCACCCGCTGCCCCAACCGCGCCTGCCCCGACCGTCGCTGGCAGCTGCTCAAGAGCTTCGCGGCGATCATGGACGTCGACGGCCTCGGCGAGAAGCAGGTCGCCGCGCTGCAGGAGCGTGGGCTCGTGCGCAGCCCCGGGGACTTCTACCGGCTGCGGCCCGAGCAGCTCACCGAGCTGGACGGCTACGGGCAGGTCAGCGCGGAGAAGCTCGTCCGGGCGATCGCGGCCTCCAAGGAGCAGCCGTTCGGGATCGTGCTGTTCGCGGTCGGGATCGAGGGCGTCGGCTACGTGACCGGGCGCAAGCTGGCCGCGCAGTTCCGCACCCTCGACGCGCTGCTCGCCGCGACCGAGGAGGAGATCGCCGCCACGCCCGGCGTCGGGCCCAAGCTCGCCGAGCTGCTCCACTCGCAGCTTGCCGACGAGCAGCTGCGCGCGGTCTTCGAGGACCTGCGCGGCCTCGGGCTGCGGATGGAGCAGGAGGGCCCGCCGCCCGGCGAGGGCCCGCTGCGCGAGCTGACGTTCGTGCTCACCGGCACGCTGCCCGACCTCACGCGCGAGCAGGCGACGGAGCGGATCCTCGCCCAGGGCGGCAAGGTCACCGGCTCGGTGTCCAAGAAGACGAGCTACCTGGTGGCGGGCGCCTCGCCCGGCTCCAAGCTCGAGAAGGCCGAGCGCCTTGGCGTGCCCGTGATCGACGAGGCGGGCCTGCTCGAGCTGCTCAGCGCGGGATCAGCCGGTACAGCGTGACCTCGCCCGCGCGCTGCTCGCGGACGGCGAAGCGCTCGCGGGCGGCGGCGAGGAACACGCGCGCGTTGGCGCGGCCGGGGTCGGCGAGGTGGACCTCGCCCCACGGCGCGAGCAGGCGCGGCAGCAGGTTGACGAGCAGCTCGGCGTTGGCGGGCGTGTAGAGCACGTCGGCGCCCAGCACCAGGTCGAACGGACCCCGCTCGGCCAGCTCGTCGCCGTGCTCGGCCCAGGCGACGTGGGCGACCTCGCCGGTGACCTGGTTGAGCGCGAGCGAGTGGGCGGCGTAGGCGACCGCGTCGGTCGCTCCGTCGGTCGCGAGCACCTGCGCGCCGGCGCGGGCCGCGACGATGCTCGGGACGGCGAGCCCGCAGCCGAGCTCGACCACGCGCGCGCCCGCGCGCGGCGGGGCGGCGGAGATCGCCTCGGCGAGCGACGTGCCGCTCGGCCACGGGCGCGCCCAGAACGGCACCGGGCGGCCGGCGCCGCCCTCCTCGTGGCGCAGCGCGTCCCAGTCGGCCGGCAGGAGCACGTGTACGCCCGCGACCTGGCGCACGGCGACGGCGAGCAGCGGTGCGGGCAACTCGGGCACCGCGACGCCCCGGAGCGCCGCGAGCTGCTCCGAGAGCGACGTCCGGACGGCCGTGAGCGCCCCGTTGCCGTGCATGCTTCGAGTGTGCCAGTCCGGGTACCCTGCGGGCCATGCCCGAGGCCGAGTCGAACGAGCCGCTCGTCGCCATCGTCGAGATCCCGAAGGGGTCCTCGAACAAGTACGAGTACGACGAGGAGCTGGGGGCGATCAAGCTCGACCGCCTGCTGTTCGCCTCGCTCGGCTACCCCACCGACTACGGGTTCTTCAAGAACACGCTGGCCGCCGACGGCGACCCGCTGGACGTGATGATCGTCGTCTCGGAGCCCACGTTCCCCGGCTGCCACATCGAGGTCAAGCCCGTCGCGCTGTTCCGGATGCGCGACGAGAAGGCGGAGGACAACAAGATCCTCTGCGTCCCGTTCTCGGACCCGAACTGGAGCCACGTCGACACGCTCGACGACCTCCCGATGACCCTGCGCGACGAGATCTCGCACTTCTTCTCGATCTACAAGACGCCCGACTGGAAGGTCGTCAAGGTCGACGGCTGGTACCACCGCGAGGAGGCGCTGGAGTCGATCGAGCGCGCCCAGAAGCGGTGGCGCGACAAGCACGGCGGCTGAGGCTCAGCCGTCGTAGCGAGCCAGGGCCGCGGTCATGCGGTCCTGGAGTCGGCGCGCCGTCCACGTGGACACGTAGTTCATGAGGAAGGCGAACGCCACGCGGCCGCCCGACCGGGTGTCGCAGTAGCCCGCCAGCGCGGAGACGTTGGACAGCGTGCCGGTCTTGGCCCGGCAGGCGTCGCGCGCCGCGGTGCCGCGCATCCGGTCGTACAGGGTGCCCGTGCGGCCGGCGACCGGCAGCGAGGCCTCGAACGGCAGCGCCAGGTCGCCCTCGTCCATCGCGGTCAGCAGCGCCACGACGGCCTTCGGCGAGGTGCGGTTGGAGCGGGAGAGGCCCGACCCGTCGGCCACCGTCGTGCGGATCCCGAGCCGGGCGGCATCGGCGCGCACGACCGCCGCGCCGGCGCTCGTGCTGCCGCCGTCTCCGAACCGCGCCCCGAGCGCCTTGATCAGCGTCTCGGCGATGAAGTTGTCCGACGGCACGTTCATCGAGGCCACGATGTTCTCGATGCCGGGGGAGTTGAGGCCCGCGAGCGCGACCGCCGTGGACGGCGTCACGCCGGTGCGCGCGCTCCGGCGCACGGTGACGCCGCGGCGGCGCAGCGCGGCGGTGAACGCCTTGGCGGCGAACAGCGGCGGCTGCGCCTGGAACAGCGGCCGGCGGCGGCCCGTGAAGCCGCGGTTGAAGGTCAGCGCGCTCAGCGGCCCGACCCAGACGGACGTGCGGAAGCCCTCCGACGGCGGTCCGCGCAGGCCGTCGAAGACCGTCTCGTCGCCGATCACGCGCCCGTCGACCTCGGTCAGGCCCGTGCGCTCGATCAGGATGTCGGCCAGCAGCCCCGCGGCCTGGGCGTTGAAGGTCGGGTCGCCGTTGCCGCGCACGTAGAGGTTGCCCGCCAGGACGCCCGTGGCGGGATCGACCGCCGCCGAACCGAGCACGTCGGTCGGGATGGTGCCCTGGGGCCCGAACTCCTGCAGCGCCGCCGCGGTCGTGTAGAGCTTCTCGACGGACGCCGGGATCCGGGGCGTCGAGGCGTCCTCGGTGTAGAGCGTGCGGCCGGTCAGCAGGTCGACGACATGGGCGCCGGAGTACGCACCCGCCTCGGCCATCTCCGTGCGCAGGATCCGCTTGGTCTGCGTCCGGTCGGCCGCCTGGGCCGAGGGGGCCAGGAGGGCGCACAGCAGGGCGCAGCCGAGCAGGCAGATCCGCAGCATCGGCCTTCGAACCCGCGTCAGGCGGCTAAGTCGCGCTGCCCGCCGAATAGACTGCCTGCCGCCATGGGGAACGTGGTCAAGCTGGAGACTCCGGACCGCCGCCGGCGGCGGCGCTCGAAGACGGCGCTGGTCCTCGGCGGCGGCGGCTTCACGGGCGCGGTCTACGAGATCGGCGCGCTGCGGGCGCTCGACCTGCTGACGGTCAACAGGACCGTCAACGACTTCGACGTCTACGTGGGCACGAGCGCGGGCTCGCTCGTGGCGGCGCTGACCTCCAACGGCGTGACGCCGGAGACCATGATGCGGGTGGTCAACGACCAGGTCGTGCCCGGCTTCCCGGCGATCCGGCGCGAGATGCTGTTGCGGCCGAATTACCGCGAGTTCCTCGTCAAGGGCGTCAAGCTGCCGTTCCACCTCCTCGGCGTGATGCGCGAGCTTACGCGCAACCTGGGCTCCTTCGGCACCGTCGATCTCGCGATCGCGCTCGCCGACGCGCTGCCCTCGGGCGCCTACACCGGCGCCGGGGTGGAGGCCTACGTGCGCGAGGTGCTCGGCAGGGAGGGCTACACGGACGACTTCCGGGAGCTCGGCTGCGAGCTGTACCTGGCCGCGACCGACCTCGACACGTGCGAGCGTCTGGTGCTCGGCGCGGAGGGCTGGGACGACGTGCCGATCTCCTCGGCCGTGCGCGCCTCGACCGCGCTGCCGATGGTCTACGAGCCCTACCGCGTCAAGGACCGCGAGCTCGTCGACGGCGGCATCGTGTCGACCACGAACCTGGACATCGC
>DATFQI010000439.1:0-17779 GCA_035264365.1 Solirubrobacteraceae bacterium
CGAGGTCAACGACAAGTTCTTCGATCCGGACACCGGGTCCGTGGCGGAGATCGAGAAGGACCTCGGTGTCTCCACCGCAAAGTGATGCAGTAGTCGAGGCTCCGGCCGCGACGACGCGCAACGGCGCCCGCCCGGCTTTCAAGCCGGCGGGCGCTCGGCGCATCCGGAGCGGACCGCTCGTCGTGGGCGGCCTCAGCGTCGCGTGGCTGACGCTGATCGTCCTGATCCCGCTCGCGGCCGTCGTCGTGCGCTCGTTCGAGGGCGGGGTCGGCGAGTTCTGGGACGCGGTCACCAATCCCCAGGCCGTCGCCGCCATGCGGTTCACGCTGATCGTCTCGATCGTCGTGGCGGCCATCGATGCTGTGATGGGCGTGCTGATCGCCTGGGTCCTCGTACGCGACGAGTTCCCCGGCAAGGCGCTCGTCAACGGCCTCATCGACTTGCCGTTCGCGCTGCCGACGATCGTCGCCGGCCTCACGCTGCTCGCGCTCTACGGCAACAAGAGCCCGGTCGGGGTCAACGTCGCCTACACGCAGGCCGGGGTCGCGCTGGCGCTGCTGTTCGTGACGCTGCCGTTCGTCGTGCGGGCCGTGCAGCCCGTGTTGATGAGCCTGGATCGCGAGGCCGAGCAGGCCGCGGCATCGCTCGGCGCCGGCCCGATCTACACCTTCCGGCGGATCGTCCTGCCCGCGCTCAGGCCGGCGATCCTCGCCGGCGTCGCGCTCGCGTTCGGCCGCGCGGTCGGTGAGTTCGGCGCGATCGTGCTGATCAGCGGCAATCTCCCCTTCAAGACGGAGGTCGCGTCCGTGTTCGTGTACTCCCGCATCGAGAGCGACTCGACCACCGCGGCCGCCGCCGTGAGCGTCGTACTGATGGCGATCTCGTTCGTGATGCTGTTCGGCATCTCCTACTGGGCGCGACGGGCGGAGAAGGCATGACGGCCGGCCGCCTCTCGCTCCGCGTCGTCGCGCTCGGCTACCTCGCGCTGCTGCTGGTCGTGCCGATCGGGATGGTCTTCTATCGGGCGCTCGAGAACGGGATCGGCCCCGCCTGGGACGCGGTGACGACCCCGCCGGCGCAGCACGCCTTCTACCTCACCTGCGTGATCGCGCTGATCGCGGTCCCGCTCAACGCCGTCTTCGGCGTGGCGTGCGCGTGGCTGCTCGCCCGCTACGAGTTCAAGGGCAAGCGGTTGCTCGACACGATCATCGACCTCCCGTTCGCGATCTCGCCCGTCGTCGTCGGCCTCGCCCTGATCCTCGTCTGGGGCCGCGAGGGCTGGTTCGCCTCCACGTCGGTGATCTTCTCCACGCCGGGCATGATCCTGGCCACCATCTTCGTCTCCCTGCCGTTCGTGGTGCGGGAGGTCGAGCCCGTGCTGCGCGAGGAGGGCATCGACCAGGAGCAGGCCGCCGCCACCCTCGGCGCCAACGCCTTCCAGATCCTGCGCCGCATCACGCTGCCCACGATCCGCTGGGGCCTGACCTACGGGATCATCCTCTCCACCGCTCGCGCGCTCGGCGAGTTCGGCGCCGTCGCGATCGTCTCCGGGAAGATCTCCGGCCGCACAGAGACGCTGACCCTCTACGTCGAGGACCGCTTCCAGTCGCTCGACCTCGCCGGCGCCTACGCCGCCGCGCTCCTACTCGCCCTCATCGCCGTCGCGGTGCTGGCGCTCATGACCATCCTCCAGCGAAAGCACAAGGACCACTGATGGGGATCGAAGCCCGCAACGTGACCAAGCGCTACGGCGACTTCGCGGCGCTCGACGACGTCAGCGTCGCCGTCCGCGACGGCTCGCTGACCGCCCTGCTCGGCCCCTCGGGCGGTGGCAAGTCGACGCTGCTGCGCGTGATCGCCGGCCTCGAGGAGCCCGACTCCGGCACCGTGATCATCGGCGACGAGGAGGTCACGAACCACCCGCCGCAGCGGCGCGAGGTCGGCTTCGTCTTCCAGCACTACGCCGCCTTCAAGCACATGACCGTCGCCGACAACGTCGGCTTCGGCCTCGCGGTCAAGAAGCGCCCCAAGGCCCAGATCGCCGCCCGCGTGCAGGAGCTGCTCGACCTCGTCGGCCTCTCGCACCTCGGCAAGCGCTACCCGAACCAGCTCTCGGGCGGCCAGCGCCAGCGCATGGCGCTCGCCCGCGCGCTGGCCGTCGAGCCGCAGGTGCTGCTGCTCGACGAGCCGTTCGGCGCGCTCGACGCCCGCGTGCGCGAGGAGCTGCGCGCCTGGCTGCGCCGCCTGCACGACGAGGTCCACGTGACGACGATCTTCGTCACCCACGACCAGGAGGAGGCGCTGGAGATCTCCGAGCAGGTCGTGGTCATCAACGAGGGCCGCGTGGAGCAGTCCGCCGCGCCGCAGGAGGTCTACGACAGCCCGGCCAACGAGTTCGTGATGGGCTTCGTCGGCCCGGTGACCAAGGTCGGCGGCCGGCTCGTGCGCCCGCACGACGTGCAGGTCCTCGAGCATCCCGGCGAGGGCACCCAGCCCGCCGAGGTGATCCGCCTCGCGCGGCTCGGCTTCGAGGTCCGGGCGGAGCTGCAGCTGGGGGAGGGCGATCCGCTCTCCGCGCAGCTCTCGCGCGCCGAGGCCGACCTGCTCGAGCTGACGGAGGGGCAGATCGTCCACGTGCGCGTGGAGCCCGTCACCGCCGCGACGTAGGCTTACGCGCGACATGCGGGTCTCGGCCAAGACGGACTACGCCCTGCGGGCGGCGGTGGAGCTCGCCGCCGCCCACGGCAACGGCACGCCGGTGAAGGGCGAGCGGCTGGCCACGACCCAGTCGATCCCGCTGCGCTTCCTGGAGAACATCCTGCTCCAGCTGCGCCACGCGGGGATCGTCGAGAGCCGCCGCGGCGCCGACGGCGGCTACAAGCTCGCCCGTCCGCCGGAGGAGATCACGCTCGCCGACGTGATCCGCGCGATCGACGGCCCGCTGGCCGGGGTCAGCGGGCAGCGCCCCGAGACGCTGGACTTCAAGGGCGCCTCAGAGCCGCTGCGCGATGTCTGGATCGCGGTTCGCGCCTCGCTGCGCGGCGTCCTCGAGGGCGTCACGCTCGCCGACGTCGCCTCGGGCGGGCTGCCCGACCACGTGCGCTCGCTCACCGACGAGCCCGACGCCTGGCTCCCGCACTAGGCGGCGGCTCTCCGGCCGGCCCAGGCCTCCAGCTCCAGCGCGGCACGCTCGCCCCCGTCGTGGGCCGCGACCCAGCGCGCCGCCTCGGCAGCGCGCTCGCGCAGCCGGCGCTCGCGCAGCGCCCGGCCGACCGCCGCGCGCACGCCGCGCGGCGTCGCGTAGCGGCGGGGGAGCCGCACGCCGAGGCCCGCCCAGTCGATCCGCGAGGCGTTCTCGGCCATGTCGCCGACGGCCGGGCAGACGACGAGCGGCACGCCGTTGGCGAGCGCGCGCACGAGCGTGCCGTGGCCGCCGTGGCAGATCACGGCGTCGCACAGCGGCATCGTCTGCGAGTAGGACAGCCACGGGACCAGCACGGCGTTGGGCGGCGGCGCGATCGGCGGGTCGGGGTCGCGGCCGTTCCAGGTCGCGATCACGCGCACCGGCTCGCCCGCGAGGCCCTCCAGCGCCGCCCGCAGCAGCCGGTGCTCTCGGTCCTGGGCGGTCGAGGGCGCCACCAGCACGATCGGGCCGTCACCGGGCGGCGGCTCGACCTTCTCGCCCGGCGGCTCCCACAGCAGCGGCCCGACAACTCGCGTCCAGGACGGCCACTCGCGCGGGTACTCGAGCTGCGGCAACGTCGCGACCAGCGTCAGCTCGTGCGAGAGCATCGTGTGGACGTAGTCGCGCGGCGGCAGGCCGAGCCGCCGGCGCGACTCGTTGAGCTGGTCGCGACCCTGCTCGAGCGCCGGCTCCACGAAGCGGACGTTCATGCGGGTCCAGAAGCGTGCGCCGAGCCGGGTGCGCGGCAGCCGCGCGCCGATCGAGTAGATCGGGAAGCCCGGCGCCATGTGCGGATACACGTGCGGCACCAGCGTCGCGACCGGCACGCCCGCCGTCTCGGCGGCCAGCGCCGCGGCCGGGGTCATGATGTCCGCGACGGCGACGTCGGGGGCGATCTTGGCGACCATCTCGCCGGTCTCGCGCGCCGCCCTGACGGCCGCCGCGTACGGCTTGAGGTGCTTGGTCGACTCCGTGGGGAAGACCTGGTACTCGGGCGCGTCCGCGAACTGGATCCCGGCCGCCTCGGCGTGCTCGCGCCAGCGCTTCCAGGTCTCGAAGTGGACCTCGTGCCCGCGCGCGACGAGCGCGCTCCCGAGCGCCAGCATCGGGAACGCGTGGCCGGCGTCCCCGAAGGCGCCGAGGAAGATCCTCAAGAGGCGAGCTCGGCCACCTGGCGCAGCTGCGCCATGCGGTCCTCGAACGTCCACGCCATCGGGGCGATCATCAGGGTGCCGACGCCGGCGTCGCGGTAGATCCCGATCCGCTCGCGCACCACGTCGGCGGGCCCGCACAGCGTCACGTGGTCGATCAGCTCGCCGGGGAGCGCCGCGGCGGCCTCGTCCTTCTTGCCCTCCAGGTAGAGGTCCTGGACCTCGCGCGCGGCGTCCTGAAAGCCGTAGCGCTGGACGAGCGCGTTGTAGAAGTTCTGCTTGCGCGAGCCCATGCCGCCCACGTATAGGGCGACGTAGTGGCGCATCGCGTCGCGCGCGAAGGCGAGGTCGTCGGAGACGAAGACGTTGACCGACGGGGCGATGTCGAAGTCCTCGAAGCCCTTGCCCTTGCCGGCCGCCGCGAAGCCCTCCTCGAGCAGCGGGCGGAACTCGCCGACGTGCTCGGGCGAGAACAGCGTCGGGATCCAGCCGTCGGCGATCTCGGCCGCCAGCGTCGTGTTCTTGGGGCCGATCGCGGCCAGGTAGATCGGGATCCGCTCCTGCACCGGCGCGATCGTGAGCTTGAGGGCCTTGCCCGGCCCGTCGGGGAGCGGCAGCTCGAGCGTCTCGCCCTTGAACTCGAGCTTCTCGCGCGCCAGCGCCTTGCGCACGACCGCGATGTACTCGCGCGTGCGCTGCAGCTGGCGGGCGAAGCGCTGGCCGTGCCAGCCCTCGGCCACCTGCGGGCCGGAGGAGCCGATCCCGAGCAGCATCCGCCCGCCCGAGAGCTGGTCCAGCGTGGCGGCCGTCATCGCCGTCATCGCGGCCGAGCGGCCGGGCATCTGGAAGATCGCGGAGCCGAGCCGGATGCGCTCGGTCGCCTGCGCGAGCCAGCCGAGGATCGTCGCCGCGTCGGAGCCGTAGGCCTCGGCGGTCCAGACCGAGTCGTAGCCCAGCGACTCCGCCTCCCGGACCAGCTTCAGCTGCTCCTCCGCGCTGAGGCCGAGGCCCCAGTAGCCGATGTGCACGCCGAGTTTCATCGCTTCGCTCCTGGGCTCATGTCGCCTAGCCTGCGGCCCCATGCGGCGCAGGGCGCGCGACCCTATCACCCGGTTGCAGACTGCAATCGAGTGCCTGCCGGAGCGCACGCAGCGGGCGATGCTCGACGGCGTGCGGGCCAACACGATCGTTGTCGGCGCCTACACCGACGGCCACGGCGGCATCTGCCCGATGCTCGCCGCGCACCGCAACGGCGGGCGCACCAGCTTCCTCTCGTTCGCCCGCGCGTGGGACGCGTTCGCCCGGACCGGGAGCGTCCGCCCGGCCACCGAGCGCGAGCTGGCGGTCCTCGAGGACCTGCTCGTGGCCTCGCTCGCCGGCGACCTCGAGGGCGCCTCGGACCTGGCGGCGGCGATCGCCGAGCACAAGGCGTCGCTCGCGCGCTCGCGCCCGAAGGAGATCATCGCCCGCCGGCTTCGCCCGAGACGGCGGATCAGCGCTGCGGAGGTCGATCGGCCAGCCGATCCACCAGTCGCAGCAGGTGCAGGGGCGAGAACGGCTTCGTGAGGAAGAGGTCGGCGCCGGCGCGCCGGGCCTCCAGCTCCGCGTCCTGCTCGGAGTCGCCCGTCAGCATCACGATCGTCGCGTCGGCGGTCGACGGCTCGGACTTCATCCGCCGGCACGCCTCGATCCCGTCGAGGCGCGGCATGTCGATGTCCAGGAACACGATCGATGGGCGCACCTCGCGGGCGCGCCGCATGGCCTCCTCGCCGTCGCCGGCCTCCGACATCCGGTAGCCCGAGACGTCTTCGAGCGTCGTCGCGATCAGCCGCCGGATGCTCTCGTCGTCGTCGACGATCAGGATCGTCTTGTTCACAGGCTCTCCTTCAGCGCCTCGAACGTGCGATCCGGGATCTGCCGGTAGGCGGCCACCACGACCGGGTCGAACTGGCTTCCGGCGCCGCGCAGCACCTCCCGGCGGGCGTCCGCGAAGGAGGAGGCCGGCCGGTACGGGCGGTCCGTGGTCAGCGCGTCGAGGGCGTCGGCCACCGCGAACACCCGCGCGGCGAGCGGGATCGTGTCGCCCTCGAGGCCGTCCGGATAGCCCCGCCCGTCCCAGCGCTCGTGGTGGTGGCGGACGACGAGCTTGCCCTCGCCGAGGAAGTCGATGTCGCGCAGGATCTCCGACCCGATCACCGGGTGCCGGCGCACGAGCGAGTACTCCTCCTCGGTCAGCGAGCTGCTCTTGAAGAGGATCGCGTCGGGGACGGCGACCTTGCCGACGTCGTGCAGCAGGAAGCCGAACTCGATCTGCGGCGAGTCCTCGACGGCCAGCCCGCAGCAGCGGGCGAGCTCCATGCCGTAGGCGGCCACGCGCTCCGCGTGCTTGCCGGTGTAGGCGTCGCGCGCCTCGACCGCGTTGGAGAGCGCGCGCACGGTCGCGATGTAGGAGTGGCGCAGCTCCTGGGCGCGCGCCCGCTCCTGCTTGAAGACCTCCCGCAGGTCCGCCGCGTAGCGCTCCAGCTGCCGCTGTCTCGCGTGGGCCTGGCGCTCAGTCTGCTCCAGGCGGGCCTGGAGGCTGGCGACGGTGTCCTTTCCAGTGATGGGGCTCACGGCACGGTCTCCGTCCAAGGATGTGCAAGCGTACTGCGCCCCAAAACGGCGTCGCGGGCCGAAGCTTGCGCCAATTCGTTGCGATGGTCACAACGCTTCAGCGGGCCACTGGAACACGATCTCCGGGATGACGCAATTGGGCAAGGTCTTGAGCGACGATCGCTGCGCGATCTGCCATGGCCGGAACCTACCCTTCGACCCGTGACCCGCGCCCCGCTGACGATCATGGCCGTGCTCGCCGCGCTGCTGATGGGCGTGTGGTGGCTGACCGACGGGCGCGCCGAGGAGCCGCGGGAGGCCGCGCCCGCCGCGCCGGTCTCCGTGATCGCCGAGCGCGTGGAGGCGTTGCGGGGGTTGCGCTTCGAGACGCTGCCGCAGCCGGTATCGGTGACGCCGGAGCAGGCGAAGCGCGAAGGGCTCGAGGACCTCGACCGCGCCTACCCCGAGGCGCGGCGCCGCGATGACGAGGAGATCCTCAAGCTGCTCGGCCTGATCGACCCCTCCGTCGACCTGCGCGACGTGACCGCGTCGGTCTTCGCGGAGGGCGTCGCCGGCTACTACGACCCTCGCACGAAGCGGATGCGGACGGTGCGCGGCGCCGCCACGAGCGGGCGCGTGCTGGCGGAGATGACCCTCGCACACGAGCTCACGCACGCGCTCGAGGACCAGCGCTACGGGCTCGGGCTCGACCAGCAGGGCGGCAGCGACGACGCGGCGCTGGCGCGGCTCTCCCTGGTCGAGGGCAGCGCCTCCGACCTGATGTACGCCTACGCGCAGCGCCACTTCAGCGCCGAGGAGACGCTCGGCGGCGTGCTCGGGAGCGCGTTCGCGCCGACCGGCTCGCTCCCCGGCTTCCTGCAGGAGCAGCTCGTCTTCCCGTACACGGCGGGCGCCAAGTTCGTGGCCGCGCTGCGCGAGCGGGCCGGCGGCCGCTGGACCCTGGTCGACCTTGCCGAGCGCGAGCGCCCGCCAGTGTCCACCGAGCAGATCCTGGACCCGGGCAAGTGGATCGCCTTCGACGCGCCCGTGCCTGTCCGGCTGCGGGCAGGGACCGCGCTGGGCCCGGGCTGGAAGCGCGCGACCGGCGGCGTGTTCGGCCAGTTCCAGACGCGCCAGCTGCTCTCGACGGCGGGCGGCGGCGGGTCGGCGGACGCCGCGGAGGGCTGGGACGGCGACCGCTACGAGCTCTGGCGCCGCGACGGCGCTGCGTGCGCGGCGCCGTGTCGGCGCGACGCGGCGCTGATCATGCGCTGGCGCTGGGACACGCCCGCCGATCTGGACGAGTTCGCGGGCAAGCTGCGCCAGTGGGTGCGTGACGGGCTGCGCGCGATGCGACAGGCCGGGGGAACGGCCGGCATCGGCGACGGGCATGTGGCCGTGGCGGTGCGCGGCGGGGCCGTGACGCTGGCGATGGCGCCGAGCGGGCCGCTGGCGCTGCGCCTTGCAGGGTCCTGAACTGCGGCTGGGTAGGGGTGAACGGTGCCGGCCGCGGCTCGTCCCACGGCCCGTGCCGCCGGAGCACGCGAAAGCGGACACGATTCGCCGTCTCCGGGCCACCTCCAGATGCCGTGCCGCCCGAGCACGCGAAATGGGATCGAATCGGGCGCGCCGCTCGCACCCTCACCACCCCCACCCAGCCGCAGTTGACGTCCGTCGCGCACCACGTCCCCGGCTCAAGTCGAAGGCGACGCCGGCCGATCCGGAGGACATGCGCTCGTTCCTCCGCCGCCTCGCCTCGCCCTCCTGCTCGTCCTGCCGCGGCCGCTCGAGCGCGTACGCCGTCGCCTGCGCCGGTTGCGGCGCGAATCTCGGTCCGAAGCCCTCGCTGCGGCGCGACAGTGCGCTGGTGTGGCTGCTCGGCGGCGCGATCGTCGGCTGCCTGACGATGCTCGCGCTCGCGCCCCAGCCCGCCTAGACGCGCGCCTCGATCAAGCGGGGCCCCGGCTCCGCGAGCGCCTCGCGCAGCGCGGCCGCGAATCCCTGCGCGTGGTCGACGCGGACGCCGGGCACGCCCATTCCGGCCGCGAGGCCGACGAAGTCGAGGTCCGGGCGCCCGATCCCGAACAGCGCCTCGGCGGCCGGCCCGCGGGCGAGGGCGCCACCGTCCGGCGCATCGCCGCTGCCCGCGCCCACCCGCGAGAGCTCGAAGTCGAGGATCGCGTAGGAGCGGTTGGCGAGGATCACGGTCGTGACGTCGAGACCCTCGCGGGCCTGGGTCCAGAGCGCCTGGATCGTGTACATCGCGGAGCCGTCGCCCTCGAGGCTGAGCACCGGCCGGTCCGGGCAGGCGACGGCCGCGCCGGTGGCGGCCGGCAGCCCCTGGCCGATCGCGCCGCCGGTGAGGGTGAGCCAGTCGTGCGGCGCGGCGCCCGCGGTCGCGGCCACGATCGGGGCCGAGGCGGTGACGGACTCGTCGACGACGATCGCGCCCTCGGGCAGCAGCGCCGCGATCGCGGCGCCGATCGCCGCCGCGTCCAGGGCGCCGTCCGGCAGCTCGGGCCGTGCGGCGTCGGCGCCCGGCGCGGCGCCGGCGGGCGCGCCGAGCGCATCGGCCAGCGCCTCGAGCGCGCCCGCGACGTCCTCGCGCGGCCCGGCGAGCACCTCGATCGCGGTTCCCGGGGCGGCGAGCCGGCTCGGGCGGCCGGGGTAGGCGAAGAACGCGACCGGCGCCTGAGTGCCGCAGATCACCAGGTGATCGAGCCCGGCCAGCGCTTCCGTCGCCATCTCGGTCAGGTAGGGGAGCGGCTGCGCGCGCGGGATCCCGGCGCCGCGCTCCAACCGCGCCGGGAACGTGTCGTGGATCAGCTGCGCGCCCGTGGCCGCCGCGATCCGGGCGGCGGCGCGCAGCGCCCGACCGCGGGTGGCGGAGCCGCCGATCAGCAGCGCGGCGGCCCCGCCGCCGCGCAACGCCCGCGCGGCCGCCTCGACCGCGTCCTGCGGCACGGGCGCGGGCGGCGGGACGGGCAGCGGCGCGGCCGGTCCGGCGCTCGCCTCCCAGCCGGCGTCGGCGGGCACGACGAGGGTCGCAATCCCGCCGCCGTGGCCGCGCGCGGCCGCCAGCGCGGCGGCGGCGTCCGTGGCGGCGCTGCGGGCGTCGCGGGCGCTCGCGTACCAGTGCGACACGGGGCGCGCGACCGAAGCGATGTCGCTCGCCAGCGGCGCGTTGAGGGGCGCGTGCGCGACCGCGTGGTCGCCGACGACGTTGACCATCGGCGTGCGCGCCTTGTACGCGTTGTGGAGGTTCGCGAACGCGTTGCCCAGGCCCGGCCCGAGGTGCAGCAGCGTGGCCGCCGGTACCTCGGCCATCCGGCCGTAGCCGTCCGCGGCGCCGGAGGCCACGCCCTCGAACAGCGCGAGCACCGGCCGCACCTCCGGCACCCGGTCCAGCGCCGCGACCAGGTGCATCTCGGAGGTGCCCGGGTTGGCGAAGCAGGTCTTCACCCCGCCGGCCGAGAGCGTCCTCAGGACGCTCTCGGCTCCGGTCATCGCACCCGCGGCCATCGGCCGCGGATCCTACGCGCGGCGCAGGCCGGCGTACTGGAGGGCGGCGAACGCGGCCACGCCGAGCGCCTGCAGCGCGACTACGACCTGGCCGGCGGTGGTGGGGGAGAGCCAGTCGGTGGCCAGCAGCAGCGCGCTGTCGAGGGCCCACAGGGCGTTGCCCGCGATCACGGCGATCACCGCGCCGCGATGCGGCGACGCCTGCGCGGACAGGCGGCCGACGAACGCCGCGTACGCGACGAAGAACGCCCCGACCGCGGCGAGGAAGCCGCCGGGGACGCCGAGCCAGCCGTCCAGCAGCCAGAACAGGGCGACGTAGGCGACGCCGTTGGCGGCGCTGACGGCCGCATCGAGCCGCAGGGCGAAGCGCAGCAGCCCGGCGTCGGCGGTGGGGATGGTGGCGGTGTGAGCGGTCATGCGGCACACCGTGCCACCACCAGGGAAGCGTGTCGATTACCTCTCGGGTAAGAGTCCGTGGAGGAACGTCGCGGTCTCAGCGTCCGCGGGGAAGAACGCCTCGATCGAGAGCTCGGCGACCGTCACGTCGACCGCCGTCCCGAACGTCGCGACCGTGCTGAAGAACGCCAGCTCGCGGTCGCCGTGGCGCAGCACGAGCGGGACGGCGATCGCGCCCTGCGGCGGCCGCGGCGGCGCGGCGTCCCGCGGGCGCGGGTAGCCCTCGACCTCCTCGAGCAGCTCCGCCAGCCGCGCGTCGGCCGTCGCCGCGACCTCGCGTCTGAGGCGGTCGAGCAGGTGCCCGCGCCACTCGGCGAGGTTGACGATCCGCGGCGCCATCCCCTCGGGGTGCAGGCTCGCGCGGAACACGTTCGCGGGTGCCTCGAGCAGATGCCCGGCGACGCCCTCCAGGAACACGGACACGTTGCGGTTGGCCGCGACGAGGTTCCACCAGCGGTCGACGACGGCCGCGGGGAACGGCTCGTGCCCGGTCAGCACCTGCGCGACCGCGCGCCGCACGGGCTCCATCTCGGGCGCCTCGAGCGGGCGCTCCTGGTAGGCGGGCGCGAACCCCGCGGCGAGCAGGAGCCCGTTGCGGTCGCGCAGCGGGATCGACAGCTTCTCGCACAGCCGCAGCACCATGTCGCGGCTGGGCTTGGAGCGGCCGGTCTCCAGGAAGCTCAGGTGCCGTGCGGAGACGCCGGCCTCCAGCGCGAGATCGAGCTGGCTCATCCGCCGCCGCGTGCGCCAGTCGCGCAGCTGGTGCCCGACCGGAGCAGCGGCGAAGGTGGTCATGCCGGGACCGTACCGGCTCCCGGGACCGATCGCGCCTACCTCACGGGTAATCGTCCGGATGACCTCGTAACTGGCCCGCCCGCCGGTCGCTCGTGCTCGCGCTCGCGGTGCTCCGCCACCGGTTCGACCGGCGGCG
This sequence comes from Solirubrobacteraceae bacterium, assembly GCA_035264365.1. Classification (GTDB taxonomy): domain Bacteria; phylum Actinomycetota; class Thermoleophilia; order Solirubrobacterales; family Solirubrobacteraceae; genus DATFQI01. The sequence continues at coordinate 11,837 of DATFQI010000439.1, forward strand.
TTAGCCTCCGCCCTTACGGGCCGGTAGCTCAGCGGTCAGAGCAGCGGACTCATAATCCGTCGCGCGGTGGTTCGAATCCACCCCGGCCCATCGATGACCTCCGGATACACACTGCGAAGGGCCACGCCCGCCGATGCGGAGGCGCTCGCGCGCGGGGCGGTCGAAGGCGTCGCCGGGTACGGGGAGTTCGCTGCCGGCTGGAGCGGGCCGGGCTACGAGCACGAGCTCGCAGACGCCCGCGCGGTGCTGGAGGACCCCGAGTACCACGCGATCGTCGCCGAGGCCGATGGCGCGATCGCCGGCCAGGTCGCGGTGGTTCCGGCGGCCAAGGCCGCCCGGGCGGTCGAGGATCCCGCGCTCGGGCACCTGCGCAACCTGTTCGTGGCGAGCGAGCACTGGGGCACCGGGCTCGCGGCCACGCTGCTGCGCGCGGCCGAGCAGGACTCGCGCGAGCGCGGGTTCACCGCGCTGCGGCTGTTCGTGGCCGAGGGTCAGGCGCGCGCCCGGCGCTTCTACGAGCGCGAGGGCTGGCAGGCCGTCACCGAGCCCTACCACGACCCCGTGCCGGGGCTCTCGATGGTCGAGTATCGCCGCGCGCTGGGGTGACCCGCGGGCCTGAGTAGAGTCGCTGCGGATGCCTCCCGAGCTCCCGGTCCGCCGCAACACGCTGCTGCTCTCGGCCGCCCTGGCCGCCAACTCGGGGATGCTGCAGCTGTCGGCCGCCGTGGCGTCGCTGACGCTCGTGCTGGTGCTCGGCGTCGACCAGCTGCTCGGCCTCGGGCCGGCGATCGTGCTCGCCTCCGGCGCGCTGGCGGCACTCCCCGCCGGCCGTGCGATGGACCGCTTCGGCCGCGTGCCCGTGCTCGCGGCGGGCTTCGCCACCGGCGGCCTCGGCGGCGCGCTCGCCGGCCTCGGGTCCACGCTCGAGTCGGCGCCGGTCGTGCTCCTCGGCCTCGTGTGCGTCGGCATGGCGAGCGGCACCGCGCTGCTCGCCCGCACCGCGGCCGGCGACATGTACCCGCCCGAGCGCCGCGCGCGCGGGATCGCGCTCGTGCTCTTCGGCGCGGTGTTCGGGGCGATCCTCGGTCCGCTCGTGTTCAGCCCGCTGCTCGCCGACCACGAGCTCGACGGCGACTCGCTCGCGGTGCTGTGGTGGGCGTCGGTCGGGTTCATGGCCGTCGCGTTCGTGCTCGTGCTGTTCGTGCGGCCCGACCCGAAGCGGATCGGCGAGCTGCTGCACACGAGCGAGCACGACTACGACCCCGCCGCGGAGCGCACCGCCGCGCCGCTGCGCGAGATCGTCCGCCGTCCCGGCGTGCTGCCGGCGCTGATCGCCGGCCAGGCCAGCTTCGCCGTGATGGTGGGGATCATGACCCTGACGGGCTCGGTCGTCGTCGACCACCATCACCACGCCGGCCACACCGTGTTCCCGATCATCGGGGCGCACGTGCTCGGCATGTACGCGCTCGTGCTCGTGATCGGGACGCTGATCGACCAGATCGGCCGCACGCCGTCGCTGGCCGGGGGTCTGCTCATCATGGCCGCCTCGGCGCTGAGCCTGCTGTGGGTGACGGGCGTCGCCGTGACCGCGGTCGCGCTGTTCGGGCTCGGGATCGGCTGGAACCTCTCGTTCGTGGCCGCCACCGCCACGCTCGCCGACTGCGCCGCCCCGTGGGAGCGCGGCAAGCTGCTCGGCTTCAACGACCTGCTCGCCGGACTCACCGGCGCCACGCTCGCGCTCGTCGGCGGGCTCGCGCTCGCCGCGATCGGCGTCGCCGCGCTCGCGATCGGCGGCGCGGTGCTGGTGATCGCGCCGGCGCTGTGGATCATGCGCGCGCCGCTGCCCCGTGAGCAGCTAGCGGCGGATGAAGCCGCCCTCTGAGCCGATCACCTGGCCCGTCACCCAGCCGGCGTCGGCCGAGCACAGCCAGCCGATCAGCCGCGCGGCGTCCTCGCCGTCGCCGATCCGCCCGGCCGGCATCCGCGGCAGCACGTCGGCGCGGATCTCCTCCGTGACCCAGCCCGTGTCGGTGACGCCCGGGTTGACCGCGTTGACCGTGATCCCGAGTGCCATCGCCTCCGGCGCGAGCTGGCGCACGAACATCTCCAGCGCCGCCTTCGTGGTCGCGTACGGCAGCTCGCCGAGCATCGGCCCGAGCGACTGGCCGCTCGTGAGGCAGACGATCCGCCCCGGCTCGCCCGCCGTGTGGCGGCGGGCCAGCTCGCACGAGAGCAGCGCCGGGGCGCGCACGTTGACCGCGTAGTGGGCGTCGAGCGTCGCGGCGTCCAGCTGCGCGTAGCCGCCGTTGACCGACACCGCGGCGTTGTTGACGAGCACCGACGGCAGTGAGCCGAGGCGCTCCGTCGCGGCGTCGAGCAGCTCGGCCGGCGCGTCCGGGTCCGCGAGGTCGACCTCGATCGCGGCCGCATCCAGCTCGGCGGCCAGCGCACTCCCGTCGTCGCCCGGCGCCACGCTGAACGCAACCGAATGGCCGGCGGCCGCCAGCGCGCGGCAGATCGCGGTGCCGATCTTGCGCTCGCGCCCGGCGCCGGTCACGAGCGCAGGGCCGGGGATCCTGGGAGGATGGGTCACAACGGACGGCATTGTCCCGAAGGACGGGGTGGATGCGCAGCACGACCCGTAGCGACGAGGACCTGCTGAGCGCAGCGGATGCCCGCTCGTTCGAGGAGTTCTACCTGCGGCACGTCGACGTGGTCCTGGGCTACTTCGCCCGTCGCACCGGCGACGCGGAGCTGGCCGCGGACCTCGTGTCGGAGACGTTCGCTGCCGCGCTCGCGGGCCGCCGCCGCTACCGGCCGCGCAAGGGCGCGGCGGCCTCGTGGCTGTTCGGCATCGCGTCGCGCAAGCTCGCCGACGCCCAGCGCAAGGGCTACGCCGAGCGGCGGATGTGCCGCAAGCTCGGGATGGAGCGCATCGACCTCACCGACGCCGACATCGCCCACATCGAGGCGCTGGGGGAGAGCGGCGCGCTGCTGGCCGGGCTGCCGGCCGACCAGGAGTTCGCGGTCCGCGCCCACGTGATCGACGAGCGCGGCTACGGCGAGATCGCGGGAGAGCTTCAGACGAGCGAGGCCGTAGTGCGCAAGCGGGTCAGCCGCGGGCTGGCCACGGCGCGACGGAAGATCGGGAGGCACGAATGAGCCAGGACTTCACGACCAGGCTGCAGCTGCAGCTCCGCGAGGCCGCGCTGCGCGACGAGCGCCGCAGCCCGCTGGAACGGCGGCTCGCCGGCCTGCGCCACGGCATGCCGCGGCCGGCGGTCGTCACGGCCGCCGCGCTCGCCGCCGCCCTGGTCGTGGCCGTCGTGGTCGCCGGGGGCCTGCGCTGGGGCGGCGAGCACGCGGTCGCGCACCCGAAGGTCATCGCGGACTTCCCGCTCGCGGACAACCTGGGCTTCATCAGCGCGGGCCACGGCTCGGTCTGGGTTGCGGACAGCAAGGACCTCCGGGTGCTGCGCGTGGACCCGCGCAGCCACCAGGTCCAGGCCCGGATCCGCACCGGCGGCGACACCAACGCCTTCGGCGGCGACCCGCTGCTCAACGCCGGCGCCGGCGCCGTCTGGGCGGTCGCGCGGGCGCCCAGCAGCGACGGCGGTCATCGCGTGCTGCGGATCGACCCGGCCACGAACAAGATCACCGCGCGCGTGACGATGCCCGCCGCGCAGGCGCCGATCGTCTTCGACGTCCAGATCGAGCAGGGCCGGCCGTGGGTGATCACCAACCGCGGCGCGATCGCGCTCGACTCCGCAACAGCCCGGCCGGTGTCGTTCATCAGGTTCCGCCAGCCGGCCGGCGAGCCGGGGCCGCTCTGGGCGTTCGTCGCCCGCGGCGAGCTGTGGGTGCTCACGCGCAACGGGACCCTGGACCGCTACGACCTCGGCAGCGGCCGCAGGACGGCGTCCGACGAGGTGCCCGTGGCCGGCGCGCAGGTCGTCGTGCCGACCGACGAGGGTCTCCTCTACGGCGCCAACGGCGGCGAGCTCGTGCTCGTCCGCGACGGCCGGGAGCTCTGGCGGCGGGAGCTCGGCACGACCGTCAGCCTCCCGCTCGTGCTCGGCGGCACGGCCTGGCTGCACGCCACCGACACGGCGACCGGGCGCGACCGGCTGATCGAGCTCGACGTGCGCTCCGGCAAGGTGCGCTCGTCGACCGGCCTGCCGCAGTTCGGGATCCGCGGCATCACGACCGTCGGCGACGACCTCTGGCTCAGCACGCCGAACGGGCGCGTGACGATCGTGCGTCCGCCGAGCGACTAGACCCCGACGTCGCCGACCTCGATCTCGTGGCGCAGGATCGCCAGCGTCACGAGATGCGAGCGGTTGCGGGCGCCGAGCCGGCGCATCGCGTTGCGGATGTGCGTCTCGACGGTCGCGGCGGTCACCGACAGCTCCTCCCCGACCTCGCGCCCGGTGGCGCCGCCGGCGACGAGCGCGACGACCTCGCGCTCGCGCTGGCTCAGCGGCTTCCAGCTGCCGTCGCCGCGCGCCGGGATCAGGATCGCGAGGTGGCGGGCGGGCGTGACGTCCGCGACGGCGATGTACGGGATCTGGCGCACGCCGACCGGACTGCGCAGGGGGAAGCTGCCGACCAGCACCCCGGCCCCGCGCAGGCGGCCCCAGTTGGACTCGATCTCGTCGAGCGGCGTGCCGGTGACCTCCTCGACTCGCATCCCGATCAGCTCGTCGTGCTCGATGCCCAGCAGCCCGCACGCCGCGGCGTTGGCGTGCACGAAGCGGCGCTCGTCGTCTGCCACGACGACGGCGACGTCATCCTCGTCGATCAAACTCGGCTCTAGCACTGAGACACTCTGACCATATCGAGGACGCCTACGCGCAGACAAATCGCTGCGCGTGCGCTCAGCACTCGCCGGGTACGGCCGGAGCATGCTCGGCTCCGGCTTCATCGGCGGCTCGCTCACCATGGCGAAGGCGATGGCAGGCGACGTCGCCCGCTCGCTCGACCCGTTCGGGGTACTGAACGGCGCGACGTCCGACGACTGGCTGGAGTGCCGCGATCCCGACTATGTGCGCGGCACGCTGCCCGCGATCCGCACCTGGAGCGAGCTGTACTTCCGCGCCGATGTCGAGGGCTTGGACCACATCCCGGTCGACGAGCCGGTCCTGCTGGTCGGCAACCACTCGGGCGGCACGCTGATCGCGGACACGTTCGTCTTCGCCCAGCACTTCTACGACCACTTCGGGGCGGAGCGGCGCTTCCACCAGCTCGCCCACGACCTCGTCTTCCAGGTGCCCGGCGCGCGCGCGAGCCTGTGCCGGTTCGGGACCGTGCCCGCCAGCCCGGACAACATGCGGGCCGCGCTGGAGCGCGACGCGGCGCTGCTCGTCTACCCGGGCGGCGACCACGAGACCTACCGCCCGACCTGGGAGCAGGACAAGATCGACTTCGCCGGCCGCACCGGCTTCGTCAAGCTCGCGCTCGAGCTCGGCGTGCCGATCGTGCCGGTCGTCGCGATCGGCGGCCAGGAGACGGCGCTCTTCCTCGGCCAGGGCCAGCGGATCTCGCGGCTGCTCGGGCTCGACCGGGCGCTGCGGCTGAAGGTCTTCCCGGTCCAGGTGGCGCCGCCCCTGGGCGTGACGCTGCTCGACCTGCCCCTGCGCGTGCCGCTGCCGTCGAAGATCTCGATCCGGGTGCTGCCGCGCATCGACCTGCGCGAGGAGCTCGGCGCCGGCGCCGACCCGCGGCAGGCCTACGAGATCGTCACCGAGCAGATGCAGGCGGAGCTGTCGCAGATGGCCGCCGACCGCCTGCTGCCGGTCATCGGCTAGTGATATGAGGCGTTAAATCGGTAGCAGCGGGGATGAGGTGGTTATGCCACCGAATGTTGCCGTTGGGATCGAGCTGTCTGATCAGGAGCGTTTGCAGTTGCAGGCGTGGACGCGTCGGCGAACGAGCGCCCAGGCG
>DATFQI010000440.1:0-2127 GCA_035264365.1 Solirubrobacteraceae bacterium
GAGCGGAAGAAGCGCATCGGCAGCATCGGGTGCGGGGCGCGCAGCTCCCAGGCCACGAACGCGGCGACGAGCACGGCGCCGGCGATCAGCGAGCCGAGGATCTGAGAGGAGGCCCAGCCGACCTCGTTGCCGCGCACGATGCCGTAGACGACGCCGAGCAGGCCGAGGCCCCCGAGCGCCAGGCCGGGCAGGTCGAGGTGCTTCGCCGGCCCGTGGCTCTCGCTCAGGAAGCGGATCGCCAGCGGGACGAGCACAATGCCGATCGGCACGTTGATCCAGAAGATCCAGTGCCAGGAGATGCCGTCGACGACGGCGCCGCCGACCAGCGGGCCGACCGCGACGGCGAGGCCGGAGAGGCCGGACCAGAGGCCGAGGACGAGGCCGCGCCGGCCGGCCGGGAAGGCCTCGGAGAGCAGCGTCAGCGTCAGCGGCAGCACGGACGCGGCGGCGGCGCCCTGGATGGCGCGGGCGGCGATCAGCGCGCCGGTGGTGGGGGCGAGCGCTGCGGCGGCGGAGGCGACGGTGAACGCCGTCACGCCGATCGCGAACATCCGCTTGCGGCCGAAGCGGTCGCCGAGCGCCGCGCCGGTGAGCAGCAGCACCGCGAACGTGAGCGTGTAGGCGTTGACGGTCCACTGGAGGGACTCGATCGTCGCGCCGAGGTCCGCGCGGATGCTGGGCAGCGCGGTGGTCACCACGAGGTTGTCGAGGACAACCATGAACAGCGCGGTCGAGACGACCGCGAACGTCCACTTGGGTCGCATGCGAAGGGCTCCTTGTGAGCGGTCACTAACCATTGGTAGTGAGTATGCACTCACAACGCCGATCCGTCAAGCGGGCGTGCGCGAGGGGTCAGTTCCTCGCGTATAGACCGAGGAACTGACCCTTCGAATTGCTCAGCCGGCCCAGGGGACCTCGACGGAGTCCTCGGTCGGCGAGTCTCGCGCGACGACGTACTCGGCGGGCTCCGCGTCGGAGAGGTTCTGGAGGATGTGGGTCTCGCGGGGCGGCACGTAGACCATGTCGCCCGGGCCGATCTCGACCTCCTGCTCGAGGTGGTCGCCCCACTTGACCGACAGGTGGCCGGACAGCATGTAGACGGCGCTCTCGCAGGCCTCGTGGTAGTGGGGGCGCGAGCGCGCGCCGGGCGGCACGCGGAACACGCCCATGTAGATGTTCGTGGCGCCCGTCGTCGCCTGCGAGATCTCGGCTCCGCCGACCACCCCGCGCGGGACGTCGCGCTCCTCATCGCTCGGTTTCACGACTTTCATGGGCCGCAGCCTATGCCTTGAGCGAGTAGTCGAGCCATTCCTGCCGCTCGCCGCCGATGCGGTCGTAGACCGCCTGCGCCCGGGCGTTGTCCTTCGCGGTCTGCCACGTCAGCTTGGAGGCGCCGCGCTCGCAGCAGGCCGCGCGGCAGCGCTCGATGAGCGCCTCCGCCGCGCCGGACCCGCGCCCCTCGGGCGCCACGTAGAGGTCGTTCATCAGCCCGATCCGCGTCGCGCTCGTGGTCGACCACAGCCAGTAGACGGTGGCGAAGCCGATCGCGCGGCCCTCGCCGTCGCGGGCGAGGAACTGCATGCCCTCGCGCTCCGGGTCGGCGATCAACGTGCGCGAGAGCTGCATGAGCGCCTCGTCGGACGGCGAGACCTCGTAGAAGTCGGCATAGCCCCGCACCAGCGGGAGCAGCTCGCCGAGATCCGCCTCGCCGACCGTCGAGACCGCCGTCACGTCGTCATCCCGGTGAACTGCCCGCCGGTGATGTTGAGCACCTGCCCGTGGACGAAGTTCGACCACGGCGAGCAGAGGAAGAACACGCCGCCGGCGGCCTCCTCGGGCGTGCCCGTGCGCCCGAGCGGGATCAGCATCGAGGCCATCCCCCGCATCTGGTCCGGGATCCCGAGCTGCACCTTCTCGCCGCCGATCTCCATCGTGTTGTCGTCGACCTTCGAGGCGGTCAGGCGCGTCTCGATCCAGCCGAAGGCGACCGCGTTGACGTTGATCTTGAACTGCCCCCACTCCTTGGCCAGCGTCTTCGTCAGGCCCACCACGCCGCTCTTGCCGGCCGCGTAGTTCGCCTGGCCGGCGTTGCCCATCGTGCCCGAGATCGAGGAGACGTTGACGATC